>NZ_JADBDR010000004.1:0-451782 GCF_014873645.1 Paenibacillus sp. OAS669
AGCCACCGAAAATCGTAATAATTCAGGAGGAAATACGCCAAAAGTAAAGTACGGCTAGGGAATTTAATCCCTAGCCGTACTTTGTCAACAGTCCCGTTCGGCGGTTTCTTACTCCTTTATTTCTTCGTCTTGCCATTGGATCCGGCTACCTCAGAGTCCTGGTTATTTCCAGGCTGAGATTTTTTGCCGTTATTGTTCGCATTATTGCGAGACATCCTTCCAACCTCCTTTTGCTGAGATGGCAACACGATAAAAGTATGCCACTCCTTGGATTCCATATTCATCTCCGAAATCTTGCAGAACAAGTCCATGTATAAAATGGATTCTTTTGGGAGATTTTAATTAGACCCAACAACGAAGGAGTTGAAGCACTCAATGAGCCAAACTGGGGATGATTATGGGGTACTTGGCAGTAAAATCGAAGCTGACTCGGATGTGAATGAGGATCGCCATCGTGAGGCGCAATTAGATGACTCCTTTGAAGCCTGGTATGAAAACATCGGCGATCAGGTGAAGCAAAAGCTTGATCTTACGAATGTTCCGCAAGACAATGTGTTTGAATCTGCAAGCGATTTAGACAAGGACCCTTTAACGGATGGGAACAATTTACAATAAGGAACAAGCCCTCGAGTCTATCATAAGATACTCAAGGGCTTTACTATTGTTATGCTTCTTCGACCGCTCGAAAATAATGCCCGTCCGGATCATAAAAGGTGAAGTAACCGAAATCTTTAGTAAACACAGGCTCTTTATCAATAGGATCGCCAGCTTGTTTAATCCGTTCATGCAAAGCAAGCAAATCATTCGTTAATAGCTCAATCATCGTCACGTGCCCAACCGATCACATCCGCACCCTTTGTTTTTTTGTTCAACATAGGCCACATTCTCCTTTTTATGTTCTCAGCCAGCTCCACAATAAATCCCTCAGGCCCACGAACGTAATCATCCGCAAGAACACATAATATGCCGTTTTAACGTCATTAAGCCCAACTATCCGATCAATCTTATAATTGCAATTTCTTCCTGTCAATAATTTGTTGCCAGGCACAAAGCGGGCATTATTTAGTTCACATTGTGAAAAAAGACTACACAAATAAACAAAAATATGTTAATTCTTATTTAATAACTAGTAACAATAATACAACAAGAGAGATTGGTGCCTTTGTGGTTGCTGTAAGTCGGATATTACTATACATACTGGAATATGGTGCAACAGGTCTCTTCACCTTTTCTATTTTTCGCCTTTTGTTCGGCCGTAATCTTTATAAAATATTATCAATTACTACTATAATGAGTCTGCTCTCCTATTATTTATCAGAAGTAGCGGCTATGAAAGGGATCACCATCTTCTTCCTGCCGACATTTTTGATTATATCTTGCACAGTGCTGTTTAACCTGCCGATTGCATATTCATTCCTAATTTCCATCATTTATACGATTGTAGGATTTCTAGCGGAATACTTAATTGCTTCCATTGCACAGCTTATAGGTTTAACCACTTATATGGGTATTAGTAATTCATTAACTCAAATGTCCATTATTCAAATAAGTACTAGTATATTGCTTCTACTATTAACAGCTTTGTTCAATTACAGGAAGTTTGGATTCATGTTCCTCGCAAGACAACTTTACGGTCGTAAAGCCTTGAAACCGCTCAATGTTATTTTTGGCGTTCTACTCATATTAATTGTTTGTGCAATTCAAGCAAGCAGGCTGTCTATGTACACGGCTACACACAGCATGATCCATCCGATTATATTTTTTTTAATCGCATTATTACTTATCATCGTTTTGATAATTGCCTGGAGAAGAAACAAAAACGCGGTAGATAAAAAGTACTTAAACACTACTGGAGTGGGTAAAAAATGAATCCAATCGATGAGTTAGCCTCAAAAATAGCTGACTTTATCAGGCAAAATCATCCTAAAGCTTCCTCTAAGGAGCTGTTAACCTATTCGCTAATTATTACTATTAATACCCTTACCGCACTCTTGGTATCATTCGTTATTTGCGCCGTTGCCGGGAACCTGGAACGTTGGCTCGTAGTATTCTTGATATTAACCGTATTAAGGTACTTTACAGGCGGAGCGCATCTAAATTCTTCGTTATCCTGTTGTATCTTTACCATTATCGTATTTTTGCTTCTTGTTTTCGTAAAGTATCCTTATGATTACTTAGGACTCACTTTTGATATTATTTCTCTATTTGTTTTTGCAATCTATGCACCAAAAGGAATTGATGTAATAAGGAAGGTCTCTTTACGTAAAAAATGGATCATAAAAATTTGCAGTTTATTATTTATTTTTTCCAATTTCTACTTACAAAATTCTCTATTATCCTCTATTATAATTGTACAAGCATTTTCATTAACACCTTGGTTTGAAAAAATATTTAAACTTGAGAGGAGTTATTGACTATGGTAAAAAAAGGTATCGCGAAAATTCTGAATACCATGCTAGTTGGTGTTGCTTTTATTACTGTACCTACTTCGTTTAGCTTTGAATGGCATCGTCCTGAGATCCCTGAAGAGCTTAAAAAGTAATTCTTCAAATGAGTAGAAATAGGATTGTAAAACAAGGCCTACTGCAGCAAGCAGTAGGCCTATGCTTATTGTACTCACGCATTCCATTCAGGACCACAATCCCTTCCGTACGGCGCCTCCTGTTCTTTTTCCGCTCCTTTTTTGCTTGTGGATCGCGGACATTTTTTTCGCTTTCTCGACCTTCGTCATGGTCGCTCTTGCGCGGCTCCCGTCGTCACAAGGAATCGTCGCGATGCAGTTGCAAAATTTCCTCAAAATCTAGGGTTCGAGTTCTTTCGTTTTTCTGCCGGCAGAATGGGCTCGATGACATCCCAATGCTCGGCGATCTTTCCATTCTCTACGCGGAACAAATCGTAGAAAGCGGTAGGCTGACGGTCGAAGTGACCTTCGCTCATTGTAAGCACAAAATCGCCTTGTCCTATGACTTGATGGACATGAGTATATTGAAACTCAATATGCTTCTCCTCCAGCGCCTGCAATGCAGCATGAAGTCCGGAAAGGCCGTCCGCAATATGTGGACTATGCTGAATGTAGTTATCTCCGTCAAAATAAGCGGCAAGCAGGTCGCGGTTCTTCCCAAGCAAGATGTTCTCGACGTAGCTTCTGACCAATAGTTTGTTGGCATCCGTCTTGTCGATATCTTTAATGGTGATCGGTCCATCAATCATCGTATGATTGCTTGGTGTCTTGCCCTCCATCTCTTGTAAATTATCCCAATGCTCGACGATGAGTCCATTCTCGAAACGGAAAATATCAAAAGCGGCTTTAGGTCCGTGAAAATCATATAAAGAATGAAGAGCGACATAATCTCCGTCTACTAATGTACGCTTAATGCTTACCTTCGTACCTATTTCCTTTAAATGACCGAGTGCGCCAAGCATGGCTTCACGACCATTGGGTAAGGCCTGATTGTGCTGAATATAATGTTCCGGATGAACGTAAGCCGTAATCGCTTCGGGGTTCCCGCTTTCTAAACTTTCCAGAACGGCGATTGCTTTCAGTACAAGCTCATGTTGATGGTTGAATGTCATTGGAATATCCTCCTTAGAGTAATTGGTCATTTGATAAATAATGAACATCATGTTGTTTATTTATCTGTCGCTCATTATAATTGAGGTTATTATCACGTTCAATATTCAATATTTTTCGTTTTGAAGGATAACAGACATCTTATAAAAGTTTGTCGCTAAACGGACTAAATCCATTTTGGGGGAACGAAAACCATGAGCAAGAAAACGGATCTAAGAATACTGCGCACGAAACAATCGATTCGCAAGGCGTTTTATGAGCTTATTCAGGAAAAAGGTTACGAAGCGATTACGGTACAGGATATTGCCGATCGGGCAATGATTAATCGCAACACCTTTTATCTCCATTACCAAAATAAGCCCGATTTATTAGATACATGCATGAATGATTTGTTGAGCGAATTAAAGGATGCCATCGTTCTTTGTCCCATCAGTACGAATCCTTACAGTATTTCTGTACTCGAACTAGTCATGCAAACTATACTCGAACATATTTCGCGTAACACTACCTTTTACTATGCTATGTTAGTTGGCGAGAACAGAATCTATCCGTTTCGAGCGAAAATGGAGAATATCATTAAAGATAAACTGAATGAAGGATGGAATCCTGCTAAGGGAAATTCCCCTTCGTCGATATCCAAGGAATTGCTGCTCGAATACCTCGTATCAGCTTTTATGGGGATTGTAATTTGGTGGGTTAAAAACGATAACGCCCTTCCTGCAGATGAAGTTGCATCCCAGTTTAGCAAAATCATTGCCTACGGGCATTTGAAAGCGGCCGGTATCACGGTCGAGGAAACTCATCCATTTCCCAAATAAAAAACAAAAATAAACCCGCTCCGGAATTATGGAACGGGTTTACTTCTCAGTACTGAAGGTTCATTATAGGGCTACCGTTTTCGTAGCCACTTGTTCTTGGAATGCCTGGTCATGCTCTACAAACACCATGGTTGGATTGAAGCCTTGAATAAGCTCTTCAATCTGCATGCGTGTATAAATATCAATGAAGTTTAACGGCTCATCCCAAATGTATAAATGAGCTTTTTCACATAAGCTTTTGGCTATAAGCAGCTTTTTCTTTTGCCCGCCGGAATAATGGGATATATCCTTTTCAAACTGGATACGTTCAAAGTCCATTTTTCGCAGAACGGATTTAAATAACGGTTCATCAATTTGATGTTCTTCAATAAAGTCGGATAACATTCCCTTTAAATGAGAAGTATCCTGCTGTACATAAGAAATGACAAGACTTGAACTAACGTTCAAAGTGCCTGTATGCTGTAAGGGCTCCCCTAGGATGAGCTTTAAAATACTGCTTTTTCCACTGCCATTCTTTCCGTCAAGCACAACCCGGTCTCCTTGCTTAACATGAAAACTTATGGGCTTATTCACGGTTTCACCATCGTATATAACGGATACATCCGTTAAACGAATCAGCTCTTCGGATTTGTATTCCAAAGGTTCGAGCTTTAATGACTCTGTTTTTTCCACATTTTTGAGCAGCTTTGACTTTTCTTCAATGGCTTTCTGCTGTCTGGATTCAATATTCTTTGCACGTTTCATCATTTTGGCAGCCTTGTGTCCCACAAACCCCTTATCCAATTTAGAACCGGAATTCGTTGTGCCATTTTTGGAAGCTTCTACTTGATCTGACCAATTTGCTGAACGTTTGGCAGATTGCTGCAGCCTTCCAATGTCTTTTTGCAAACGCTCGTTTGCTGCTTCCTCATGCTCCTGCTGTCTGTCGAAATTGAGCCTCCAGGAAGAATAATTACCGCTTTGAACTTCGATATTCGCCCGGTTGATGGACAAAATGTGGTCAACACAGCCATCCAAAAAGTTTCGATCATGCGAAATTAAAATGAACCCTTTTTTTCTTTTTAAATAATTGGAAACCCTCTTTCGTGCATCGGTATCCAGGTGATTGGTGGGCTCATCAATTAATAAAAACTGCCCTTCATTCAAAAAAAGCGCGGCAAGCAAAACCTTCGTTTGTTCCCCATTGGATAAGGTTTCAAAGGGCCGGTACATCACTTCGGCATCGACATCCAAATAAGAGATTTCCCGAAGAAACTCCCAATCCTCCGCCTGCGGACATACCTCTTCCAATATTTCATAGGTGAGTCTGCTTTTATCCGAGACAGGGTAGGGAAAATAATTAAACTCGACCGAAGAAATAATTTTCCCGCTATATTCATATTTGCCCAGCAACAGATTGAAAAACGTTGTTTTACCCCGTCCGTTGCGGCCGATAAATCCGAGCTTCCAATCCGTATCGAGTTGAAAGCTAACATCGTCGAAAATATTATCAAAGCTGCTCGGATAAGAAAACGTCAGGTTTTGTACTTGTATCATTGACATGTTGAAAGTTCCTCCTTTTTATAACCACACTGCTTCTTTATAAAAAGTCGGTACATATCCATCCAGTCTCATTTTACTCCGTATAAGTTTAATGGATATTATCGACTTATACGGAGTAAATCATGCGTAACCACGGTGTCCGTACTCATGTTATCCCTCCTTTAGCTTTTTTTACTTGTTATGTCCATATAATTGGCCGCATGCTGCTTGGATATCCGTTCCGAATTGGGTTCGCACGGTGACATGAATTCCTCTGGACTTTAAAATCTTAACAAACCGTTGAACCCGGTCTTTGTCCGATGGATGGAAGCTTTCGGGCGTCACATCGGTCGCATTGTAGGGGATCAAATTGACGTGATATAAATGTTCCCAAGAGCCTCTATTCTTCAACAAGGCGGCAATCGCCTCTGCGTGTTCCGTTGAATCGTTTTCTCCTCGAAGCAAGATATACGCAATATATACTTTTCTGCCTGTAGTGCGAATATGCTGGTCCAGCTTATTCATTACATCATGAAGCGGGAAGCGATGGTTAATGGGCATTAGCTCGCTCCGCTGTTCGTCGAACGGAGAATGCAGGGAAAAGGTCAGATTTACCTGCGGAAATTCCTGCGTCAGACGATCGATCCCCGGCATAATACCGATAGTGGAAACGGTTATTCTTCGATGACCCAAGCCGAAGATTCGGGAATCGGTTAGAAGCTTAAGGGCGTCGAAGATATTAGGATTGGCCAGCGCCTCTCCCATCCCCATAAACGAAACACTATCCAAGGCTTGACCGTTTAAATGAAAATATAACAATTGATCGGTAATTTCATCGGCAGTCAGATTCCGTTTCAGGCCGATTGTGCCTGTAGCGCAAAAGCGGCAGCCATATCCGCATCCGCACTGGCTGGAAATGCAGTAGGATTTCCACCCGCGCTCATAGCTCAGCTGAACGGCTTCCACCCGTTCGCCGCCCTCAATGGCAAAGAGCACTTTATTCACTTGACTGGATGTCTTTTGCATAACAGGGGTTAAGTTCAAAACATGTTCGCCAAGCTCCATGATGAAATCGTTTCTTATCCTCTTGGGCAGTACGGTCATTCGGTCATACTCCCCGATTCTTTGCTTAAAGATCGCATCCGTAATTTGCTGGAACCGATAGGCGGGTTGTTTCCATTCTGTCAATATATGTTGAATCATTTCGTATTTCGAAGTTGATTTCATGTTTTTTCTCCTCTTGAGCCGGAGAAAAAGCCTTTACACCCTTTTGTTGGTGTCTAACAAGCACATTAACCAACCCTATGAAAGCCCACGAAGCTTGCAGCTAGAATCGCTACGTGCATCTATCGATAGATGGATAATGCTCCGGCATCCGTTTTATTTGATCGTGAACCGTACCAACGGACAATGAACGGCTCACATGATCATTTACAACTTCAAACATCGATTTTCAACCTCCTTAAAAAAATAAAAAGAGCTGCAAGAAAGTTCCCTTTCTTGTAGCTCAAATAAATGAATGCTGAAATCTAACCCACCTCGTGGGACAGATAAATTTATTTGAGTGAAGAGAATAAGTAACTTTCTTGCTCAACAAAAAATAAAACAGATATTGTTTTATCATTCGTAAAATAGCAAGAAAACTTACATTATTCTCATCATCTCCCCTCGAATACTAAAAGTGATTGTAGCATAATAACTTTCACATTTCAACTTTGCGTCATGCATTCAATTCGCGGATCGGAACAGATTCTCTGACTAGATCTCGGCTGGTTTTCTACTATTGACAGGTTTTCTGACGAATGATAGAATGCATAGGAAAATCCTACATAATTACTCGGATTTATATTTTCCATTTTAACTATGGTTGGAGGAATGCATCATGTTCAAGACGATTTCCGTACCGAATGGACTGCTCACAGCAGCCCTATCCGCCTCCCTGCTATTTACGGTTCCAGCGCACGCGGCATTTGGCGCTGAAGCTCCAGCGGAAGCTTCCGCTCCCATTCAGACCGCCGCTGTACAAACTCAGCAGGCATCGAGCGAATACGGCGTATTCCTGCAGGAGAAATTCCAAGTGTCGCTGTCGGAAACACCGACGCGCGGGGAATTTATCGCTGCTGTCACCCGCTCGCTGAACTTTACGCCGGATAGTACAACGACCGTCGCTTTCAGCGATCTATCGGCATCCAGTCCGTACTACGCCTCGGCCGCAGCACTGTATCAGAGAGGAATTCTGACCTCGACGTCCGTATCAGCGGATCAGCCGCTCTCAGCGCTGCAAGCCGCCTTCATCGCAGTAAAAGCAGCGGGCCTCACCGAGCTGGCCTATTCCTATCCGCAGTCGAAAGTGTCCCAATCGCTCGCCCCGCTGGCGCTCAACGTCGATGATTTCGTCTCGCTGTCGGCTGCCCAGGAGATCGCTGCAGCTAAGGATGCCGGACTCGTCGACCCGGAATTGTACGGCGATCTGAAGCTGGGCGCGAACGCCTCCAAACGGCTAACGGAGCAGCTTCTCGGACACTTGCTGGAAACTCAGGGCCAGTATAAACACTACATCGGCCAAACCTCCGATCCCAATATCTATGCGAAGCTGACCGATGCCTACAATACATCGGATATCATCGAGGCGCCTGAACTGGAGAAAGTTGTCAACACCGCTTTGGAGCAAGGGCTGGTCACCGGTTATAATTTGAAGGACTCGCGATTCAGCTCCAACTTCGTCGAATCGTTATCCCTAACGTACGGCCATTCCGATCTAAAGCACGCGATTCAGCTGATCGGCTTGCTGCGCAGCGAAGGTATTGAAGCCAAAGTGCAGTTTGAGCCGAAGACATCCGCTTTCGTACATCTGATCGAGTGGGGTCAGCCGACACCGTCCAGCACGACGCGCTATCAAAAGCTGGCCAACGGCAACTATATCGCCTTGGCGAAGGAGTACGACATCGCCTTCGAATTCACGAGTACGGCGGACAAGGCCAAATTCCAGCCGATCGTACTGAAATACGCCAAGAAAAACAGCGAAGACACATCCGGCCTGATCGCTGGTTCCTGGTGGCAGCCGCTCTATTATTCCTTGACCGAACTGAACGATTACGATGTGATTACCAATAATAAAATCACCACTGCAGCTGGTCCTTATTATGCGCAATCGTTCTCGCTGAACGACAAGTCGGACGGCATCGTCGCCGGTTTCAAACAAATCGACCCGAAGGTCACCGTCAGCACGTATAAGTTCTGGGTAGACCGTCCGTTCCACAACTATTTGACGGGCGACGACTTTAAATGAGAACAATGCTTATCGATATATTTTCATAGATGATGCAGCGAAGGTCACGATATTGATTTGGCATGGCTTCCATTCCTCGAAATAAAGGGTTTTGACGTAGCAATGTAGTATATTTAAAGTGTCGTTTGTCAATACCAATCTATGTAAATATCTAAGAGGATTCGGGAATAAAGAGAAAATGAGGGATGGACATGTCGTATATCGTTGATTTTAAAAATGTGTCTACGGTAGGTTTGGAATCTTCACCTGTAGCGGAAGCGCTCGCTGGTTTACGTGCTAACGAAGCCCGTTACTTTATGAACAAATACAAGCATGAATTTACGGTTGTGCCAGCTGGCGAAAGTCAGGAGATCCTTGATTATGTGAACCGAATCTTGAAGGAGGAACGGGATATTGCGTTTGCGGCCAAGCCTTTGGAAACATCGCGCTTTCAAGTCGAAAATATCCTGTTCACCTACGTTTTTTATGAGGATGGTCTTGGGCTTAATGTCATGTATACGGTTGACGATCCCAAGAAGCGGGCTGTTGGCTTTAAGCTTTCTGAGGGAATGGACGTTCCCAAGGAGTTGGAAGGCAAGTTTAAGTTTGCCAGGCAGAAATCCAAATTGGCCGGAACGATTCGAGGCTCGTTTTTTGTAATTAAAGGACAATATTAAGCAGGAAATAGCGAATCACTAAAAGAGAAGTTCTATCAAAATAAGCCACTCCATTGTGCGGAGTGGCTTGTTGTTTATGTGTTGACTTAATTGGAAGGAAAACCATTCGAACTAAAGGCTACCTCCTTGCAGATAAATCTACTCCAAGATCACCTTATTCGATAACGGATTCGGTAAGGTTCCCTCTATAGAAGAATCGAGTTTGTCGACGATAAACACATGAACGGTATAGGTGCCCGCATCCGCATCCGCATCCGGCACATCGAAATGTCCTGTCAGGCTGCCACCATTCGTGAGCTCACTTTCCAGCGCAACATGGGATACGGGAGTGCTGCCCTTGAGAAGCTGAAAGTAGACGACTTCTGTACCCGCATGATCTAACGACCCTGCTGTACGGGCTACGTCAACCCTAGCGCTCAAACCGTTCGTCCGGTTCAGCCCGCCGTTTGCAATGACAGTAAACGGCTTATCCCCCGCAGCGGTTACCTTTACAGTGCGTACTACCGGGTCCGCCGCATTTTGTGCGTTGTCCATTACGGTATAGACCAGCGTGTACGTTCCTGGCGTCGACGTGTCCACATTGCCGCTCACTTGAATGCGGCTTGTCAGATCGCCGTCCACATCATCCGCCGCCGTCGCTCCTGCATCCGTATACGTGGTGCCAGCCAATACTTCGATCACTGCCGGCCCGTTCAGGGTTATCACCGGCTTCACCGAATCCGCGGGTATGGCGGCAAGATCGGACACCTGAAAGTCATCGATGCGGGCTGCCTGGTTTGCCACCCGGATCCCCGCCTTGCCTTGCATCAGTGCGGGAGGATTCGTCGGGAATAACGATCCGTTATCTACTTCGTCATAGATCAGGCTATCGTCCACATAGCCTTTGATCCGATTGCCGTCCACGACAAGACGAAGCTGATACCAGTTGCCGACCGCATACGGGTATGGGATTTTTTTGCTGTCCAGCTCACGCAGCGTCCCGTTCACGACACGACCAAGGATGACATACCCCGTGCTTCCGCCGGGCAGTCCATTCGTGCCGTTATGAATGCGCAGCATATAAAAGTTTTTGGCATCGTCGGATGCGCGCGCAATAATGCCTGGCAGTGACGGGCTGGCCTGCGCTTTAACTCTGGCCCTTACATCGTAATCTGTCCAACCGCTTTGACCGACCGTAAAGGCCATGCTGGTCGTCGTATACTTCTCCAGCACCTTGCCCTGATCCTCATCCACAATGCGTAGATGTGAAGCTGCACCATTCGGTACGGCACCGTTATTCCAACCGGTCGCTGCGTCCTGATTGTAAGCTCCGCTCTCAAAATTTTCTTCGTATAGCACCGTCCCGGCAGCCGCCTCCGGATTCGCCCGGATATTCAGTATATATTCCGCCGTCGTTCCGGCTTCGGAGGTTACTTTTACCGTTGCGGTACCCGAGCCGTTCACCAAAGCTGCGTTAGTGATTTGAACTGAAGCCAAATTGCTTGCCGTCGGGATCGCCTCTACCACCTTGACATAAGCCGTACGGGAAGGAACGTGAATCGTGTATTTCGTTTGACCCGGAACCAGAGCAACACTCGATTCGGGTAATTGTTGGCCCGGGGCTGTCAGAGGGTCCGTAATGGCCGACAGCCTCAGGCTGCTAAGCGATGTGTCGGCGCTTGCCGTCCGCAAGTTTATCTTGTAATAATTCGCCCCATTGCCTTCAGTCGACAGCGCAGCTATTGTGTACGACCTCTCTTGGCCAACCGCGTCGAAGGCCACCTGCCCGGAGGCCGGGGACGCCATGGTATTGGCCGTACCGTAGACGGTTGCCGTCACGATTACCGCAAAGCTCGTCGATGGGACAAGCACAGTGTAGTTGTTCAAATGCGGATGGAAGCCCTCAATGGAAACGCCGTTCATCTTAATATCGCCAAGCAGCGGAACGATCGGATACACTTTGACATCGTCGAAGCCTACGATGGATTCATGGCTTCGCAGCCCGAATTTACCGGAAGCCCGGCTGGCATCCGTAAGCTCGATAACCTGAACGCCGTCAATAGAAGCTCGCAGCGTTGTTCCGACAGCTTCCAAATTCAGCCTATACCAGCGGTTCGACTGAATCGGATCAGCCAAATCCACCGACTTAAGCACGGTTGTCGTTCCATTGACGCGCTTCTCCAGCACTGCCTGATGCGCGGAGCTGTTTCGGTACAGCTTGAAGTAATACAAGTTATTGTAATCGGTCGCTCGGGCAATAAGCCCCATTTGCACGTTTCCACTGTCCGTAGTTCTGACCCGCGCTTCCACTCCATAATCCTTAAGACTGTCACCAAAAATGGCGAAACTAGGTGTCGTGCTGTATAGGTCCATCGGTTGCACGAATGTGTTAGGGTAAACACTGTCCGTCACGGTGGTCCATGGGGTGGATTTCGATCCAAAGCCAACCGTCGTCCATGCCGCCATTGCATTCTTATCCTCGGTAGTGTCGAACCCGTTTTTGTACAGCGCTTCGGCAAAAACCTTTACATCGTTAATCGATAGCGGGCCATCGAAGGTGGAGACCGTCACCGTCAGCTTCACATACCGCGCCTTGGTTTGGAACCAGTCCAAACTGTTCCCTCTTGGGACTGCGGAAGCCGGGTCGGTTTGATCCGCTACCGTATGGTACGACGTGCCATCCAAGCTCGTCGCTATTGCGTAGCTGAAATCTCTCGATGCGCTGTTCGTCCAATCGATTTGCATCCCTGATAACTCATAGGGTCTGCCGAGATCCATTTGTATAGTTTGCGGATAGCTGCTATCGGCTGCGACAGCAGCAGTCAGACTATTGCCGTCCACCAGCGCCGGCATATTCGTCATTCCTGTCGTAGAGGTAACTTCCTTGCCGGCAGACACGATATTTTGGATGCTAGGATCAACCGCCTCCAGCTCTATCAGCATTACCGCATTTCTATTCAACGTAGCGTTAATCGTCAGATTGTCCGCCGTGTTCGCTATGGTTTCGTCGACCAACTGGAGCTCGTCGATTTTGTTGTAGGCATAATTGCTATGGGTCTCGTCGACCAAATACTTTTTGATCCGTACACTCTTCCCTTCAAAGCCTGGCGGCAGATGCTTCACATCGATGCTGACATTGGATGAGGCCGCCCCGTCTCCCTGTTTGTTCCACACCATCATCGTCGCTTTGGAATCGCTGTTCTTCGTCGCCAGCATCCGTGTCCCATAGATGTCACTGCTTCCGCCGGTTGCTTTCACCCGGGTGTCCCCGAGCCGGGCGAACATCCGCATTGTGTTAAAATACGGGGTGAAGAAAGTGCGGCCCAGCACCTCGTAATATTTCAATTTATCACTAGTGCCAATGAGCTGGAAGGTGTTGATATCGGGATTCCCCCACTTGATATCAACCCTGGCAATCCCGGGAGCCGATGGCCCCAGATCGAACTTGAGCCAGGTCCAGTAGTCTGCTTGGATAAACTGCGTCGTATCGTCACCGTCCGTAACCGCCGCAATATTCGGGTCGTTTGCCGGATTCGGGATTGGAATCGGGTTGTTACTGCTGTCAAAAAAACGAATTTCCTTGATCTTCATCGGTTTGGAGGACGATGCCGACTCCCTCCACCCGCGCAGATTCAAATATTGTAAAGCCCTTGGATTAGGGTTCATAAACGTCTGCCAATTCGTCATATCCCCATTGCTTAAAGCATAGTCGACATCGAACTGGTTCTTGAAATACGCATTCAGCGTATGGACCGCTACCCAGTTCATCGGAATATCCGTCCCTCCGTGGGCATAATAGGATGCCGAGTCCGTCATAAACGCCGCTTGCTTCGCCAGTCCGACGTTGTTCGTCGGATCACTTAACCCCCCGCCCCCCTTCCAGCCGTATTCGCTAACAACGGTTATAGCATTCGGATAAAACTTGTGCAGATAGCTTTTCATTTCGATTTCCTGCGTTTCGTTCATCCGCACGTCCTCCTGGTACCGGTGCCATGACACGAAATCGACCTGATAGCCTGCGGCGTAGGCCAGATCGACGAACTGCTTCTGCTTCTCGAAATTGTAGCCGGATAATACCGGTCCGCCTACTTTCAGCGGCTGCCCGGCCAAGCCCTGTGCGTTTACCCATTTTACCGCTTCCGACATGCCCTGATACATGCGCATGTAGCCGGGAATATCATCCTTCACATGTCCGTAATAGGCAGGCTCCAGGTTCGGCTCGTTGCCCACCTCGATATATTCGATCTTCGGATTTTTCTCCTTCAACGTATAAATAATTTTCTTCATCGCCTTGTCGAATTCAGGCCAGTTCATTTCGGTCTCGCCGGCTAGGAGACGGTTTTTCTGCGGATTCGCGTCACCTCCATAGGAATAAGCGAGAGATAGGAGAATGCCATCGGTAAACTGGGACATGAAATCATACGTTTCCTTGCGGCCATGCTGTAAATCCGGGTTCGTCGCGTTACGCGGGTCGTCGATGGAATAAGCCAAATAATCGCTGTTCGCCTCATCCTTGTTGTAGTACCAATTAATTTTAACAAAATCTCTTACGACCTTGGTCCGGATCCCTTTGAGTTCATCGACGACATGAACCGGAAGCGGCGTGTAATTCGTATTGTTGAATTGCTCCGTGCGGACAAGCGGCCCTTCACTTACGGCATAATCCGCTACCAGATTCACGGGTGCCGCATGAGTCGTTCCCGCGGTGAAGCTTGCTGCAGCCGATGCCAGCAAGGCACCGGCCGCAAGCGCGATACAGGATCGTTTCAATGCCTGACGCAGTCTATATGATGATCCAAAAGCCATCGTTACATCCCTCCTGCGATGTGTTGTACAATGCGGTACAGCATGACAGCCGTCTCCGCACGGCTGGTGTTATCCTGTGGGCGGAGCGAGCCTCCGCTGCCCTCGATCAACCCTTCGCGAATCAAAGCAGCAACGCTGGATGCGGCGTAGTCCGCCACCTGCGAGGCGTCTGCAAAAGCTTTCAGTTCAACACGGGTATCCGTCCCCCTGCTTTCGGCAAGCAGTCCTGCCGTATGCAGCGCCCGTTCTGTAAGCGTCATCATTTCCTGCCTGGAAATCAATCGATCCGGCTGAAAGTGGTTATTGCCAGCTCCGTCGGTGACGCCAAGTGCTCGAGCTATGCCCAATGCTTCGTAATAATAGGCTCCGGGACGCACGTCGTCGAAGTTGTCCTCGAAAGGTGCCGACAACTCCAGCGTACGAACGAGCAGCAGCACGAAGTCAGCGCGTTGTATCGAAGCTTCCGGGGCAAACGTTTCCGGCGTAATGCCCATCAGGATGCCTTTGGCTGCAAGGGCTCGAATAGGCTTCTCCGCCCAAGCATAGCCCGATAGGTCGGTGAACGTCTTTGTCACATAAACGACGGCATAATGACCGGGATGTGCCGCACGGAAGATCACTTTGCCGCTGTAGCTATCATAATGACCGCTAGGTACCGGAGACGGATCGCCTGAGCGGTCGATAGACCAAACCGTGATTCCATCCGGAACGGCCAGCTCAGCTGCCGATGGGGTATATGGAATGGCGACGACCGGCGAATCAAGCCTCAGCCAATTGATCGCCTGCCCATCCAGCGCCGCCTGCACCATGACCTCCGGACGTGTGCCATTGGCTGCAGCCACTCCTTGGGAAAGCGCATTCATTTGTGCTTTTCTTATTGTTATAGAAATGGTCTGAGCTTCAGACGTTACGCTCTGGCGGAACAGGCTGTCCCGAAACGATACACTGGCCAATTCGGTGAGCAGCTCGATTTGCAGGTCCATGCTATTTTCATGCAGGACGCCTGCGGGCAATTGAAAGGCATAAGCCTTCGCGCCATCCTTTGGCGCAGCCTCGATGCGCAGCTTCAAGGCTCCTGCCTTGAGCTCCGCCATGGCTTGGTCAATGATCTCCTGCGTGACGATAACTTGAACCATTCCCGCTGTATCTGGCGGCCCTTGGGGCTGAAGCAGGAGCGCAACCGAGCCGTCCTGCTGCGGTTCCGGCTTCGCCGGTGCCGAAATATCCGCGCTGCCTCGGCTGCTGTGATTGCGGCTGCTTCCGCCAGGAGGTCGACCTCCTGGCGTTCCGGTATCGTTTCGCGTCACCTGAAACGTAAACTGCCTCGACACACGGTCGTTGCCAACTTTGAGCGTATACACGCCGTTTACGGCATCCGCAGGAATCGTGTAGACATAGCCCTGCTCCAGCTCGGCTCCAGTTATCGCTTGCTCATGGAGCAGCGTCCCGTCCGGAGCTAACACTCTCCACAGTAAAGCAAGCTGATTGGTCGTGCCTAGAATACGCATCGCCCCACCTGCTTCGACTGAGCCGATCGCGCTTAACTCTAATGCAGGCTGAGGTTCGGGTTCAGTCCCCGGCTCCGTACCTGGCTCTCCATCGCCATTCCTGGCAACCACATTGAAATCCCTTACGGCAGCCTCGCTGCCCGCTCCCGCTTTCACTGTATAGACGCCCACCGTGGCGTCAGCGGGGAGCGTAACCGTTTTACCGAATAGAAACTGCTCCTTAGTAAGCTGATCCATTTCCAGAATCGTTTGATTCGGCCTCAGGATCTGAACGATCAATTCAGGCAAGCCGGTCGTTCCTTGAATGGTGAAGGCTTCACCCTGCTTTCGCTCGCCGATCGGTGCCAGTATGGTGCCTGACGGCTCCGCATAGGCGGTGCCTTGCGAAACTAGCAGGACGAGAACAAGCAGCCAATAGGCGATACTAATTCTGCCTCTCCTCACAGTTTAATCCCTCTTTTCGCATTGTAATAATAGGTTATTTATATGTATTGAGGCTGCAGCCATCATGCCGGCCGCATCAGAGAACGATCAATCAATTTCCTGACGCTAGCCTGAGCATGAATTTGCAGGAAATACTACACTATGGAGAGCAAAGCGCTTATTGGAACACTCCCTGCCTGCTCCTGTTAAGCCTTCCCCCTGAACTGTCCAGGAGTCATTCCCTCCATTTTACGGAAGTACCGGATAAAGTTGGCCGGATTATTATACTTCAGCTTCTCGGCGATTTCCGTGACCGTCATATCGGTCTCTCTCAGCCAGCGCTTGGCGACGTCCAGCCGATACTGGGCCAAATAATCCACATAGTTGATGCCAGTTTCCTGGCGAAACACACGGCTAATATATTGCGGATGATAATTGATTCGGGCGGCGCACTTTTCCAGCGTCAGATCGGTATCGAATTCTTCGGCGATCAGTTGCTTGACCTCTTCGGAAATCGTGCGGAACTGCTTCTCCCGCCGCTGCTCGAGCAGCGCGATTCCCGGTTCGACAAGCTGCCCGTTGAACCACGACTCGATATCCCTTACCGTTTGCAGCTGAATCAGTTCATCGAACAGCGAACGTTCATTGCGGGTAAGCGAATAGATCGAGACGCCGGCATCTTGCAGGAGACGGATCAATTCTACGAATAGCCGGACTAACGACAGCTGGTAGTCGTTCGGATGACCTCCCGGGCTGGAAACGCTCTCCATAAATCCCGCCAAGGCCTCCCTCGCCCGTTCCCGGTCTAACGACTGAATCGCATCCAGCACCCGCGCCGCCGCTTCCTTCGGATACGTTGGCTCATTGCTTATGTCAGGCTGCACGTCCTCGATGAACAGGACAGCCTCCCTCCCGAGCTGCAATCGGTATTTCAATGCGGCTGCACATTCTTCGTAGCCCTGCTCGGCCCCGGTCCATTCCTCAAAGCCCCGGCTGATACCTACGCTCGCCTCGATGGACATGTACCGTTTCACCGCATCTTGAATGGATTCGGCTATGCGGAACAACCGCTCCTTGAACGCATCGTCCGTCCCCGACTGCGTACCGGCGATCAGAACGACCGCGTCCCGGTAAATAATCGGGACGAGACGCTCCTCCCCCGGTACGAGTTCGGAGACTATGTTGCTCATCGCATACAACAGCAAGTCACGGTCCTTCTCCTCGAAACGGCTCTTCTCCAGATCGTCGATCTGGAACAAGAGTACCCGTTTCTTCTCCCAGTCGTACGTGTGGCCGTAATAGTGTAGCCTTTCCTGCAGCGTCGCGGTCTTTTCCTCGCCTGTCAGCATTTTGCGGACAAGCAGCTCCGTCATATGCTCCTGCTGGCCCTCCAGCTGAAACTGAAGCTTCGATTGATTGGACAGCAGCGATTGAATCCCATCGGCAATTACTCCGAATTCGTCCTTACCTTCCCGAGTCGCCCGGTGATCAGCAAGAACGCGGTAAATGCGGCGGACCGGGCTGTACACGCTGCGTGTGCCTAGAACAGCGATGAGCACCGAGATGCCCAACGCGAGAATGCTGACCCACAGGGATGTCCAAGCGATGCTCTGCGCCTGCTTCGTCATTTCGTGAATCGGCAGCACCGCAATATATATCCAGCCGTTATATGCGGATTTGCGATAAGAGACAGACATATCCTCGTCCCCTATGGCGGACTGCAGCAATCCTGTAGGCTCCTTCGAGTCTGCAATGGAGCGAATAAAGTTTTCCTGTGATACATCCCTGCCTACCCAGCTATCATCACTATGGGCTATGATGCGGCTGTTCTCGTCGACGATCATGATTTGTCCGTTGCTGTCCTCAAGATCGATAAAACGATTCGCCTCCTTGGCAGACAGCATGACGGCCATCATTCCTTGCGGATGCAAGGAATTGATGGGCCACTTTTTTACAATCATAATAGTCTGTTTGCTTGCAGCCGTCAGCGGTTCCTGATCGGTATTGTACTGCCCGGTCAGATCCATACTGACCCACCGGGAGCCTTGCGGCATGGCTGCAAACTCCTTCAGAAGACCCTTCATCCCGGGCTGGCTATGCTCGTCGATCCCGGAATTGCTGATGATCCAATCCTTTTCCAAGCTGTACAAGAGAACGTCCTTAATCCCTAGCTCAAACGTTTGGATGCCGATAAGACTGTCATAGACGTCGGTAATCATTTCCGAATCCACTGCTGTAAGCCGCTTACCAATAGCCGCCGTGACGAGAGGAGTATTAAGCAGCTGGGAGGCGGAGTAATCGATCGTCTTTAACGTCTGCTCCACCCGAAGCTGTGTCTGCCGCAATATTTGCGCGTTGCTTTCGTTTACCTTTTCCAGCACCGTCTGGGATGAATAGTTATAGGAATACCAGCCCAGGATGAGAACTGGAAAAGCCCCCACTGCAAGCGTTAGCAATATCAATTTGCGGAAATAGGAATGTGTCCTCATGCCTGATGTCTTCTCCTTCGGAACGTCAATGTACTAAGTCTTTAATGCCCTTAGTATAGCAAAAAAAGGTCAGTGCCGAGGGAAAAAATCACAGACCTCCCGCTACACGGCTTTGCTGGTCGTGAATGGTTACTTCTTTGCGCTCTTGTTATACTCGGCGGTGTATTCCTCCATGATCTTGCTGCCGCCATTTTGCTTCCACTGCTCCACCGCTTTGTTCCAGCCATTCTCATCGATAGAGCCCATGATAAACTTTGTGCGCGCATCATCAATCAGCTTATCCAGCTCCTTACCCTTCTCGCTGTAGGTAGCCGAGATAAAAGCGTTCACCGGATTTTCAATCGCCCGTTTTGCGTTCTCCTGCCATACCTTGTCACGCAGGTGCACGAGCGGGGAGCCGAAGGTCGTGACCTGGTCTCTCAGCACCGCCAGCTGGGAGGAATCGCCCATGCCGTATTCGACCAGCATTTTTGGATCTGTTGTTTTCTTGTACTGACCGTTCTCCACCGTGTATTGGCGTCCTTCAATGCCGTTGTACAGCATATTCTGCATGTCTTTATCCGAGAGCTTGTCGAAATAGTTCAGGATGGCCTTCACCTCGGCTTCCGTTTTAACCGATGTCTTCGGAATCATGAAGATTCCGTAAGATCCCGTCCCGGCGATGCTGCGCAAGCCCTTAGGCCCCTCCAGAGCACCGATCAGGGTCATCTCGGCCTTCGGATCAACCTTCTTCGCCTGCTCCTCGATGCCATTGGCATCATTCAAGTTGGCGACCCATCCTCCCGCCGTCCCTTTATTCATCACCTGACGTCCGTCCTTCACCACGGCGAAATCCAGGTTCATCAGCTTTTCGTCATACAGCTTCTTATAAAACTTCATCGTTTCCAAGTAAGCCGGGGACAGGTGGGCCGGACTCAGCTTGCCGTCCTTCACTTCCCAGTCGGCAGGGCCACCGTGCCACGCTAGCATAGTTCTCCAGCCTGCAGGCTCCTGCTGCTCGACGAGGCCGATGGTGTCGTTTTTGCCATTTTTGTCCGGATCATTATACGTAAACGCCTTCAAAACGTTGTAAAATTCATCAATCGTCTTCGGCTCCTTCAAGCCGAGATTGTCGAGCCAATCCTTGCGGAGCGTCAGCCCGTCCCTCGCCAGATCCCGTTCGCGGTAAATCCCGTATACTTTGCCGTCTATGGAAATCGCGTTCAAGGCGATCGGATTCATGCGGCTTAAATTTTTGTAGTCCTTCAGGTAGGGTCCGAGCTCCCAAAACATCCCGGATCGTACGGAGTTGACGATGAACGGCGCTTTTTGATTTAATACGGTGATAACATTCGGCAGCTCGCCGGAGGCTACGGTAGCGCTCAGTTTATCCGAATAGGTAGCGGATGGCACCCAGTTGAGCTTCAGCTCGGTGTTCGTTGCCGATTGAATTTTTTTGAAAATTTCTCCGTCAGTCGACATCGGCTCCGGATTGAAGCTTGGCAGCATAATCGACATTTTATACGGTGCAGCTGCCTTGGAGGCATCACTGGCTGCAGCCGGCTGTCCTCCCCCATCAGTTGCCTTAGTGCCGCCGCAGCCAGCAGCAGCACCGGCCGTCAGCGTCAACACGGACGCCATAAGCATAGATTTGTGTAATTTTTGTTTCATTGAAACTTCCTCCCCTTATTCATCATATCGATATCGGCAAACGGAGTAAACCGTTTATCCTTTGACGGAACCTAGCAGCACGCCTTTGGCAAAGTGCTTTTGCAGGAACGGATAGACCAAGAGAATCGGCAGCGTCGAGACGACAATGACCGCCATTTTGATGCTTTGCTCCGGCGGCTGAACGAAGTCCGAAGCGAGCGAGGTCGAATCTCCCAGCCCGCCGCCATCCGCCATGATGACGATCTGGCGCAGCAGCACCTGAATCGGCCATTTGGCTGCATCATTGATGTAGAGCACCGCGCTGAAAAACGTGTTCCAATGCCCTACGGCATAAAAAAGAGAAAACGTAGCGATCGCCGGCAGCGACAACGGAATGACGATTCGAAACAGGATGCCGAGATCGTTGCAGCCGTCTATTTTGGCCGATTCTTCAAGACCGTCGGGCAGCTGCTGAAAAAAATTACGAAGAATAATCAGATTGAAGGCGCTTATCGCACCGGGTATTAACAGAGACCAGTAGGTATCGATCATGCCCAACTGCTTGACGACAAGGAACGTCGGGATCATCCCACCGCTGAACAGCATCGTAAAGATAATGGCCATTTGAATCGGCGTCCGGTAATCCAGATCTTTGCGTGCTAATGGATACGCCATTAAGCAGGTCATGAAAATATTGATGAGCGTGCCGGCCAATGTAATATAGACGGTTATCCCCAAGCTTTTGAGCAGCGTCCCGGTGGAAAAGATGTATTCGTAGGAGCTCAGTGTAAACTCGGTCGGAAACAGGATGAATCCCCGCTCCAGAAGCTCCTTCTGGGTCGCGAACGACCCGGCGATAATATAGATGAATGGAATGAATGTAACAAGAGCAAACAAAACCAGGACGGTGACATTCACCGTATCGAATAACCGGCTGCCGAAGGTGCGGTCTTTAACCATGCCTACCCTTCCTCTCCATGTGTTATACTACCCCTTCCTCGCCCATTTTCTTGGCGATAAAATTAGATGCTGCGACCAGCACCAGACCGACGATCGATTTGAACAGGCCGACAGCCGTACTGTAGCTGTACTGCCCTTCCGTGATGCCCGTCGAGTACACGTACGTATCAAATACCTCGCCGACCTCGCGGTTCATCGCATTGAGCATCAGCCATATCTGCTCGAAGCCGGTGTCGAGAAAGTGTCCCAGCCGCAAAATAAGCAGAATAACAATCGTGGAACGAATCGCAGGCACCGTAATGTGACGAAGCTGCTGAAGCCGGTTCGCCCCATCGATCCGGGCCGCTTCATATAACTGCGGGTCTACGCCAGCCAGGGCAGCAAGGAAAATGATCGTGCCCCAGCCAGTCTCCTTCCAGATCACCTCTGCGGTGATAAACGTCCGGAACCAGTCGGCGCTGAGCAGAAAGTTGATCTTCTCGGCTCCAAGCGACTTCAACGCTTCATTCACCAGTCCGCCTTCGGTCGTAAAGAACAAATAGACGATGGATACGATGACGACCCACGACATGAAGTGGGGAATATACACGACCGTCTGGATCATCCGTTTGAACAGCTCCAGGCGCAGCTCATTCAGCATTAGCGCGATCACAATAGGCAGCGGAAAGAAAAAGACGATATTGTAAATCGCCAGGACAAAGGTGTTCTTAAGCAATCTCCAAAAGAGAGGATCTCCGAAAAACCGGTTGAAATGCTTCATCCCTACCCATTCGCTATCCCAGAAGCCGAGAAACGGCTGATAATTTTTGAAAGCGATCAATACTCCGTACATTGGAATGTACTTGAAAATAAGAAAATAAAGGATGCCGGGAAGCAGCATCAGGTAAAGCCAGCGATTGCGCAGCATACGTCGAATGCGCTGCTTGCGGTACAACGTATCGCCTGATACCTTGATGGCCGCTGCGGCCGATTCCGTGGTCATAACGCCCCTTCCTTTCTTTCAATGGATTATGCCGTGGATGCTCTCCACTAAGCTGCAGAGTTGATTCACCGGTGAACCGAGTCTTGCTGTCACCTCTGCATCATAGGGTAATGCTTTCATTGCCGTCCATAGTCATTCCGGTACGTAATTGCAAAAACACGAAAAAAGCCTTGCAGCAGCGGCTTACAAGGCTTGATTGTCATTATAAGAGGGGAAATAGTCATTTTTTGATTCATGGATTGGATGCGGATTCTTCAACTCCTAGCCTCAACATGTTTTAGAATCTACATGCTTTCTGTTCTTCCGCTAGAGACTGCATTCCGCTTCTTACGTGACCAGACGACAACCGGAATAAGCAGTAAGGATAGGATCCCTCCGATCAAAGAGAGTGTGGAGTAGCTGGATTGGGCTACAACCATACCGGACAACGCGCCCCCGGAGGCACCAGCCAAAGCGATTAGCACATCAACCGTGCCTTGCGTCTTCGCCCGGATTTGCGGCGGCGTCGCATCGACGATGGCCGCTGTCCCGCTAATTAAACCGAAATTCCAGCCTAAACCAAGCAGAGTTAGCGCCAGAATGAGCAGAACCATCGAATCACCAGGTGCAAAAGCAGCCACTAAGCCTGCCAATAGCAAGGTGACACCGGAGGCATAGGACATCATCGTGCGCCCGAATTTATCGACGAGCGCGCCGGTAATGAGGGAAGGCAAATACATCGCAGCAACATGAATGCCTATGACGATACCCACCTCGCCAAGACCATGGCCGTGATGCTTCATGTGAACCGGCGTCATCGTCATAATGGCAATCATAACGATTTGGGTAAGCACCATTACGGTTGCCCCCACTATAATCCCCGGCTTATGGACACGCAGCTCTGCCTCATGCCTGCTTGTTCCGCTGCCTTGCGCAGCCTTAAGCCGCTCTACATCTGCAATGGCCTTGGCGACCACAAGGGGATCGGGGCGGAGAAACAAGAGAAGAACCAGCCCGGCCAAAATATAAGCCGCGGCACCCAGCATAAACGGACCCGTTAATGCAGGAGCTCCCATGGATGACGCTACCTTGCCAGTGACATTGACCAGATTCGGCCCGGCCACCGCACCAAAGGTCGTGAAGACCATGGCGGCACTAATTGCTTTGGCCCGTTGGGTAGCCGGCGCCAAATCCGTACCGGCATAACGAGCCTGCAGGTTGGTCGCTGTGCCGGCACCATAGACTAACAAAGAAATGAAGAGCAGCGGCACATTATGGAGAATTGCTGCGAGAACGACACCTAATGCTCCAATCCCCCCTGTCAAAAAACCGGCGGCAAGCCCCACCCTGCGGCCCATACGCTGGGAAAGCCGGCCGACTAAAAGCGCTGCGGCAGCGGAACCTAACGTAAACAACGCGGAAGGAACTCCCGCATACCCGTCCGTGCCGAGCATGTCTTGGGCAAGCAGTGCGCCAACCGTGATTCCCGCAGCCAAACCTGCACCGCCAAAAATTTGAGAAGCAATGACGATTCTCATGGTTCTCTTGTACAACTGATACTGCTTCTCGGGAGAGACTGCGTATTCCTTTAGCGTCTCCGGAAGACTTTTTATCTTATCTTCAAGCGGTAAATTACCTTCTGGCATTTGGTTTCTCCTTATATTAGACTAGCTTAACGATTTCTGATGCGGCCCGTTCAGCAGATCGAAGTGAGCCTTCCAGATGTCCACCCTGTTCAAAAGCGGTTTCTGTACCTGCGAAAATGATCTTCATTCCCCAACTCTCTATGTCTGCAAGGGGACCGTACTCTGGATAGTATTGAAGCGGTTCTGTGTCTTCATCCGCAGCTGTGTCTGGATCACTAGACCAATCCTTATATAAAAGGGCGCCCAAGTTTTCAGCGGACGGTCCGAAAAGCCGAGTCAATTGTTCAACAACGAGTCGAAGGACGTTTTCCTCCCCTAACTCTCTCCGCGACTTGGCAGGCAGCCCAAAAAAACCAAAAAGTGCGCCTGCACCTGAATCGGGCGATGCATCGTGGATTTCCTGCAATGGTCCTGCCCAGCTGGACACGAAACCGGAAAGCCCCTTCTCGCGCCAAAAGGGACGTTCGTACACCGCAACCGCTTTTGCCTGTGCTGCCATCCACGTGGGCTTGCTGATCATGCTGGCCTTTAGATTCGGGGGGAGCTCGGGCCAAAAGGAGATGTTTTGCACTACAATCCGAGGCGGTAAGGTGATAATGACTGCACTTGCACGGAAACTTTCCCCCTGGCCATCCGTTTCTAGCGTTATTTTTCCGTTTGCTTCCTGGCGGATCGCGGTCACTCGTGTATTCATCCGGATCGTGTCCGAAGGAAGAGTGGCCGATACTGCGTCGATGAGAGACTGCACACCTCCAACGAACCGAAGCGATCTTTCGATAGCTCCTTCTGGCAAAACATGTTGTTGAGGGGGAGTTTGTCGGGAACGCTCCGTAAGCATCAACCCTTCATTATACTGTTCAAAGGTCTTTAAACCAAGCTCTTTAACTAGCTTGGTGATTGATCGTTCGTAGCGTGGCCAAAACCATGTCGGACCTAGATCGAATCGGCCTAGATCAGGCCTGCCCGCAACCTCATGACTTAAGACTCTCCCACCGATACGGTCTCGGGCTTCGAGTATGGTGCATGGAATGCCTTGTGCTGTGAGCAATGAAGCAATCCGCAGTCCGCTTAGGCCCGCACCAACAATGATCACCGATTCATGTTTATTCATGTCAAATTTCATTCCTGAACCCCTTTACCGATGCGAGAGGAAATAAACTCCTTTTTTGTGCATATATTCTGCTTGTGTGTTTACATAAATAACTATTCAATTGAATGTTTGAATTATAAAGCTGTCGTCCTGTTTGTGTCAAGGTACTTATATAGTAGTCTCCTGTCCCGATACCATTTCACGGGATTATTCAGAAATGCTCAGCACGGCACGGAAGCGCGTCTTTGCCGCCATCATCTCTTCGTATGCTTCGTTAGCACGTTCCAAGGGAAAGACTTCAATCATAGGACGCACATCGGTCAGTACGCTGAAACGAACCGCCGCTTCAATATCTTTTGCTTGTCCGGTAAAGGATCCGCGAACGGTATTTGGGCCTGTTAAAAAGTCCCTGGCGGACAATTCCAAAGGTTCTCCAGAACCGGCTACAATTATGAGTTCGCCATCTGTGCCCAACCCATTTATCAAAGAGGAAATTACTTTAGCATTAGGCGCGGTAGCGAGAATGACCTTGGCTCCGCCTAAAGCTTTTAACGCTTGGGCCGGATCTTCTTTTTCCGAATCAATGTAGTCATGCGCCCCAAGCTCTCGTGCTAATGTTTCTTTATCCCTGCCACGGGAGATAGCAACGGTTTGAAAGCCGGCTTTTTTGGCATACTGTACTGCAAGATGTCCCAGTCCGCCAATACCGGAGATGGCAACAAGGTCACCGGGCCGGGCCTTACTGTTCCGAAGCGCACTAAACGTAGTTTCACCAGCGCACATCAGTGGAGCCGCTTCTTTGGATGACACCTCATCGGGAATGCTCGTCAAGCTATCTTCAAAAGCAACCATATATTCCGCATAGCCGCCATCCATGGTTAGACCTGTCACATGGTTGTGACCGCCGTGCCATCCTATACCGACACGCTGCCCTATTCGCCATTTCGTCGAACCTTCCCCTAGCTCCTTCACGATACCGATTATTTCATGCCCGGGAATCCTCGGATACTCTGAGGCGGCTCCTCTAATAGCCACCGAATCCCCATGACATACCCCGCATGCTTCTACACGAAGAAGCACTTGCCCTTCTCCAGGATGAGGCACCGGGATTTCGACGAGCTTCATTTTTTCACCCTTGGACGGAATTTGCATAGCTTTCATCATTTTCATTGCAGCTTACCTCCTCCTACAGTCCGGTTGTAGATTCTCCCTTAGTATAGGCTAAAGAAAAGTAATATTCAATTATATAATTGAATAATAAATAAGAAGTAATGTTCTAAAGTAATTCTAACCTCTCCTTTAATTTGAAATGTGGATATATAAAAACGCAGCTTGATTGCTGCGCTTTTCTCAAGAATAATTTGTCTGCCATTCATGTACGCCTTCTTCAATGCGATAGGCTTTGAATCCCTTTTTTTGCATCTGCTCGACGGCTTGCGTGGTGAATACGCAATACGGTCCTCGGCAATAGGCTGCAATTTCGGTATCTTTCGGCAAATTTTGAAGATAATCGTCAAGTTCTTCCATTGGAACTGATATGGCTCCTTCAATATGCTCCGTCTCATACTCGTCTTTAGGACGAACATCCAATATAAGGAAATTGCCTAATTTCATCCTCTCCAATACTTCCTTCTTGGATATCGTGCGAACGTTATTGTAGTGCTGATATATATTCTGTTTGAGGCGGGGGACGTCAGAAAGCTGATGTTCGGAGATTTTCCATAAAGACGTCAAAAACTCTGCGACCATGGGATTTGCCAAAGAGTAAATAACGTAAGTCCCTTTTTTTGTAAACCTCACCAGATTAGCATCTAGCAAAATTTGAAGATGACGAGATACATTGGCAAGGTTCATTCCAGTTTGATGTGCTATCGTTTCTACAGATTTTGAACCGTTGGACAATAAACTCAAAATTTCGAGTCTTCTCTCGCTGGAAAGGCATTTCCCAATTCGGGCATATTGTAAAAATAATTGTTCTTTATATATTTGTGCTAATTGAGCATCTTCCATTAGAACCACCGCCATTCATTATTCAAGTGAATATTTGAATTATAAGATGTTCATTTTTAAAATTCAAGTAATCCCGATAGGATTCCTAATTTATACCTAATAAAAACCGATTTTCGATAAACTTATTAGTTTACCAAAAACCGGAAGCCTTATTACAAATTAATATTTGGCGTCTATTTGGAAATCGTCTGTATGCAGATTACCGTCCTTACCAATAATACAGTCATCCTTGAATACGATATAACGGGCTTCTTCCCCGTCGGGAGCAAAATCGACTAATTCATAGCTGTCCGCATGCTCATATTGAATCGGAAACTCTTTACCTTCAATGACTACATGTAGCTTCATTGTACTTTTCTCCTTTCTTATGGAAAGTGCTATCCTATCTGTATTGATCTACAATGTGTAAAAGCCTATACCCTTACATATTCTTGTCATCTTGCATTTTTTTACACAAACGGCTGCGGCAAATAGTAACTGTTGGCCTTTCATGGGCCCAATATACAGCAAAAAGACACTGATCTGTATAGTCAGTGCCTTCCTTCTATAAGTGAAATTCAACATGTCCCTTCGATCCTCTGGAACCGATTCTTGAACCTGCGGCAATAGTCCTCCAGCTCATGAAAAAGCACCTGATGACACATCAGACCGTTCACGAGAAAGCGTTTTGAGCCCGGTAAGCCATTCAATTTGGAAAAGAGCCCTTCCTCCTCCGATTGACCCTCTGTAACCCAAAACTGAATTATCTCTACCTCCCGGCTACCCGCTTTTATCTCGCCTAGAAGATTCATCAGACCTTGCATAAACAAGCTTGTACGTCGATATTCCGGACGCAGATACGCGACCTCCACTTGACAGATATGCCGATCCTCATAGCCGTTAGGGCCCGTTCCATAGACGAAACCGGCAGCCCCAACTACATCGTAATCCTCTTCCGAAAGAATCAGCAACGCTTTACCAAAAATGAGCGGGCTACTAATAAAGCTGAGCTTTACGGCAAACGCGTACGGCAAGTTCAGATCGTTGTGGTGTCGGAGCAGAAACTTAACATAACCCTCGTAATCCAGTTCCGTGGTACATGGCCGGCATAGAAAAAACATTACTTAGCCGGCTGTGGTTGTGGTTGCGGCTGGATTTGCGGAACTGCTCTCAGGGTGTCATTGAGAATAGCGAATCTCCCCAATTTACCGCCAGTTTTCTTATCAAAATTAGGTGGTGGCAAAATCATTTGTTATCCTCCATTTCGTGTCAAAAAATATATTCTCTACCCAATTATACCTTGATATATCGAGTTAAGGTAGTCCTTAAATGGTGAATTTTAGCACAAAACACGGTCTCTTCTCCAAGGGTACCCTCCTGGGTATGGCTGGCACTTGCAAATTTGGAATAAAGCCTGCACAAGTATGTATTTTCCGTTAAAGCGTTGAATCTGAGCTCCTGTACATCCGGATGGGCTTCGATGATCAATTCAACCATGTAATACAGCCCTTTAACAAAGAGGCGTGTCCCTCGGTACGCTTTGTCCATAATGGCAAAGTTTACGAAGGCGATCTCCTTATCCTCGAATTGTTTTTCAGGCGTTCCGTGATAGTAAGTCATCATTCCGAGCACCCGATTGTCAGTATTCGTGATGTAAATCAGATGGCCTTGCGTAATATGAGAGCATAACAGGGAGACCATGTCCAAGGTACCATATGAAGGGTGCAATTCACGTCTGTTCTCAATAGCAAATAAACTGACATCGGCCAAAGCCTCGTCGCTGACGCAACGTTTGCAATAGGTTGTCATTGGGAAGCTCCTTTCTCGATTATTTTGCAGGAATGAGTTTTACAATACCATTTCCCCCGCTTCTTCTCTTCAGTGATATAATAAACGGTTATTACTTATATGAGGATATTACCACAGCCTTCTCCCAAATACCTTACAAACATAAATAAATGGCCTTATTGAAATTGCTCAATACCCGACCCTTGGTCGTCATTGTTCAGCGCTCATTGTACATTTTAGATTAGACACTTGATAATTGTAGTTTAGTTTAAAATAACGATAAATGGAAAAATTGGTTAATACCGATAATACATCAGCGTGAGGTACTTTATGACCTATTTCCATTGGTTTATGAAACAGAACCCTGAGCACCGCGAAGAAAACGATATGAACAACGGTCAAATTGAACCTGAGCCTGTGGAGGCCGATACTTATCCGATTGAAGAACGGTTAGCTTGGATTCGTCGGCAATTGATCGACAATTCAGATGTAGCTTACCACAACTTTATTGCAGGTCCTGTGGTGGAGTGCGCCATTATTTATTTGCGCGGAATGATCGATTTAACCACTTTGCAGGAGGATGTTCTTAAGATTGTTCTTCATATGGATGCGGCGAATGCTGATGAATTCCGCAAGCGGCTCTTCGACCGCAAACAATTGTCCGTCTCGGACTATCGATTCCTGTTCACGCTTTCGGAGGGGATATCGTCTATTCTGGATAGCAAGGCCGTTCTTATTATAGACGGTGAACAAAGAATAATTGAACTCCCTCTATCCAAGTATTCAAAACGTGCTATTGAAGAGCCGCCCAACGAATCCGGTATCAGAGGACCACGAGAGGCTTTTATAGAAGATGCCAGTATTAACTTGACCTTAATTCGTAAACGTTTGAAAACACCAAAATTTAAGACGGAGACCCTGCGGATTGGAACGTTAACCCAGACCAAGGTATTAATTGGTTACATAGACGGCCTCTGCAAGAAAGATTTACTGGATGAAGTGAAATATCGGTTGTCGAAAATTGACATCGATAGCGTTTTGGGAAGCAGCACTATCGAGGAATTTTTGGACGATACTCCTTTCTCTCCTTTCCCGCAGCTGCAATATACGGAACGGCCAGATATTACGGCTGCCGCACTTCTTGAGGGGCGCGTGGCTATTATTGTCGACGGGACTCCGATTGTGATTATCGCTCCGGTTACCTTGATGATGCTGCTGCAGTCCTCTGAGGATTATTACCAGCGCTTCATTGCTTCAACCTGGATACGATGGATCCGATACTTTTTTCTGTTCGTTTCGCTGCTGTTACCGTCTACCTATATCGCAATTACGACCTTTCATCCGGAGATTATTCCTTCAAAATTGCTTGTCACCGTCATGTCTTCCAGAGAAATCGTCCCGTTTCCAGCCTTAATCGAAGCCTTTATTATGGAAATTTCTTTTGAGGCACTGCGGGAAGCAGCCATTCGTATCCCCAAATCCATCGGGCAAGCGGTGTCGATAATCGGAGCGCTTATTATTGGCACTGCAGCTGTACAGGCAGGCATCGTGTCAGCGGCAATGGTGATCATTGTGTCTTTAACAGGCATTGCTTCATTCATCAGTCCTCACTACGATCTGGGACTGGCCTTTCGTTTATTGCGATTTCCAATTATGATATTAGCCGGATTCTTTGGATTGTTCGGAATTGCCTGCGGCATGTTATTTCTTTACATCCACCTTATCAATCTGCGTTCCTTCGGAATGCCGTATTTATCCCCGATCGCCCCTTTCGTCCCGAGTGATCTGAAGGATACTCTAGTTCGTGCTCCGTGGTGGCTCATGAAAAAACGCCCGATGCAGGCTGCACCGAATAAAACGAGACAAGGAAAGGTTACTCGAAAGTGGTCGTATTCGGAGGAGGATAGCAATGATTAAGTCCAAATTTCCCATTTACAATACTCTATGGACGTTGATTACGCTATTCCCTTTATTGCTACTAACTGGCTGTTGGAATTCAATCGAAATCAATGACCGAGCCTTTGTGAAAATGATGCTGCTTGATAAATCCGAGTCTGGAATTGAGGTTACTCTTGCCTTCCCCTTGCCTAATCGCCTCATTCCAGGACAATCCGGCGGTTCCGGTGGACAAACAGGCAAACCCTATACCTTTGTTACGAAAACAGGACGTGACATCGGGGAAGCCTATCGTTTTATTCAAGCGGACCTTTCAAGAAAAATTACGTTTGGACAGACGAGTATTGTTGTTATTGGGAACGCAATGGCTAAAGAAGGAATTGTGCCCGTTTTAGAATTTATTGCCCGTGAGCCACGCTTTCATATCAATGCCAGCATGTTCGTTACAGAGGGTAAGGTTAAGAAAATGATGGCAGTTCCTGTTGTATTTGAGCGATTTCCAGTAGATATCTTAGTTGCCTATGCGAAACAGCATATCACCGTCCGAGCGACCGTTAAGGATGCCCTCATGGCTACCTATTCAGGTGGGGATCTATTGATACCAAAGCTTAACTTTGAAATGAAAACCTTGCCTAGCGAGAAAGATAAAACACAGCAATGGATGGGTACCGATGGAGCTGCCATTTTCAAGCTTGGAAAGATGGTAGGAACCTTGGATACGAATGAAATGCGCGGGGCTATGTGGGTACAGGAGACGGTAAAGGACTCAGAGATCACGGTTCCTTCCACGATAGACGGAAAGGAAGTTAGCTTCATGGTAAAAAATAATCGAACATCGATAAAACCGGATTTATCCGGTGATCAAATCACCATAAATATCCAAAGCAGGGCTAACGCCGATCTCATCTCGTCCGAATCTGATATCAACTTTCAAGATGCGAAGCAGCGGGCTATTCTTGAACATGACCTTGCGACACTTGTTCAAGATCGCATGTCAAAGGCAATCAAAAAATCGCAAGAAGCAGGCTCAGATGCATTCCAATTTGGCCAGTATATCGATTGGAACTACCCGCTCAAATGGATTTCCATCGAACCTCAATGGCGGTACCTTTATGCCAAGAAAGTCAAGTTTAACATACAGGCACGTATTATCATAAAACATATAGGTACGGAAAAGCATCCTCTCCGAATACAAACAATCAAAGACGCGGGGGCTTGAACATGATATTAATCGGGATCGCTTTTGGATGCATTATTGGATATGAATGGTTTTACCTGAAACGAAAGCGGCGGAAGCAGCGGACTTACTTTATCGTGCTGGGGACGGCACTATTCCTCTTTCTAGGGACAGAAACGCTATATATATTCAAGGATGAATTTACAATGGCTCGACTCGTTCAAAGCATCTTCATGTCCATTGAAAATTATATCGCTGGGGGTGGTACGAAATCATGACAAGCTATTTGGGACGCGTATCCCAATTACAGATATATATGCTCTTTACACAATACCTGTTTACAACCATTCTTGGTTTCTTACTGGGTACATTAGTTGAGAAAGCGGGTTTTGCTGCATGGCTGTCTTTAATTGCAGGTGCCATTGCAGGTATTGGATTTACCTATGTTTCGTTTCGATTAGGTCTAAAACGCCCGACTCAATTTTTTGGTCAGTACGGGCATACAATTATTGGAAGATGGATTCATTATCCGCTCGTTGCTCTAATGATATTCTCATTCTTATTCTCTGCATCTTTTGTAATGAGAGAGCTGCAGGATTTCGTGAGCGACGTTTATTTACCGGATACCCCTGAGTGGGCAGTAGCAACTATTTTCGGCCTATGCGTGGCTTATGCTGTGCGATCTGGAGTAGAAACTATTTTCCGCTCTGCCCAAGGCATCTTTTTCTTAAGTGTTGTAGGTGTTCTAATTGTCCCTCTCTTCGTCGGTAATACTATGAACCCCGACATGTGGATCGCATTGACAAACCATTTTAGACCCAAAGGGATATGGAGCGGCATGTACATTGTCATGGCTCTTTATGGCCAGATGAACTTTATTTTGTTCCTCTTCCCCTACTTTGCCGAGAAGCATAATACGATGAAGTCGATTATTTGGGCCGTGGCCACATCCGTATTCATTATTTTGGCTAATTTGATACCGACCCTATTGATTTTTGGAACCAAATTATCTGCCAACATGTTTTTCCCGGAACTTGAATTAATCAGTTACGTACGTATCGGTACGTTTCTTGAAAATTTGGATCCTATCCTCATATCCGTATGGTTGTCAAGCTTATTTATTAAAATTAGCCTTTTCTTATTCGTGTCTGTCATCGCACTTACCCATACATTTGCATTAGAAGATCATAAGCCATTCTCGTTCTCGATGACTGCAGCTATGATCGCTTTATGCTTGCTCATGGCGCGATCCGCCCCAGAGCTAACGGAATTGCTTAAGCATGGGGAAATGACTTTTCTCATCTTGACCGAATGCATACCCATTATATATTTTTTGGTAGATGCTGTGCGCTTCAAACGTTCGATTAGCTATGACCAAAAGTAAAGTGAAGCGTTTCGACACATTGCCGAAACGCTTATATTCGTATAAACTACGTTCGGAAAACCGGAAGCTCCGCAAAATGACAATCGCCGCAGCCCGACTAGTTGGGCTTCACGATAACGGTGTACATGCCATACGATGTGCTGCCGTTATTCCCCAGAGAAACGTTCGAATTGGCTGCATACGACTTTTGATATAAGCTGAATGTCCGCGGAGTTGATTCGTTGTTGACCAGATCTTCGCCCGTATCTGTCCAGCCGCTAAGCCATGAAGGCTTGGGGGATATCATATCGTTCACGGCAACGAACACGACAGCATTTTGAGTGACTGTAAACGTTACAGCCGGGTCGGACGAATAGGCCTTCGAATCGTTTGCCGTTCGGATCCAATCCGATCCAGCGACATGGGAAGGAACCGAAGTAAATGTGAAAGCACGGTCCCCGTATTCGGTTTGACCGGACTGCAGATTTTTCTGAATCGACCAATCCGCAGCGTTAGCAGAATCTTTGACTGATAAATTCGTAATTAGGGATGTGGACGCAAGATCCTTGCCGATACTGATGTTACTCAAATAGCAGTTCCTTGTATTGTTAGCCTTTACCCCTTCGTCCGTATTGTAAATCCCGAACTTCGTATGCATGTTTACGGTTTCCCTCGGGAAAGATAAACCGGTTTTATTTAGAACGAGCGCTCCGTTAATCCAAAATTTAAAATAGGCGTTAGAAGCCGAGCCTTTCCACTCGACCTTAAAATCGTTCCACTCATTCGTTTTCAGTGTGTAGTTAACATCAGAACCGCCGCTCACTCCCATAACGGACAGCTTCCCCGTGCCGTCAGCCTTAAGCATCCAATAAGGGCCGTTATCTCCGATCACTTGTGCGATGGAAGCATTGACTACAGAGGTATCGAAGCGCTGTCCCCATGCGATGCTGACGACTTGATCCCGCGGCCACTCGTAGCCGTTCTCGACGTTGATTTCCGTTCTCGGATTCGTACCCGAGGATGTGCGATAATCGTCATCCTTCTGCCATAACAGCTTAAGTACCGTCCCACGCTGCCCTAAGGGGTCGGTGACTCTGGTGATCCGATTGCTCGGAAGGCCGGAGGGTGAAGGTTTGGTGCCGTCCGTGTTTTGCTCGAAATCCTGGGAATACATGATTTTGCCATCCGCGACCGGCCCCTGAGCATCTGCAAATACGAATGTGGGGATTGACGCAAAAACCGTAATAAACAATACTAGTAAAAAGGCGCATACTTTCGAATATCTCATCATCTTAGAAACTTCCTTATATTGGAATAACAACTTACCCAAAACAAGCAGCTTCCCACCTCCATACTGAAATATCCTCGATACAATTTCGGCTGTTTTACGTTCCCGCTCCCCCCCCTTTTTTCAAGACGAAACTGCCGGCAATCAGGCGTTAGTCTTAATGTCGGTGTCATTATCTCATAAGTTTTTTAATTACATAATTGGATATTTTTATATTTTTGTATAAAATCATTTGATTTTAAGGAAGAACGGATAGGTCTCGATAAAAAATAAAGAGGCGGCCGCAGCCGCCTCTTTTATGCTCAGTGGTGTACTCTCCATTATGGGTATTCAGCCATTACAATATTTCAATATACCCTTCTGCCCCATGTACGCGAATTCGCTGCCCATCTTTGATTATTTTGGTGGCATTTTCCACGCCTACAACGGCTGGCAGGCCATATTCACGTGCGATAACGGCTCCATGGGTCATCAGTCCGCCGACTTCAGTGACTAGTCCTTTAATGGATACAAACAATGGCGTCCAGCCAGGGTCAGTAAAGGAGGTAACCAATATATCTCCATCCTCCAGATCCGCATCGGCCATATTTAAAATGACTCGTGCACGTCCTTCTATAACTCCGGAAGAAACAGGCAGACCTACAATGGCTTCGGCCGGGAGATTTTCTCGTTTGTACTCGCCTGTAATGATTTCACCATCGGACGTAATAACACGTGGCGGAGTTAGTTTTTCGTAAAATTTGTACTCCTCTTTTCGTTGGCTGATGATCTGGTAATCCAGTTTTTTGGTGCGTACGGCTTCGTGAAGTTCTTCAAAAAAGAGATAGTATATATCTTCTTTTTCTCGAATAACGCCGGCTTGTGCGAGTTGTTCGGCTTCTTTGAGCAAAGCCTGCTTATATACGAAGTAGCGATTAATCATGCCGTATTTCGGATATTCCCTATAGCCGCTGAAATTCCGGATTAGGTCAATCCTTTGTTTTGTTTCTTTGGCTTTTTGCTCGCCATCCGGTAATTGCTTCAATCGATCCAATAACTCTTCTTCTTTCTCCAGGGCTTCCTGTAGCCCTTGCTCGAATTTGCGTTGTCCAGCATTAGGTTCAGAGATTTTGACGTTACCAAGAATCAACGGGACAAGAGTCATTGGTTTTTCACTCCATCTAGTTCTCGTAACATCAATTTCACCGGCACATCGCATTCCATATTTGTTGAGAAAGGCATTGATAGCGTCATGGGTCTCCTGTCCGCCATCCAACTTAAGCAATTCATCCATGAAGTCATCCTCTTTTGCTTGTTGTATGTAATCAATAACTTGAGGATAAGGACGAATCACATCTGCGACCTCCAATAGAGCCAGACCCATTTCCGAAGTAATATTGCCCAGTACAGATTGAGAAAGCGTATCGGCCGCGTTTTTTTCACCTAGCCACTCGTTCATTTTTTCATTGATCCATGCTGAAGCATCCATAGCAGCCATAATGACAGCTGAGCTTTGCGGGTTAAATAACAGCTTCTTTAGCTGCTGTTGGATATCTTCTAGAATAAAATCTAACAAATCCGATCCTGATTTCGTTTGGATGGTTTGCTTTAACTCCTCTAATGAAGTTTGATTCATCTTCATCAAATCAGAGACGATAGTCGGAGCGTTTTCGATTAGAGAAAGCGTATCTGTATTACTTCTGCCGGGAACCGGTGCTGTTTTATCATCGGGTATCAATTTTATAAAATCTCCATGCTCTAATAAGGTCATAAGTGCGTCCTTTATGAGCGGTTCATGTTGTCCAAAGGTTTTCATTATGGCATCTCGGCTCACTGGTGAAGCTAGCCTAGGCGTAACATCCACAAACAGCCTTCCGCCAGCTTTACGCATAGGTGCTGGAGTCGTTAACAGATAAAAGGAAAGACCCAGCGGTTTTATGGGGTCCGTCATCATTTGTTGGTGGCCGACGGATAGATAGACGTGATTTTCCTGATCATTCGCTTCAGGGATCGGATACAAAGTCGTGATTGGCCTACTCTGGACAATGTAGAATGTATCTTTGGCCAAACACCATTCGATATCTTGTGGACAGCCAAAATAGGCTTCGATCTGTCTTCCGATACGTGCCAGCTCTAAAATTTGTTGTTCAGTAAGCGTTTGAGTCTTTTGGTGATCAGGATCGATCTGCAGTGTCTCTGTTCCGCCTCCATTTCGTCCATAAATAGCTAATTTTTTCGCGGCAATCCTCTTATCGACGATTTCTCCTTCCCGTACTTTATAAGAATCAGCGGATACCAAGCCGGAGACCAGCGCTTCTCCGAGTCCATAACTGGCGTCAATGGAAAGCAGCTTCCGGTTGGAAGTAACCGGGTCGGCGGTGAATACAATCCCAGAGGCTTGCGGGAATACCATCCTTTGAACGATAACGGATAAATAAACTTGACTGTGGTCAAACCCATTTTGCATACGGTAGATTACCGCGCGATCCGTAAATAGGGAAGCCCAGCATTTGCTGATATGCTGTAAGATGGCTTCCTTGCCGATGATATTTAAATAGGTATCTTGTTGCCCGGCAAACGAGGCATGTGGTAAATCCTCGGCCGTCGCACTAGAACGCACTGCATAAGCATGTTCCTCTCCAAACCGGGAGAGATAATGAGTAACTGGTTCCACAACATCGGAAGGGATTTCCGCTTCCATGATGCTTTGTCGGATCTTTCTGCAGATTTCACCAATCTGGTCCCGATCCTCTGCCTTTAGCATGGTTAGTCGATGGAGCAAAGCAGGATATGCTTCGTTTTGTTCGACGGCTTTTTGAAATCCCACGGTGGTAACACAAAATCCTTCAGGCACCCGGATTCCTTCCATTTTTGATAATTCCCCTAAATGTAACCCTTTTCCGCCTACGAGCAAAAGCTTTGTTTTATCGATTTCCTGGAAGCCGAGAACCAACGAACTCATTCATCATCTCTCCTAACCATGAATTTGAGAAAAACATTTGACAAAAGCTTTGTACCCATGATACACTTATAATGTAAGATGAAATAACTTTGCAATCTTTGACCAGAAAATCGGTCGTAGTCCGATTATATCATTGTGTCTGATTATATGCAATATTTAAGAACCTGGTACAACTGTCCAGGTTCTTTTTGGTCTGTATTAGAAATGCTTACCCTTGCTAAAAACATCAAGCATTGAACTTTTTGATCGGCATGAAAAGCTGCCTCTTTTGGCAGGGTCATGCTTTCGTACTACCATTTCAAACGGAAAATTAATAAAGTGTATTAACCGCCTCTGACGTAAAGGGAATCAATTCGTCCGCTCTACCGTCTCGAACCTTGATTACCCAAGCAGGATCAACCAATAATGGCCGGCCTACGGCTATAAGATCAAATTCTTCACGTTCAAGTCGTTCGGCTGCCCCGTCTATCGTGGTAATATTTGCTCCCTTTCTTTCAGTAAAATGACTCGAAAAGTCACCATCCAGACCAACAGATCCAACGGTAATCGTCGGTTTTCCAGTCAGTTTTTTTGTCCATCCGGCGAGATTCAGACTAGAGCCTTCGAATTCGGGCTCCCAGAAACGGCGGGTCGAGCAATGGAAAATATCGACTCCGGCATCGGATAGAGGCGCCAGGAACTGTTCCAGCAGCTCCGGCGTAGGGGCCAATTTTGCTGCGTAATCCGTCATCTTCCATTGCGAAAACCTCAGCCCGATCGGGAAAACCGGACCGACGGCAAGACGGCAGGCTTCGATAACCTCCACTGCAAAGCGGGTGCGGGCCACCATGTCGCCACCATAGCTGTCGGTGCGCGTGTTCGTCTTTTCCCAGAAGAATTGGTCGATCAAATATCCATGTGCGCCATGGAGTTCAATACCGTCGAACCCGAGCCGCTTGGCATCGGATGCTGCTTGCGCAAAAGCTTGGACGATGTCTGCGATATCCGATTCGGTATAATCGCTAACATGACCACGTGTTCCCATGTGCCAAAGCTGCGGTATAATCCGCCCTCCCGCTTCATGCACGGCGGCTACGACGTTTGCCCAACCGTTTAATGCTTCCTCGCCGTAGAAGTGCGGTATGTCGTCTGCATTGGCTGAATCCTTATGATGAATCACCGTACCTTCCGTCACGATAAGTCCAACTCCGTTTTCAGCCCTTCGGCGGTAATAGTCCGCTACGTCAGAACCTGGAATTCCATTGGGAGAAAATTTTCTCGTCATCGGCGCCATCACGATACGATTAGCCAGTTTATTATTTCCGAATGTGAAGGGCTTAAACAAGGCTTGAATAGATTGTGAATTGTACATAATAACCTCCAATTAAAATGATGTAAAAAAATTACTGCAACGGATTAACAGACGCGTTCTTTGCGACAGTACGCTTATGCAGACTCTGCATTGACAGTGAGGACCTATACCTCATTCTAGCTTCGTACAGCATTAAAGAATGATCGTTCTAATAATGGCAAAAATAAATCAATCATTTCTCTAAAAGCTTCATTGATAGGTTGGCTATACGTTGAAGTTTTTCTTTGGAAACCGAGGTTCTTGCAGCTACTCTTATTCCAACCAAGGCATTATGCAGATATTCTGCCATTTCCTCTGCATCGTAGTCAGAGGTGAATTCACCATCGCGCTGTCCCCAAATAATAATTTCCTTGAGTTGCTGCTCTGCAGACGTAAATGCTTTAATGGACCTTGTGTCAACCTCAGCATCACGAGCTGCCAATTCCACCGCCGAATTCACCATTAAACAGCCAGCGGGTAAATCCACATCTACATTTAAACGAATCATGAAATCAAAAATAAACTGAAGAGCCTCCACTGCTGTCTTGGAGCGTTTTACTCCGTTTGCAATCGCGACGCTGAATTGGTCGCCAAAACGATCCATAGCTTTTAAAAACAACGTATGCTTATCACCAAATGTGTCATACAAGCTTCTACGGTGGATTCCCATATGCTCGACCAAATCGGTCATGGAGGTCTTCTCGTAACCCTGTTCCCAAAAAAGCCTCATTGCTTTATCCAAAACCGCGGACTCTTCAAACTCTTTGTTTCTAGCCAATTCATTTCCCTCCCCCGTCAACAATATAACATTTTGAGAACGATCAGTAAAGAAAAGATTCTTCTTTGGTAGATAACGGATTAAGTTTCCTTCGAACGATAACAAAAGGCCCTGTGCAGTGCATCAGAGCCATTTTCTTTATATCCCGTTCACGGATGTTCTTAATCTCGCTAATAGCCGGAGGCTGATTTCCGTCCATATCGCACTATAAAGCAAACAAAATAAAAAAATATAGATTGCCGGCGTGATATCGAAGCTCATGGAGACTGAAGGTCCGAGCAGCGGAAAGCGAAAGGCGTATAACAACAGCGCAATTCCGGCCCATAATGCAAGAGTGGATAACGAGACAACCTGAATCCGATTTTTGGAGCGCGCTATGCTGAAGCCTAATGCAAGCCCAAGTAATCCCGTGGTAAACGGAAAGATGAATAATTCGCTTGGTTGAAGTAGGAGCAGCAGTACAATGCTAAGCACATAGGCGGTTAATCCCGATCGCAATGAAATGAGCGCTGCCAGTACAACCGGAGCTGTCGACAGCGGACTGAGCAAGTAACCCGGCCCCGGTACAAAGCCTCCGGCCGATTGGAATAATGCGGCTAACGCGCTTAGAAAGGCGACAGTGACGAGTGTTTTTGTTTGGCTGGCACCGACGCGGGCCAATAGGGATGCGGATTCCATCTGCGGTAACGGCTTTGCCCAATAATTGAGAAACGGGTGGCGCATGGTAGTAGCCTCCTTTTGTTTGATCAATCGGAGCTGAAATGAATAAATGGAAGCAGCAGCGCCAGGATCAATACGATGAGATCATGCCTGCCAAATTTCAAATCATAAAAAGCGGTCCGCTCACTGCCCGGCTGGAAACAGCGGGACTCCATAGCGTCCGACAAACGTTCGGCACGTCTGAAGATCATGAGAAATAACGGCGTCAACAATAAAACCATATCTCTCCCCCGCCCTGCCAAATCCCATCTTCCGTGCTGCGGTCCCCGCACTCTCTGTGCTTGCATGATTCTCATGATATCCTCCAAAAGAAGCGGAAGATAAATGACGGCTATGGTGAACATTACTGCACACGATTCTGTCTTCAACCCAAGGCGGCCCAATGGAGACAACAATTTACGCAGCCCCTCTATTTGTTTTTCCGGCGGCGTGGTCGATAACATTAGCGTGACTATCAAGAGAAAAGAAATCATTTTTAGCGTTATTATCACTGCGTCCACTATCCCGTTAAATGCAAATTGAAGGCAATGGAATAGGATAATGACAATCAGAAACCCCCGAATATTGTCCCATAATATGTATAGGCGGGGTTTAGAAAGCAGCAACAACAATAATGCGATAAACGTGTACACAAGGATTGCTGTAAACGAATGGGAAGACAGAAGACTGAGCGAGTAACTTGCGACAAACCCGCATTTTGAACGGGGATCCAGCCGGTGAAGGAAGGAATCACCGGGTACATATTGCAGAGTGGATAAAGCTCCGAGGCTGCTCATGGTTCATCTCCTATGTCCGCATCAGCCGGTCGGTAATGAAGGCGAAGAGCTTGTTTTCTTGAATAATCTCCGAATCGATTTTTCCAGGGAATAAGGAATCCAGTTCTTCTCGGAAGCGCAGTAAAGGTGTTGGTGACAAGGCAGTATCAAGCTCCTTCAACGCCCATTGGATTTCGGCAGGCTTCAAATCACAGCTTAAGCTTCCGTTATTTAAAATGACCAGACGATCCGCAAATTCCAAAGCGTCCTCCAGATAATGGGTTATGCAGACGATAGTCATATGCTTTGTTCGTTGGAGATGAGTCAGCAGCCTGAGAAACTTTACGCGTGCCCATGAATCAAGCCCCGCCGTCGGCTCATCCAAAACCAGAATCTTTGGCTCCAGGACAATGGCTCCTGCCAAGGCAGCCCGTCTTTGCTCTCCGCCGCTAAGCTGAAACGGAGATCGATCTTTATATGTTTCAAAGGCAAGGCCGACGCATTCCATCGCGTCCTTCACCTTTGCCGTAATTTCCTGATCGCTATACTTCTTCCGGCGAAGCCCGTAACGGATATCCCGGAATACCGTTTCTTCAAACAACTGGTGCTCAGGAAATTGAGAAACGTAAGCAACTTTGTTCGATAGATCGGACCATAGTTTTCTGCTGTTCGTCGGGATATTATCCACATAGACAAGACCGGATTCAGGCATTAGTATACCCGCAGCCAGCTGTCCTAAAGTGGTTTTGCCGGACCCGGAGGGGCCCATGATGGCCGCAAATTGCCCGTCGGGTAAAGAAAGTGTAATGCCGTTCACCGCTTTATGCTCCAAGGTAGTCCTTTTGGCATGCGTATAGCTTACGTCGTGGAACACAATTCCCATATCAATTTGGCCACTTCCTTTTCCGAGCTGCTCCATGCAGGTAGTTTTATCCCTTTCTGACGAAGGGCTTTATGTAAACGAACTAGAAATGGTGGGAGTGTCTGAGCCTCTTCGAGAATGTCGGATTGCTTCATTAATGTAGGGATGTCACCGGCAAAAGCCAGGTGACCATTATTTAGCACCAAAATCCGGTCTGCCCGCCAGATGTCTTCCGGATCATGCGTCACCTGAAGGACGGTAAGCCCCATACGATGAAGCTCGGACATGACGCCTATCAGCTTCCCGGCATTGTGCGGATCAAGCATGGATGTGGCTTCATCAAAAATAATGATTTGCGGATGCATGACGAGTATTCCGGCGATCGCAACCAATTGCTTTTGACCGCCGGACAACATTCGAACGGGACGGCCGCGGAGGCTTTCCAGCTGCAGCAATTTCAATATACGGTCTATTCGCGATATCATCTCATCCCGCGGGAACATCAGGTTTTGCAAGCCAAACGCGATATCCTCTTCAACGGTGGCGCCGACCGTCTGTTCATCGGGATTTTGGAATATAATTCCAACCGACTGACGAATCTTTCGAAGATTCGCGTTGTCAGTAGATTCCCCGAAGACGATCACCTTTCCCAGACTCGGCTTCAGCAAGCCGTTCACCAATTTTACGAAGGTCGACTTTCCCGAACCGTTTCCCCCCACGATGGATATCCATTCGCCAGGAGCAATGCTGATATTGATATCCTTTACGATCCATTCGCCATGCTCTGAAAAGCGGAATGAAACGTTCTCAAAAACGACGGACGGTATTTTGGCGGCTGCAGTCATCCCCATTCCCCACTCCCTTTGACTCGTTATCATTATATTCGAGCGAATCGGGGTTCATTCGGCCGGGGTTTATCCGTTATTCCGAATGATCATAATGATAACTGGTAGAGAATCGAGATGGGTACGGTTTCCAGCATATACTCCTGAAGAATAAGCTGATGAGCCTGTTTCTCGAGAGTAATCTGGAACGTGATGTCGATAATTTCTTTCAGTCCCAATGCCAGTCCCATCTGTTCCGCGATTGCGAACGCACCTAATGCGTTCAAATTCATGAGCAGCAGCTGATGAATATGTTTCCAGGAGCCTATTGCTCCACCGCACAGGTGCTGAAGACTGGACATCGCTTCCTCCGCCTTTGCCATCCATTCCCCAACCGAAGGACGAAGCCCAGAAGGGGTTCGTCCGATTGCCTTATACAAGTCGCCGATTTTTCGTTCATGCTCTTCAGCCAGCTCAGCCATTTCTTATCGGCTTCCTTGTAATTCTAATTTTTTAGCTTTTTCTTTTATGTACTCAGCCGTACGCAGCGCAAGCGACATCACCGTATTCGTCGGATTTCCGGCACCGGAGGTCACAAATATGCTGGCATCACAAATAAATAAATTTTCGATATCGTGACTTTGACCGTACGAGTTCACAACCGATGTAGATGGATTCTCCCCCATCCTGCAGCCTCCCATCAAATGCGCCGAATCGGGAACAACAAAGTCCACTTTTCCGCCTTCCGCTTCCAATATGGACTTCATCGTTTGGACAGCATGATCAATGAGTCTATTATCATTATCCCCATAGCTGAAGGTCACCTTTGCACGCGGTAATCCATATTCGTCTTTGTCTTCGGCTAGTGATACCTGATTGTCCACATTCGGTAACACTTCTCCAACCAAAGTGACCCTTCCATAAAAATTGTAATTCAGTAAGGCTTCCCTGAAGCGTTCTCCCCAAATGGGACCTCCCTGTGCTTGAGAGATCCCGCTGGCAAAAGCTACAGGTCTAGCCCCATGAGCATGCAGAGTGTATCCTCTTGCAAACGAACGATTCGGATCGGTTTGGTAAAAGTCCTGTGTTGTCGCGAGTACCGGCGTGCCTTTATACAATCTTATTTCATGCTCGAATTTTGCATAAACATCATGGCTGCTATGTACCATGATCGCTTTCCCAACCATTCCGCTGCTGTTGCTAAGCCCATAAGGGAAATTCGAATCGGCCGAATTTAGAAGAAGCCTTGGTGTTTCCACGACAAATGCGCTAAGAATCACCAATTTTGCTTTTTGCTCGTATGTTGATCCATCATGGACAAAAGTTACACCTTTAGCCCGTCCGTCTTTTCCCATTACAATCTGGGTTACCATGCAGTCGGACAATACTTCAGCTCCCGCTCGGATAGCTTTGGGTATATGAACGATTAACGTACTGAATTTTGCATCGGGCATACATCCCTGGTTACAAAAGCCGCGGTTAATACAAGGCGGGCGTCCCTCAAACGGTGCGGACAAAATAGCGAGCGGCGCGACCGAAGAACGAATTCCGAGTTTCTCGCACCCCTTCATAAACAAATATGCGTTTGGACTGAGCGGATCTCGTTCTGGATAAGGATAAGGTCCATGATAATTTCCCCATGGGAAATATTTTGGTCCGGATACGGCGATTTCTTTCTCAATCCTTGAATAATAAGGCTCAAGATCATCATAACCGATCGGCCAATCTTCACCTACACCATCCATTGATTTGGATTTAAAATCGGTTTCATGAAATCGCAGAAACACCGCTGTAAAATGATTCGTTCCTCCTCCAATACCTCGACCCGAGTTGTTATGCCCCATCGTTAACGGATTTTTGCCATCAACGATTCGCGTATCCTGCCAACCGAGTGATTTCATAGCCAATTCATCACTTGCGTACTCTTTTTGCGGGTCGCGGAACGGCCCTGCATCAAGAACGACAACACTCATGCCGGCTTCACTCAATTCTTTGGCAAGCACACCGCCGGCTGCTCCGGCTCCAACAATGACGACGTCCACTTCTTCGTTCGCATATTTTCTCTTCATTGTTCTAGCCTTGCCTCCCAAGGATCCAATTGTCCGATATCCGTACGAATGTAACCACGAGGATAAGCCGGGCCGGCATACCCGATGTTCGACCATATTTTAGGATGGGAACAATAAGATTCAATTGTCAGCTTCAGCAGCTTTTGAAAAAATGCCTGCTGCGTTATTCCGGTCCAAATCGAGAGAGGCTCCTTTGCCTCACTAATGTTTTGCAGCAGCTGCTTCTGCATGACACGATCCAGCTCAACAAAAGTAAGGGCAAATGCATTCTTAGCACTATGATCCAAGTTAAGAAGACCTTGACGAATCAACTCTTTCTCCGGTGGAACTCCCGCTTTCCGTTGGCTTTCTCCTATAGATGAAAAAAGAGTTTGGTCGATATGGCTAATTACATATTGGAGAACATCGGCTGTAGAATCGTCTACCAAAATACTGCAAAGGACTGAAAGCAGCTCAGCTTCTTGCTGAGTCAAAAACAAATAGTCAAGCGCAGAGGTTAACCGTGCGATGACAATGGATTGGGTATGATCATCCCAAGCATCTTTTTCTTTCATAACATTGAAGGATGGATAATGGATTGTATGGGACATGCGGCTACCTTCCTTTCCAATACAATGCGATAAGGCCCAAGATATTTAAGGCAGTAAACATGAGGGGCATTATGATCGGCGGTCCAACTAAAAAGTTTCGACGCGACCAACCTCCTACCCGGACTCCTACACCATGAAAATGAAAGTAAAAACCTAACAGGCCGGCGATGGCACCGATCCACATAAACCAAATAAATAATTGATGTAACCATGTCAGGTTATACCACGTGAGTATAAGACCTGTTACTAAGAACAGAGGTGAAGCAATGACAGGCATCCACATCGCTTTATGATGAAAGTTTTGGCGGTAATGCGACATGGTCACTTGAATGCCAATCAACAAAAAAGCTAAACTGACGAATAAAATCAACACTCGGTTAATCGACCAAGAATCCCAGTACATGAACGAGCCTCCTCTTCATAAAATTTTGTTTAAATTATCGTTGCCAACTATACCGCAATCTATCCAAAATCCGTTAACCGCTTTCCACAGCCATCGTCTGTTTGATAATCCGCGATTGATGTACATTTGAAGACTGAATCAGGCTATCATTACAGGTTTTCATTGATCATCGTCACATCAGGCGCCCAATGATAATACCCTACATTATCCGATGAAAGGGGAATCGAAATGAACCGGAAACTAACATTCGATTATATCATTGTGGGTACGGGGCCAGCGGGAGCTGTTCTTGCAAAAACACTAACCGATGACAAAAGAACATCTGTTCTCGTATTGGAGGCTGGCGAAAACAACGACCGGGACAAAGCGATCAGGGATTCTTCTGAGGCCCTGGAGCTTGAAGAACATTTTTTTCCAAAATATTTTTGGCAAGGAGAAGGTGTTCCCCAAAAAGGGCTCGACGATCGTGCTTTCGAATGGACTACAGGGCGGCTGTCGGGAGGCGGCTCTTCCATTAACGGCGAGCAGTATGTTCGGCCTACTCCTGCAGTATTAAAAGAATGGGAACAGCTATTAGGTCCGCTGTGGTCTCCGAGACGGGCAATTCGACGTTTTAAACGTTTGGAAAAGTACAACGGCAAAACCAGCAATAAAGCGGCAAGAGGATTTAAGGGAAGGATCGACATAAGGCAAACCCCCACGGAGCCGACGGGGATGACAAGAAAACTGATTACGGCAATAGAGCAGGCCACTGGTTTGCCTGAGATTCTCGATTATAACGATCCAAATACAACTCTGGGGCCCTTCACCCGATGGCAGCTGTATCAAAATCCGGACGGCCGCAGGGAGAGCTCTTCTACAGCTTTCCTATCCTCAGATATTATGACTGCCGATGGACATGGAGTGAATGGACGCAAGCTTAAAGTGATATATAAATCGACGGCATTAAGGGTTCTTTTTACCGGCAAAAAGGCTGTTGGCGTTCAGTTTTTACGCGAAGGCAGATGCATAACCGCTTCCGCAAGAAAAAAAGTGATTATATCTGCCGGCATCAACAGTGCTCAGCTTTTAATGTTATCCGGCATCGGTCCTGGTAAATTACTTAAGCAGGCCGGCATCCCGGTGATTTTCAATAATCCGCACGTAGGTAAGAGCATAAGAAATCATACGCTCAACTTTGCCGTATTCTCTGCCAATCCTAGAGATCATGCGCTCCCCGCGAATGACCCGAACAGCTTATACTCTGGAGGAGCGTTCTTGCCCGACCCTACCGGAGCCGCACCTGGCAGGCGTGCTGTACAACTCATAGGTTTGGGTTCGAAGGGCATGCTAACATTGGCAATTCTATATCTTCGGCCGAAAAGCCGAGGAAGCATTCGTATTCAAAATAACGACCCGTTAAAAATCGTGCTTGCGGACGAAGGATTTATCGCTAATCCTGAGGATATGGAAGCAATAAAAAATATTTTTAGAATATATGTAAAAAATATTGCTGCAGAATTAGAAGCAATAGACCCGTCTTACAAGCTCATTTCGCCTGAACCCGACGTTATTGATAACGATTCGAAATTGGAACAATATATCAAGGAGAATTTCGATCATAACCATCATCAGCAAAGCTTTTTACGGATGGCTCCGTTAAAGAACGGCGGTGTAGTTGATCGTAGAGGTCGCGTTCATGGTGTAAAAAATTTAATAGTAGCCGATGCTTCCATTATCCCTTTTACCGTTGACGGCAATACCTCGGCTCCCACATTTCTTATTGGTTACACAATTGCACGCCAGTTAAAGCTTCAAAACCAAAGAAGAATAAATCGAAAACTTTCAAGGCATTTGTTCGAAACGGTGGATGAATAACAAAAGTTCAGCATTCCCGATCAAAAAACATCGCCTCAAATAGCTGCGATGTTTTTTGATGATAGTTTATCCCAAAAATGCAATCGAACGTTTTACTTTCCTTGCAAAATCTACTGGCTTATCAATCGATTCCCAGTGAATATACATTAGACGCGGGTTCTCAAACAGCCAGTGATTATGAACTGCTGTTACTTTAATTCCGTTTTTGCGAAGATTGGACAGCAACTGATTTACTTGGTTTTGGAAGAGGGCTGTTTCCCCCAAACATAAAGCACGACCAGAACTGTCCAAGGATTCAAAAGAGAACAGCTGATAACGGACCAATGGCGATGTGGTGCGTCTTCCTAATATCGAGGCGTTAACTTTCCGATTTCTACTGACAAAACATACGGGTCCTTTTGTAATCTCATGCTCTGTACCACCTAAAATGCTAGAAAATTGGTTACATAGTCTTTTAAAGCGTGGACTTACTTTCACAGCCATATGAATCCTTCCTTTCGCTTTTATGATAAAATTCCTTTGCCCATGCTGAACAGCTGCAATTAACCCAAGAATGAAATGGATTCTTTGGTTCTTCTAGCAAAAACAACAGGATTCATAACAGCTTCCCAATGCATATACATTAAGCGTGGATTTTCTTTTAACCAGTGATTATGGACCGCAGTGACTTTAATTCCGCGTTTACGAAGATTCGACATTAATCGGTTAACCTGATTTTGATGTACCGCAGTCTCGCCTAAACAAAGTGCCCTTCCCGAAGCATCAAGAGATTCAAACGAAAACATTTGCATTTGAACTAATGGGGAAAGGGTTCTTCTTCCCAAGATCCTCGCCCGAAGATTCGTCATTCGTGTAACAAAACAAACAGGACCCTGATCGATCTCAGATTCTCCCCCCAAAATTCTTCCAAATTGGATGCAAAGCTTTCTGAATCGTGGGCTTACCTTCACATGTTCTGCCATATAAATCCTCCTTTTAGCAATGTCTACATACCATATGATCAATGGAGAGAACTGGAATAGGCAAAGACAAGTGTTAACAAAAATTCGGGCATAAGCAGTCTATGACAGAAGCTTGATGCCACAAAATGAAAAAGCCGCATCGGATGCGGCTTTTCAGCTAAAAATTTATAAATCATTCTTGATCAGTTTCATAAGGACAACATCTGATATAGATTACCTGGTGATATTATCGGAAACGTTAAAAAAGAGCCTGCCGCAGGCAAGCTCTTCCTTCAAACTCTTCCATGTTCAAACCTTCAGAGACAATAACCAATCCGAGTAACATTCATTGCATAAAAGCTCGATGTCTTCCTCAAGGCCATCCTTATCATAAAGGGTGATACTATGAGCCGAATCATCATGATGGTTTGTACTTTTTTTACAGTAATAACATTCATAAGTCAAGGTACTCACTCCAATTAGATAGTTGAATAGATCAAGTACAATGAACAGTGTTCCCCCGACTTTTTAGGATAAACCAATATAAATAAAGGCAATGGGTTTATTCGATGCCCCTGGGTATTCTATACTTAATCAGGCTCAAGCCTCCGCTTCCAAATTAAGGGTCTGAACCCCTTAGCATATCACCGATCAGGCGGGGAAGGATAAAAGTTGGATTTCCTTTGCTTTGGAATGTCGATTCAAGGGATTGGAATGTTTTTTGGCATAACGAACTTAAGGGGGATTTATCTACGTGCTGCGCTTGTCTCTGCTAATCGGGGTTTTGTTCACCATGATCGCTTCACCTATGGATGCTTACGCTTTGAATTCGATACAGGGTAGTGGAGTTAAGGATGAGGTGACTGTATTTATACAACAACTATATAAGGATCGCAATAGCCTTCTCATTCATCAGCAGCCCGAAGCTATCCAGAAGTACTACAATCAAACCGAAAGTGCCAGCAGGTATGCTTATCAAATGGAGCTTAAACGTGCAAAATATATCCAGACCTGGGCCAAGAAACGCGGTGTCCGAATGGTCTCTGCCGAGCCGGTTATTCGAATTGTACGCATCAAAAAGAACGACAGCCTAGCCACGGTTTCACTGGTTCAGTCGGCAAAAATATCCTACGAGTACGAATCGCATCACCTGCCCCCTCAATCGTTCGGAATTGGTACACGGCATGCTCTTACATTGATCAAGGAACGGGATGAGTGGATTGTGAAAAAGGAATGGTATCTGGATCCGCTCGAGGAGAACCCGGATTTAATACCTGATTCCCCGGCCGGCTTCCCCCAGCTGGCTCCTCATCATGAAGCTTCTCAGACAAAGGGACGGTACAATCGGGAACGCGCGGTCGCTTACGCCAATAAATATGCGGGGTTAGCCTGGGGGGCTGGAAATAACAATCGGTATAACCGGAAATATCGGGATTATACGCCTCTTGGAGGAGACTGTACGAATTTTGCCTCCCAAGTTCTTGGCGATGCTAAGGAAGGCGGCGGCTTGCCGATGTCAAATATATGGAGATACCATGGAGGGGGAAGCCAATCCTGGGTGCAGACGGATGCCTTTGAACGTTTCTTGCTGTACTCGGGGTACGGCCGGCTCATTGGCAAAGGAACCTTCACGGAAGTTACCCGGCCCAGTGATAAGCATCCTCATGGAGCCATCGCTAAATTACAGCCGGGCGATTTGATCGGTTATGTATTGGATGGGGATACGGACCATTTCTCCATCGTAATCGGAGTGGATGCGAACGGATACCCTTTGGTAAACTCCCATACCGCCGACCGGTATCGTGTGCCCTTCGACTTGGGCTGGGATCGGACAACCAAATATATATTAATTCATATCAACGATTAAAAGGCGCGGAGAAGTCTACCTCCAGGAGCTTGTTCATATAATGATTTGGACAAATCCTTTGGGGTGAAAAGATGAAGCTTCCCGCCTTTATTAAACAAACAGCGCTGCGTTCTAGCGCTATTTTTCTTATTAAACTTATCGGACTGGCAGTCCGTATTCCTTTATTTCGGCTGCTTGGTCCAGAAGGCACGGGCATTTACCAGATGGTTTACTCCATATACGGCTTCGCTCTAACATTGATTTCCGGAGGATTTCCAACCTCCTTGGCGCTAATGACCGCAAAAGATCAGGAACGAGGACAGCGTTTTTTTCACAATATAGCGATCCCTTTCTTCATGCTGGGGACTAGCCTGGGCATCCTGTTCTTCGTTCTGGCTCCCCAGCTTGCCCATTTTTTTGGTGACGACCGATTAACGTTTCCGCTCCGCTGTATGGTGCCTGCTCTTGCAATCGTCCCTCTTCTGCAGCTGTATCGCGGCTACTTGCAAGGTCTTGAATATTATGGGATGGTATCCGTATCCGAAATGGTAGAACAAATCATTCGCGTCGGCACGATGCTGCTGCTAGTCATCCTATGGATGAATTACGGTATTCATGCCGCTGCGGGTGGAGCGGTCTTCGGCGCCTTTACAGGTGCTTGTATAGCACTGGGTTTTCTTATCATTTGGTTTTACTGCCATTCCAGGGGATCGTCTATTGGAAGCTTCAGGTCTGTTAGAACCCCAGCCTACCGCTGGCTGGTCATCGGGCCAGGCGTATTCTGGTTCATTCAATCCTCCCTGGCCATTACCCTCACCCGCTTAATTGTACCGGCCTCCGACGTTTTGGATACCCTAATTATCCCCAATCGGCTGCAGGTATCTGGACTTAGTCAAACGGAAGCGTTCGCGATGTTCGGAGAAATCTTCGGAATGGCGGCGACGATCGTTTATTTACCCACGATGGTCACCGCTGCACTATCGTTTACAACTGCTCCCAAATTAACGGCCGATTGGGAGAGTGGCAAGACCAAAGAGTTTGCCGAACGTTCCAATCTATCTCTGGAAATCGGATGGATATTGGGCATCAGTTCGATGATGTTTCTATATGCACATGCTGCTGAACTGTCTAATCTTATTTTCGGCAGCCTTGGGGCGGCCGAGGCGATTCGCTGTTTGGCATTTGCCCCTCTCATTACCGGGATACGGGAGCTAACGACGACGATGTTATGGGCCTCCGAGCAAAAGACGATCCCCCTGTTCGGGCTTCTCTTCGGATTGATCGGCTCTGCCGCAGCCGCATATTATTTCGTTGCCATTCCAGGATTCGGCTATTCCGGAGCGGCGATAGGTGTCTTCACACTGGAATGCATTGCACTGGTTTGGAACATCAGTTTTCTGAGAAAACGATGTCGAGGTATCTTCCCCCTGCAGCCGTTAGCAATCGGGACGTTGTTCCTGGCCGGAGTCGGCATCCTGTACAATCCGTATGCTGCCTTCCTGCTATATATCGGTGCCGAATCCGCTTTGGCCCGTTCGGTTGGCGGTTTATTATTTTTCGCTGTTTGCATGGGCCTCTACTTAGCCCTTCGATTGCTGGGAAAACGGGGACATCGCGTATTTTCTTGAGAATCAAAAAGGAATAAGTCGGAGATGATAAACACGTTTACTTATCATTGAAAGAAAATGGGTTTGCGGAGGGAATTTGACTTTGCACAGTGAAGACATTCAGATGAAAATTTACGAGTCCGGGGATGAGGCGGCCAAGCTGCTGCCAATTTCGATTGATGAATGGGAAGAACGGGCGAAAAAAACGCTTGCCGCCGCACCGTTCGGATATGTTTATGGATCTGCCGGAGCAGGAGATACGAATCGGAGCAATGTGGAGGCGTTTCAAAAGTACCGAATCCGGCCCCGGGTGTGCTGCGATATTTCCCAGCATGATCTGACTACTTCCCTATTTGGCTGCCGGTTCCCGGTCCCGTTCCTGCTGGCGCCTATCGGTGTCAATACGATTCTCCATCCCGACGGCGAGCTCGGTCCTGCTAAAGCAGCGGCAAAGCTTGGCGTTCCTTATATTCTCAGCAATGTTTCCAGTAAGCCTATGGAAGAAGTGGCAGATGCCATGAAAGATGCGGTTCGGTGGTTTCAATTGTATCCACCCAAAAATCACGATTTGACCAAAAGCTTTATCAGCCGCGCCGAAGCAGCCGGATACTCGGCCATCGTCGTCACAGTGGACTCCACCCTTCTCGGATGGCGCGAAACGGATCTTCGCAATGCTTACCTCCCCTTCCTTTCCGGACAAGGGATGGGGAATTATTTTACCGATCCCGTATTTCTTGCGTTGCTGAAGGAGCCTCCGGAACAAGACAAGAAAGCGGCTGTCAAAAAGGCGCTTGAAGAAGGAAATAATACTTGTTTTACATGGAAGGAACTGGATTTCATTCGCAAGCAAACGAAGCTTCCATTATTGATCAAAGGCATCACCCATCCAGACGACGCCATTATGGCGGTAGAGCACGGGGTAGACGGTATCGTCGTCTCTAACCATGGAGGAAGACAATTGGACGGAGCGGTAGCGACCCTCGATAGTCTTCCTTCGATAGCCGAGGCCATTAGAGGTAGAGTTCCTGTTCTTCTGGACAGCGGCATCCGCAGGGGCGCCGACATAATGAAGGCCCTTGCGCTCGGCGCTTCCGCCGTACTCTTGGGCCGTCCTTATGCTTATGCGTTGGCCGTAGCAGGAGAAATGGGCGTCGTGAAGCTGCTGGAACAACTTATCGCGGAAACCGAGCTGCAGCTAACCATCTCCGGCCGCAGCTGTATTCAGGATGTGGATGCCTCCTTGGTGATAAAAGTGCAGTAGATTCTAATTGTTGTTAACTATTGCTTAAGGCTTCGTTCTGTCTGATAATCATAATTGAAAGATAAATCATTCACCAATTAGTAGCACTTTGCTGCCGGATTAATTGGCTTGCATAATTAATTCGGCTTCATCCCAGAGCCGCTGTAGAAACTGCTGCACGTCCTCGGCACGACGCACAAGGCTATCGGATGAAGTAATGCCGAGGTCGATGACGAATTGCTCAAACGCCGGAGCTAGCTCAACTTGTAGTTTTGGGGCATCTATAGAGAGCATTTTGTGGCACCTAGCGAAAGTCACCCCGATCCAGAACACTGCTTCGCGGTGATATCCGTCGCGGATAAGGCTGCGACTGCCGTCAATCGCAATCGGTCGTGTAGCGGCTGTAATGTCACTGCTGAAGAAGAATGGGGTCTTGGCATGCGCTGCTGCAGCGTCGAAGGTACGGGCAAGCGCGCTCAGATGATGGCTGGTGCGCTGGGGGGTCCAGTGCTCGCAGCCCAATAACCTCAACAATTCCGGATAGAATTCGGTTCGCCCGAACTCCTGAAGCACTTTGTACGCAGCCAGATAGCGAAGCCGCACGGTAGGGTTGCGTACAGCTGCGACGAGGAGGACATGCGTGGTGACTCCGGTCATGAACAGCCATGACATAAACTGGTCATGCCATGGTGCAGTCAGATCGATATTCTTTAACCCATGTTCTATCTTCTGCTTAGCGTTTTCGCAGCGGCGCCGCACCCATTCCCTCTCGGCAAAATGGTGCGATACCTTCTGCTGCACGCCGCGCAGCTGTCCGGTTGGATCTGCAATGATGGTATCTACGCGGAAGCTGCCTGCCAGGTGATACGATGCCAGTACCTCCTCCGCAGAGGCGATCTGGTTCCACGATATGAAGGTTATTTCGATCAGCACATCACGGTAGATGAACTTCCCCAGTTTTAGAGGTGCTTTTGCTTCAGTGGTAACAACGACAACATCAATGTCGGAGCCCAATGACATCATTACGTCATCCGGCTGACCAACCGTCGAGCCGCTGAAATACGCCCCCATGAACCATGCTTCCTGACTAGCATAATGCTTGATCCACTCCGTTGCCGCCTCTCGAGCCGCTCCTATTTTCATGGATTATCCCTCCAAAATTGTATATTCAGGCAAGAGCATACCATAGGTTATCATGGCGTGAATGTCTTCCATAAGCATTACGCAATAGTTTCCACAAAACCACTGACGTATCCTGCCCGTCAATTAATCTCGTTTAGACTAATATCTTCGCCCTTTTCCGCATAATACTGAGCCTGTGCGTTCCATAGCTCAAAATATGTCCCAGTCGAATTCTTAAGTAATTCAAGATGTGTGCCTAATTGTACTAAAAGTCTATGGGACACAAATAATGCCGTTTTACATCCAATCATTTCGTTAAATTTTGAATACACTTCAAATTCGGATATGGGGTCGAGGGCAGCGGTAGGCTCATCCAGCACAACGATTGGAGCATCCTTGTAGATGGCGCGTGCCAATGCGATCTTCTGCTCCTCGCCTCCTGAAATATCGATTCCGTGCTCTTCGCCCCACTGCTCACGTACCATAAATATCAAATTGCTAAAAAAACGCATGATTTTTTTTTTTATTATTTTTTCTTTAATTCATAAACCTTTAGTCCAATCTTCAAAGTAAATGCTCCTCCTTTCGATCATCGATACTTAAATAAAATAAGGGAAATTTAGGAAAAAGTATAGACTTATCATTTTCGATCGGTTATACTACGATTATGAATGGCGAGGTCATCTATGTTGCATTAAACCGTGTCAAAAACATACATACAAATAAAAGTGCAATGCCTATGGCAACGCACTTTTTTATTTTTCAAACACATTATGGACCAAGTATAACCTTAAACAGTCAGGAGCACCCCCATTGAAACGAACGAAGCTCTATAAGGGATTCCGCGAATTAACATCCGAAATCCACCTGTATACGGCTGCTAACGATCGTACGCCTATTATCGTATTTCGCGGCGATGAGCTAGTCGGCAGCGGCGTTATTAAAGAAATTACGGAGTTGTCCGTGAAGATCCGTGATGAGCGGTATATGCGGGCAGCCTGCCGCTTTGTTTACGTGAGATAAACAGAAACACGCGCTAAGGGGCTTCTGGTCCTTCCGGAGACTGAAGCATTAATCCACGAAAAAAAGAGTACCAGCGTAAAAGCCGATACCCTTCGTCTATCAGGCACATCGTAGTTCATTTACTTTCTTCGTCAGCCGAAGGGCCATAAAAGCCTGGCACTGGAATATCAAGCAGCCGCAAATATACCCCGAGCTGCGCACGATGATGGACCATATGACTTAATCCAAAGGTGCGCAGCGCGATCGCCCGCGGTTGGCGCAGGATGACATGGTCACCGTGTCGTAAGGTCCATTCCTCCCCGAGTGTTTTCTCGTCGCATTCGTCTAATAGCTCTTCAAGCTTGACAAGGTTCTCGTCAAATTCCTTCAGTACGTCTTCGCGATTCTCCAAAGCTTCCCGGCGGTCCGGTAAAGTCGAGAGATCTAATTCAGCGGAAAGGAAAATCGCGATTTGCCAGTTCACCAGGTTGACCAAGTGCGTGGATAATCCGCCTAACGTCATTGATTTCATGTGCGGCTTCCAGTTCATATGCTCCTCGGGCAAGCGTTCAAGGATACGGCGTGTAGCGGCAAGCTCTTGCTTGGCGTCTCCGATAATCAATTGTTTTATCATAGATTCTTCTCCTCCTTTAGTAGGGTTAGCATACACTCGAAACGGCGGTGTTGTAAATCTCTACAGGATGTTTCACTCTTCTTAATCCAAGTATAAAATCAATCCACTGACAAACCTTGTCAGTTAATGTGGAATTTACCCCAAGTATTTTCCCGTGATCGACCGCTCCGCATGGATGATCTGCGAAGGTGTACCCTCGAATACCACCTGACCGCCCTTGCTACCTCCCTCCGGTCCCATATCGATGATCCAATCCGCTTGACTGATCACTTCGAGATTGTGCTCGATGACGATCACCGTATTCCCGGCGTCAACGAGGCGGTTCATGATCCCCAGAAGATGACCGATATCTGACATATGCAGACCGGTCGTAGGCTCGTCCATCACATAAATGCTGCCCTTCTTATGCAGCTCGCTTGCCAGCTTGATGCGTTGACATTCCCCGCCCGAGAGCGTGCTGAGCGGTTGGCCGAGTGTAATATAATTTAGCCCCACATCACACATAGCCTGGAGCTTGCGTACAACCTCTTTTAGCTGAAAAAATTCCAATGCCTGCTCTACCGTCATCTCCAGCACATCTGCAATTGACTTGCCGTTTAGTTTATATGCAAGCACCTCTTCCTTGAACCGTCTGCCTCCGCATACTTCACAAGGCAGCTTCACACTGTCTAGGTATGCCAGGTCTGTATAGACAACTCCCAGCCCTTGGCAATTCTCACAGGCTCCCTTGGAGTTGAAGCTGAATAAGCCTTGGCTGACCTTGTTCGCGGAAGCAAACGCCTTGCGCACATCATCCATAATGCCTGTATAAGTTGCGGGATTCGAGCGGGTTGACACTCCTACCGCCGATTGATCGATGACGATCGCATCCGGATGCTTACCAAGGAATACCTCGTTAATCAGTGTACTCTTGCCCGAGCCAGCGATACCCGTCACTACGGTAAGCACTCCGGTTGGAATATCCACACTCACGTTCCGAAGGTTGTGCAGTGTAGCATTATTGACAGTCAGCTTGCCGGATGGCTTCCTGCAGTTGTGCTTCAGCTGGAGCGGCCGCTTCATATGGGTGCCTGTCAGTGTACCTGACTCCAGCAGGCCTTGAAAGCTTCCTTCATATACGATGGAGCCGCCGCGGCTGCCGGCGTGAGGGCCGACGTCGACGATATGATCCGCCGCCTTAATCACATCGGGATCATGCTCGACAACAATCACGGTATTGCCCTTGTCTCGCAGCTTCAAAAGCAATTCGTTTAATTGGTGTACATCACGCGGGTGCAGGCCAACGCTCGGCTCATCGAAGATATAAGTGACATCCACCAGACTGCCGCTCAAATGCTTCACCATCTTGACGCGCTGCGACTCGCCGCCGGACAATGTATCTGTCTCACGGTCCAGCGTTAAGTAATCAAGTCCGATATCAACCAGATGCTGCAGCATCTCTGATAGCGACTTGACGATTGGAGCGGCGATCGCGTCGTCAATCTCCTTTATGACGCGGATCAGATCCCCGACCTCCATGGAGGACAGCTCCGCAATATTGTATCCATTGATTCTGCAATTGAGTGCGGCCTGACTGAGTCTCGCACCGTGGCAGCTGGGGCAGATGCCCTCGGTGATGAACGGCGTAACCGTTTGTTGTGTCCGCTCGGACATCGTCTTTACATCACGTTTGATATACTTATTAGTAAACTTCTCGATGCAGCCTTCCACCGTAATGTTCATCGTCTTACCACCGAACTGTGTCGCCACTTTCTTTGCCTTGCCGTACAGCAGTTGGTCCAGCTCCTCCTCCGGATAATCACTCAGCTTTTTGTCGGGTTCGAAGGGCCCTGATTGCACAAGCATCGTCAAATCCAAGCTATCCACCGAATAACCGGGGAGCAAGATCGCTCCTTCATTCAATGACTTTGACATGTCAACGGCCTTGCTCATATCGATGCGCAAGCTGCGGCCAATCCCGTTGCACACGGGACACATGCCTTGCGGATCGTTAAACGAGAACATATGCGCTTGTCCAACATAGGGCTGACCGACTCGGGAGAAGAGCAGACGGAGAATAGGAGAGATATCGGTTATTGTGCCCATCGTGGAATGAGAGCCGCCCCCCAACCGCTTCTGATCCACGATAACAGCCATGCTCAGGTTCTCAATCGCGTCTGCATCCGGTTGCGGAAAACGCGGCAAAAAGTTGCGGACGAACATGCTGAAGTTTTCATTCAGCAGTCTTTGGGATTCGGCGGCAATAGTATCGAATACGATCGATGACTTACCGGAACCAGAAACCCCGGTAAAAATGGTAATCTTCCGCTTGGGAATGCGTAAGGACACATTCTTGAGATTGTTTTCCCTCGCTCCTGAGATTATGATGTACTCCTGATCAGCTATGCTCATGATTCACGCCCTTCCAATATGTTCACTTCTACTTCTATTCACATTGTATCATTCATCGTGTACAGATACTTAAGGTCTGTCCATTTTTTACAACTGGATGATTAAGCTGCACACCCCCTCACGTTCTTTATCTTCAATGGATTCACTATTTTGCTCAAAACGACAATTGTCCGAAGCAGACATAAACCGGTCTGCATTTTCTCATGCAGCCGGTTTATGATGATCAGGGTTTATTGCTCCAAAACCTTTTCAAGCTCGCCGCACCATTTTCCCCAGCCATACTTGGCGCCTTCAAGTCCTTGAACATTGGCGAATCCGGTTTGATCGAGATGAAGGTTTATCTTTCCGTTCCCTAAATCCTGTAGTGTCCAGGTGACCGTGTGTTTTTCCCCTCCGCTGGCCCAAGTATAGGACAAACGGTTCGGCGCTTCCACGATAAGCACTTCGCCGTCAATAATTCCATTCCACCATTCGGTTGGCTGAGTGCGAAACTGAAAACGGTGTCCTACGATAGGTTTAAAATCATTTTCCATTGCCTGACCTGAGTGGATGTTGACCACCCATTTGGCAAGCTTGCTTGAATCGGTTAAAGCGGACCAAAGCTTCTCGATCGTTGTCGTGTATTGAAAATCTAACGCTAATGCTAAACTCATTCCTCTTCCTCCTCTAATAGTTGGTTTAAACGAAGCATATTCATACTCCAGAACCTGCTGTAAAAAGCGACCCAATCTTGAATTTCTCTGAGTGGAGCGGCATTAAGCCTAAATCGTGTTTCTCTGCCGACTTTTCGGTCATGTACCAACCCGGCTTCTTTCAGGATGGTCAAATGCTTGGATACCGCGGTACGACCCATTTGAAAATGCAACGTTAATTCGTGAAGCGGGATCTCCCCGGCCTCTGCAATTAATCGAATGAGCTGGCGCCTGGTTGGATCTGCAATCGCGTCAAACACATCCCGCGAATGGTTGTTATCGCTCATAGCACCCCCTCCAAAATCGTATTTTCTGTGTAGTAATCAATGGTAGATACAAAGGGATAGCCGTTTTACTTCACCTCCCATTAAAGTATTCGGCTCTTCGGACGCAGAGCCCACGAGGCAATATTTAAGGCAGCATATGAAAGCGGGAGGATAATATGAAACCCGTAATCACCATAGTCGCTAGCAAATACATGAGATAAAGCCGCACCCGTCATGAGAAAGAAGATGCCTGCATGAACCCATTCTTTAAGCCGAGGAAAACCTGGCACGACAAGACCGATGGCTCCAAGCACTTTCCAGACCCCAAGAATGGTCAAAATGTATAAAGGGTAACCAAGACTCGTCACTAGCTCGATGTTACCTCCATATTGCATCAATTGTCCGATACCGCTTAACATAACAGCTGCAGCTAGCAATAAGGTGACTGACCAGTAAGCAATTATTTTTCCTCGGGGCTGGGTTTCTACTCTCACCGTTGTTTGCGCACCGATAACATTACTCATTTGTATCCTCCTCCTAATGATTTTCAATTGAAACGGGTTCAGGCTTCAAGCTTTTCAAATGACAAACTGCCAATTGGACACCATTTAGTAACACTTTAATTATATGACACCATTTGGTGTCGTGTCAATAGCGTTTATAAATGAGGATTTTTATAACAAAAAAATAACCCAATCCCCAGAAAAAAGCGCTTCTGAAGAATCGGGTTTCATTGGTACTATCAAGCTTTTTGATAGAATACGCGAAGAGTCTGCTGATAAGCCTCGGGAGCTCTGGCACAGTGTTCGATCCGTAAACCACGGTTCGCCGGATGTGACAAGCGCACTGCCATCTCCATGGCGCTTTCCGTCATAATCGAGGGAGCAGATTTCAAAATTTTACATAGCTCCTGCTGACGTTTTTTTCAATTTCTTACCTTGTATAGCTAGTCCGCAAGCTGAGCATGTTAAATGGCCTTCCGGCTGTAGAACGCTTTATTTTGTTATTGGTCTTATCTATGGACTTATTATTTCCTAAGGGGCGCGCTTTTAATTTATGTAATTTAATTTAGGCACCTACCCTAATATTCGGGAAATATTTCGTTTGACCGACAAAATGAATTCCGGTTGGGAATCCTTAAATCAATAAAAGAAGCTAATAAAACAAAAAAACACCCACTTAGTGAGTGTTTGAATATTGTTTGGTAGGTGATGTTCTACTCTTCCAGGATCCTTCTGTCCGAGCACCACCCGACCTGCAAGGCTTATTGGGTGTATTCGGTATATGTACGCGTGGTTCCTTCCGCATCTCAAGTTTTGCTAGAGCGAAACTGGCTTAGAATCTCCATCCTATTGGGTTTCCCCATCATATAAGTGCAAATTTCGCCTGCTTGATTTACTTAATTGCTATGTAAATCTCAATTTCCCCATTGGGATAATATTTCTCAAAATCATATGTGTACGCTCTTTTCAAGGTACCAGAATTCTCACGTTCCCATATCTTCCTCCAAGTGTTTATAACTCCCTGTTCTTCTGCTGAATCCACATTAAAGATTTCATATTCAGCGCTATCTGGTATTTCAAGTGAAGATTCGCTTTTGCTATCTTCAAAAGCAACACTTAATGTATAGTCCCCTTTATAGTCACTCTCGTAATCATGATAGACACCATAGATAATAATGTCTCGATTAGTCAGACTATTAGAAGCCTCTTTCCACAGTCCTGTAATCTTTTGCAATAAAAGATAATCATTAAAATTATTAGTTCGCACATCATTAATAATTGTTAATTTCATAAGTTTTCTTTCCTCCGGCTACCCTTTTTGGGCCAATAATTACACATTAAATTTAAACAGACGCAAACTGTGGTAAGTTTCTGCCAATTCAAGTATCATTTACGAATGTTTGTTCCTATTTTAGTATATCAAGAATTTGGAAGAGTATCAATCTAGATTATTGTTTAACAAAACTTAATAATAAATGGCTCTGTTAAACTTTAATGTTGCTAATAAGGAAATTGCAATCATATGCGCTATAAATTAGAGTAACAAAATCTAATGAAAACAGCGGCAATGCGAACCTGACCCAATAAGAACGCACCTTTCATTCTTTTCTGTAGACAGGTGTGGGCATGAAGCAGCAAACAAAACATTAAGGATATGCTCCGTCCGAATCGCCGAGGATCTGGTGGTGCCGAAGCCGTAATTGGTTCCATTCCATACGAACGTCCCCGGGATGACAGCGGTCATCGGCCGGGGACGCTTACGTTCTCATCATTACATATATACTTGATTAGCTCGCGATTTGCTTGACAAACACTTCGTTCCGCGATGACAGCACTCCGTGAGTCACAGTTTCGATCAATAGAAGGATTCGCTTTATGTTGACAGCATTCGTAATGTTCCAAAAACGCCCCATTCACAAATGTGAGCCGCCGGTGGCGTCAAGCATCTGCCCGGTTACCCAACGTCCATCCGGTGATGCCGCGAACGCGACAATATCAGCGATGTCCGAAGGCTCGCCAACGCGGCCGAGTACCGACATCTCTTCGGCATGCTTGCGACCGTCCGGAGTGTGGAGCCATGACGCATTCACATCCGTGTCGACGATACCGGGCATAACTGCATTCACGGTGATTCCCCGCGGTCCCAACAACTGAGCCAAATGCAGGGTGAACGTATTGATCGCGCCTTTGGTTAAGTTATAGGCCATGAGATGAGGATAAGCAATACGTGTAACCCCAGATGAGATATTAATGATACGCCCGCCATCTCGCAGACGGTCCAGCGACTTCTGAACGAGGAAGAACGGGGCTTTAACGTTAACCTCGAACACTTGATCGAAATCCGCCTCGTTCGTATCTTGAAACGACGAAGAAGTGCCAATGCCCGCATTATTAACAAGAATATCGAACTGATTGCTGCCGGTTCGGCGAATAAGTTCCTCGTCCATACCCTTCAACAGCTGGTAAACTCCATCCAGGGAGTCCAACTCGGCACCGACTGCGAAGGCTTTGCCACCTGCCGCTTCGATTGTATAGACCGTTTCGTCTGCAGCCTCCCGCCGTCTGCCGTAATGCACGGCAACTAACGCCCCCTCGGAAGCAAGCCGGATCGCTATGGCTCTTCCTATCCCCCTGCTTGCTCCTGTGACGACTGCGATACGGTTCTCCAAACGCTTCATACTCATTACAAATCACTCCTTATTGAATGGTTAAGGCCATTCTAAACCCTCCCCTAAAGGGTAGAGTCAAGTCGATTTGTAAAATCATTTTTTTTCTAATCGAAAAAGGGATTCACACGTCGGACGGCAAAGGCTCCACAGGCACAATAGCCTCTGTAAGACGTAAACGGCCATAGATATCCTTATCCGACGTCAAGAAGACCTCCCGGGTCGGTTCCGCCTCAAGCCGCCGATAGCCTTCGGCTTTTATCCAACCTTGCAGCTCTTCTTCCGCTCTGCAATCGTCAAGGTACGGATCACAGAGATGCTTGAGTGAAGCAGCCGTCTCTAAGCCTGGCAAAATGCCAACCTTGACCCTACGGCCGTACGGGATAGGCTTTGATATAGGGATAGCAACCTCTATATCTGAAAGTGAGCTGCTGCCGTCAGCTCGTCGGTGCCAAATAATCATCACCTTATGATCCGCTTGCTCCCCGTGCCCTCGGACGTATTGCTTCAGTTCATCGAGCAGTAAGCACAAATGGTCTTTCGGAACCTGCTCACGTATGGAAGCCGCGAGAATCGGCTCTACACGGTGCAATGCGAATCCCTCTTCCTCTTCCTTGACCAGCTCCGTCGTTTCTGATATTCGATCAAGCTGCACGAGCCGCTCGTCAATCTCTACGACCTGCCGCTCCATGGCTTGTATTAGACGCTTCAGTTCTTCCCGTTTCTCCTTCAGCATAGATTCCGCATCAGTCAGTGCGGCTGAATCGGCCATGAGGGGCCGCATTTGCTCAAGGGTCAGACCTTGCTCTTTAAAACTCGCAATGCGGCGGACAGTTAGCAGCTGTTCGGCTGTATAGTAACGGTACTTCGATTCCTCATCTATATGTATGGGCTTTAATAGTCCCAACTGGTCGTAGTGTCGCAGCGTCTTCACCGTCACGCCCGCGAGCTTGGAGAACTCCCCGATCTTGAACATCCCATATCCTCCTTTTTCAACTGTTGATCCCTTTATCTATCCTTTATTCAAAATAAGCGGTCCCATTTCTTTCAGTGTGATATGTGCCCATCTCTCAATAAGCTTGCAATAGCTTTCTGCGTCATTCATCTGCGCAGCCACGTCAGCAATGGTCATGGTCCACTCTACCTTGGGCAGAGTCCGATCAGCCTGGTTCCGCAGGATATCCTTGGTGCTTCCTGGTCCTTGGGCGGCATCCTGAAGAATCCATTCTATAGTATAGGTTTTCTCCAGATAGTTCCGTAATGCTGATTGTATCCAGACATACGCAGCATCACTGTAGCGCTCATGTTGAACCATGTAGCAGGCGAAAGTGAGAAAGTGGACCCGCCCGTAACCGGGGTCCATGAATTCAAGTGCCATAAATTCGTTAAATATCGTTTCACACGTCTTTCCCTCGAGAAGGACAGCACCGCATACAGTACAGGTCGACATCGCATTTTCCTCCATTCAATTCAATAAATGATAGACGCAAAGGAGTTGATATGGTTTCGGTTCAGCATGTAAATGAATTATAGCTGTATTTCACCGTACTTCGTCAATGACTGACCATTTTGCTAATCTTGATAGTCACTCCAGTACCTGAAGGATATGGTGTGTTATTCGCTGCATGCAAAAAAGAGGAACCGCCGGTTCCCCTTTTGGAAGGCTAGATAGCCCTGCTCCGTTCGACTTGTCAAGCATGATAACCCGCGCAAATTTCGTCCCGAATTCGGTAGAAGTCAGCCAGTTGGTTTTGTTCGTATGCATAACCCGCGCGAATCAGCCGGTCTTCCCTTCCCCAGGCGGCTACCAGCTGCAAACCGACAGGCAGCCCTTCGCTCGTTATGCCGCATGGGATGGAAAGCGCAGGAGTTTCTACGGCATTGAATATTTCGGTATAGCGGGTCATCGCGTCAAAGAGGCTCTCGGTATACGAGCCGAATTGTACCTGTTCGACCCCGATTTTTCTCGCTGCAATCGGAATCGTCGGAGTTGCAAGCACCTGGATCTGTTCACGGAACAGCTGTCCGAATTGCTTCATATAATCCTCCTTTGCCTTCAAAGCATCAATATATTGTCGGGAGGTGATCGTTAGCGAAGATTCCAGCAGCGCTCTTGCATCCGCTCCGTACTGGGACAGGCAGCATTCCATACGCTCGCGATGAACATACCCCGCTTCGGAGGCAGCGATGTTCAATATTTTTTGCTGATAGTCATGGATGAACGAAACGTCCACTTCGATCAAGACCGCGCCGAGCTGCTCCAGCGCATGTAAGGCGGCGAGATACAGCTGATACGTCTCCGCTTCGATATGCTCGTTGAAAAAGCTCGTTGGGACACCGACGCGCAACCCGCGTATATCCTGCTTCAGATAAGGCAGGTAGCTCTGATTCGTCAGCGCCTCCATCATGATGGCCAAATCCGTCATATTGGCAGTTAACGGACCGACATGGTCGAGCGTCCAGGAAACGTAAAATACCCCTTGTGTCGGAATTTTGTTATAGGTAGGTTTAAGTCCGACAACGCCGCACGACGCGGCCGGGATACGTACAGACCCGCCGGTATCGGTCCCGATCGACGCCACACTCAGATCTGCAGCTACGGCAGCAGCCGATCCCCCGCTAGAGCCGCCCGGTGTGTACTCCAGATTCCATGGATTATGAACCGGCCCGTAATGAAGGTTGTTTGAGGTAATGCCGAGGGCGTACTCGTGCAAGTTATTTTTCCCCAGAGTAATTGCATTCTCTTGAAGCAGCTTGCGGACTACGGCTGCGTCTTTGTCCGGAACGTTGTTCGCATCGATGGAGGAGCCGTAGGTAGTACGGATTCCCTTGGTATCGATATTGTCCTTGTACGAAAGCGGAATTCCGTACAAAATCCCCGTCTGATCCCCAGCCTGCTCTATAGCTTCGACAATTTTGGCTTCCTTGACCGCTCTTTCCTTCGATACGGTAATAAAGGCGTTAAGTGCCGCCTCTTTTCGTTTGATGCGCTTCAAATAATGCCTGGTTATTTCTAGAGGCGTAAACTGATGATTCGCATAACCATTCTGAAGCTCCTGAATCGATTTACGTGCCATGCTTCCCTCTCCTTTGCTCATACTTAAAGCAAGACTGGTTCCTAGGAATCTAGCAACTGTATACCTTGCTTCAATGTGCTATATTATGCAAAAGTGATAGTTTCCGTATGGGGAAGAAATACGATGGCCGAAAAATAGACTTCCGCTGCCGATTAAGAAGTTAAAGATCAAAAAAAGAGCTAACCCCAAAGGTCAGCTCCTTCATCTTCCAACTGTTTATTGCTAATGCATGGCCGGCAACTGTTTCATGAATCCATTCTCCTATAAAGGAGAATGGAATTCCCTTTTACGATATTATCTAAATTCAGGCGGGGTCCGCCGTGCAACTCCCGTAATAATCGCCGCTTCGATAACGGCATGCCTTACCTTCGTAACGACTTGCTCGTTGAAGATGCTTGGAATGATATACTGCTCGTTTAACTCTGATTTCGACACGACAGCTGCGATAGCCCTTGCCGCTGCAAGCTTCATCGGTTCGTTAATTGTACTTGCTTGACAATCAAGCGCTCCTCTAAAAATACCTGGAAACACAAGGACATTATTGATCTGGTTAGGATAGTCGCTGCGGCCTGTTGCATAAACCTTCACATAAGGCAGAGCTTCCTCCGGAGTAATCTCTGGATTAGGATTGGCCATAGCGAACACAATGCTTTGGGGCGCCATGCGCTTAATATCAGCTGCTGAGAGCAAGCCGCCTCTGGATACTCCGATAAATACATCCGCGTCGGCAATCAGCTCCTTCAAGCTCCCTTCCTGATTCTCCACCTCAGGCTGATCTGCAAGCCATTGCCACATTGCCTGCGAGTAGCGGCCTCCTCGTACAATAGCCCCTTCGGCATCGATAGGTACAAGACGCTTAACTCCGGCACCCAGCAGCATTTTGCAGATGGAGACGCCAGCCGCTCCAATACCGTTCACAACCACTCGTACTTGGTCCATTCTTTTCCCGACAACCTTCAGTGCATTAATTAAACCCGCTACGACAACAACGGCCGTACCGTGCTGGTCATCGTGAAATACAGGAATATCTAGCTGCTCCGCCAGTTTTGCTTCAATTTCAAAGCATCTTGGAGAACCGATATCCTCAAGGTTGATCCCGCCAAATATAGGGCTGATTGCCTTTATCGTACGGATAATTTCCTCCGTGTCCGTTGTATTCAAGCAAATGGGAAAAGCATCCACCCCGCCAAACTGTTTGAACAGCATCGCTTTGCCTTCCATTACAGGTGCCGCCGCATAAGGCCCTATGTCCCCTAAACCAAGAACGGCTGTCCCGTCTGTGACCACGGCTACCGTATTTCTTTTTATGGTTAACGAGTACGCTTTGGACTCATCCTCATGAATAGCAGAGCATATTCGGGCAACGCCCGGCGTATATACTCTGGATAAATCGTCCCTATTTTTCACGGGGATTTTGGACTCCACTGAGATTTTACCGCCGATATGGGTAAGGAAGGTACGATCCGAAACATTAATGATTCGGATCCCTTCTATCGCTTTTAACGAATCGATAACTTGTGTTTCCTGTGAATCCCGCACCTCAAAAGTGATGTCCCGGATGGATGACGCTTCGCCTGAACGAATGACATCAATGGACACGATATCTCCGCCGGCTCTGCCAATTGCCGTTGCCACATCTCCGAAGGATACACCTGTTAATTCTAACCGGACCACGATATTGTTATAGGCCATGACTTTACTCCTGTTCATATGACTCAGTCTAATTTGTTAAGAATCTTACGTTTCCCTGATTTTAACGGGGACGATTTGGGTTTAAGATTGACCATGCCGATACTGATCCCGATAAAAATCAATCCTAGCAATAAATACAAGGTAAAGGATTCATGTAAAAACAGCATCCCTGTCAAAACCGATACAATGGGTACTAGAAATGTATACGAAGTCACCACACTGGCTTCGCCGGAATTGACAAGGGTAAAGTACAGAATCCAGGAGCCTGTTACCCCAAAGATGCTGCTAAATCCGAGCCCGGACCAAAATATCGGGTTCCATTGAATTTCACTCCATGGCTCTGCCAATGAACCCGCGATGATTAGAATGATGCCGCCAATCAAACATTGCAATGCGGCTAACCACATGAAATGGACAACAGAGCTGACCTTCTTTACATAAACGGTACCCAATGCCCAGCTGATCGAAGTGCCTATTCCCAACATCACTCCAATAGTGGAAATATGCCCGGCCTCTCCTCTAGTACTTATTGCCGCAACACCTAGAATGCCAAATGTAAGCCCAATTCCCTTCAAAACTGACATATGCTCCCCGAGCCAAATCCAGGCAAATAAAGCAACCAGAACAGGCTGCAAATAAACAAGCACCGAGAAAAGTCCTGAAGACATCATTTTCAATCCGTAGGTCTGCAGTCCAAAAAATAAGACAACGTTAAGTAAGGAAGATAGGATATAAACATGCTTGTGCTGCTTCCATTGGATTTGCTTACGCTTAGGAAGCATTAGCAGCATGAGAAGAATAGCCCCTGCCAACGTTCGCATGCCTGCAAACAGCAGGGGCGGTGTGTATTGCAGCATCATTTTATTAATAGGAAACGACACGCCCCATAGGATAACAAGTGCTGCGATCAATCCAGTCTGCCGAATCGGTGATAGCTGCTTCAAAACGAATATTCCTTCCTTGATAAAACGTATTATGCGCGCCGGATCGGAGCCGGTACGGCTTCAGCCGGAATCATGGACTGGTAAGTCTCGCCTGCCAGCTGTTCTTGATGCTCTGCCTTCGCTTGCTCTATAATTTCCGGATGAAGCATAGTCTCAATGGCGGAGGAAGCGATGACTTTACCGGCCAGAAGCATTCCCTTGTGAGCAATGGACGAAGTGCCCTGTGCAACCATCTGCCAGCTGTGTGGCGGTGTACCGTATGCGCAGGTCGTTACGTAGACTTGACCTGTTGGAACAATCCAGCTGACATCACCAACGTCTGTAGAGCCGGCAAGGAAACCAGGCTCCGGATTATAAGGATTCACATCGACCGATAGCACCTTTCCATTGGCTTTGTGTACGGGCTTCATCTCTACCTCCGAAAAGCTCGCCTGAATCGATTTGGCAAAGCTGATTTCTTCTTCGGAATAGCTCTCGCCTCCGATTTGCACAAACTGCTTGTGCATCATCGAACCTAGCGTGATGTTAGGAATTAAATCCGCCGAAGCCGCATCGAACTGCATTTCCATCTGCGTACCGGTCATTAGAGCAGCTCCGCGGGCGATATCGATAACTCGCGTGAGAATCTCGCGAACTTGATCCATTTTGGGTGCGCGAATTTTATATAGGACCTCCGCTTCTGACTGAACCACGTTTGGGGCATAACCGCCGGTATTGGTAATGGCATAATGAAGTCTTGCGTCCTGAATGATATGCTCCCTCAGGAAGTTTGCCCCTACATTCATCAATTCGACAGCATCCAATGCGCTGCGGCCTAATTCCGGGCTTGCCGATGCATGAGAGCTGATGCCCTTGAATTTAAAATACACTTGGCATGTAGCAAGCATTCTTGCGTTATAGGCAAGGTTCTCATCCCATGGGTGCCAGGTGAAGGCCACATCGACATCCTGGAATAGACCGGCGCGAGCCATGAACGCTTTGCCGCCACCGCCTTCTTCCGCAGGACAGCCGTAGTAGCGTACTGTTCCTTTTAGTCCTTGCTGCTCCATGTAATGACGTACTGCAATCGCTGCCGCAAGCGAACCTGTGCCCAACAGATTATGTCCGCAGCCATGGCCGTTCCCGCCTTCCTGTATGGGCTGTTTAACCGCTGCATTCGCTTGTTGGCTCAATCCTGACAGTGCGTCGAATTCTCCTAAAATAGCGACAACTGGTTTGCCTGAGCCATACGTACCGACTACAGCGGTCTGAATTCCCCCAGCGCTTCGCTCAACCGTGAATCCCTCTTCTTCCAGAGCTTTGGCCATCATCTCCGCAGACTGATGTTCTTCGTATCGGGTTTCGCAAAATCCCCATATGCTGTCGCTAACCTCAATAAGCTTCTGTTTCTTCTGTTCAATGATCTCCGAGATCTGTTCATGGAAATTCATGCAGTTCACTCCATATCAAGTAATATTTTTCCGGCTATTCCCGGTTCCGTCATTTGGTAAGGGTCCAAAATGAGCTCCAATTCTTCTTCCGTGAGTACGTTGTGAAGCAGGCAAAGCTCGCGTACGGATTTTCCTGTGAGGATGGCTTCCCGTGCAATACGCGCTGCCGTTTCGTAGCCAAGATGGGGATTTAGTGCGGTCAATACGCCTACACTTTTGTCCACATACTCCTTACATACTTGTTCATTGGCTTCGATTCCTTCCAGGCAATGCGTACGGAATACTTGGAATACCTGGTTCATCATGCTTAACGATTGCAGCAGATTGAACATTAATACCGGCTCCATCACATTCAGCTCCAATTGCCCGGCTTCCGATGCCAGCGAAATCGTCAGATCGTTGCCGATGACTTGAAAAGCAACCTGATTCACGACCTCGCACATGACAGGATTGACCTTGCCGGGCATGATGGACGAGCCTGGCTGCCTAGCTGGCAGTATAATTTCTCCCAAGCCTGCTCTCGGTCCGGATGCCATCAACCGCAAATCATTGGCTATTTTGGACATGTTCATCATGCATACTTTTAAAGCGGAGGAGACTTCTGTGTACACATCCGTGTTTTGGGTAGCATCCGGCAAATGCTCGGCATTTACAAGCGGAAACCCGCTAATTTCGGCCAATGCCTCGACGGCCTTGCGAATATAGTGAGGATCTGCATTGAGGCCTGTACCGACGGCTGTGGCACCCAAGTTTACCTCGTACAAATCCTCACGGGTCCGTTGAATACGCTTTATATCTCTTCCGAGCATTCGGCTGTACGCTTCGAATTCCTGCCCGAGCCGAATCGGAACCGCATCCTGCAAGTGGGTTCGCCCCATCTTGATGACGGCGTCAAACTGGCGTGCTTTTGATAAAAACGTTCCGTGAAGTTCTTTCATGGTAACTAGAAGCTTCTCGATCAAGGACAACACGGCAAGATGAAGCGCTGTCGGAAACGTATCGTTGGTAGATTGAGACATGTTTACATGCGTATTAGGGCTTAAAGTGAAGTAATCTCCTTTGGACCCGCCCAGGATTTCGATCGCCCGATTGGCAATGACTTCATTGGTGTTCATATTAATGGAGGTGCCGGCGCCTCCCTGAATCGGATCTACTATAAATTCATCATGCCATTTGCCCGAAATGATTTCTGACGCAGCTTCCACAATCGCGTTCCCCAGACGAGGATTCAGCTGTTTCATCTCCATATTTGCGATGGCGGCCGCCTTTTTGACCATAGCCATAGCTACAATCAGCTCTTTGTGAAGCGTATAGCCGGTAATCGGAAAATTTTCAACCGCTCTCATGGTTTGTATTCCATAATAAGCGTGCAGCGGCACGGCCTTCTCGCCGAGAAAATCCTTTTCCATTCTCACCTGTTCATTAAACATGCGGCGTCTCCTTGTTCAATTGCATACTTTTTTTCGTGTTGATTGTGAACCCGGCCAAGAGCATCACAATGCAGGAAATAACAAGAAACATGAAAGCAACATTGTAGTTGTTGCCTGTTGAACCTATCAGATAGCCCATGATGGTTGGCGATAAAATGGAACCCACCTGAGCGCCTGCGTTAATGATTCCCGTCGCCGTACCGACAGAGTCTTTGGCCATATGCTTTAGCGGCAATATAAATACCGTAATGCTAACTGGATTCAGGAATACATTCGTTAATGTCAAATAAGTGAAAGCGAGAGGCACCGAGCTGGCATTAAACATCAAGTAGATGAAAACGGCTGATAGCAAGGCCCCGCCAATGATAATGAACTTCTCTTTTCCAAGCATATACTTGTCCAGCACCCAACCGCTGACTAGAAAAGAAACAAAGCCTAGAATCGCCGGGATTGAAGAGTAGACGCCCATTGAGACCATGCTCAAGCCCTTTACTTTGACCCAGTAGGAAGGCAGCCAGCTTTGCAGCCCCCAGAATACGACATTGGCAAAAAAGTAAACGATGAGCAGCTTCCAAACCATGGAGGTTTTTAAGATGGTTTTGACCGGAACTTTATTCACTTGCTTTTCAGACTGCTCTTGCTCTGTCCCTGCTCTATTCTCAGAGGATCTGAGAACGAACCAGACCAGAATCGCGATTAAAAACCCTATGACGGCAAGCGCATAAAACATGATCCTCCAGCCAAGTGACGCTGTCATCGTTGCAACGACAATAGATCCTATGGCAATGCCAACCGAGCTGCCGGATTGTACGACAGACTTGGCCCGTGCCCGCTGTTCCTTTGGAAATGTATTCGCTATTGCCACGGAGCTTGCTGTAGGAAAAGAACCTTCTCCAGCTCCAACCATAATACGGGAAGCAATTAAACTTGCGAAAGAGTTTGCAAACCCCGTGATTCCAGTGAAAATCGACCAGGTGAATATGGCCCCGGACAATACTTTGGTCGCGCCGAATTTATCGGCCAGATAACCGCCCACAAGCTGCATAAGGGCATAGCTCAGGAAAAAGCTGCTTAGGATGAGACCCGCTTTATCAGGCGTTAGCTGAAGGTCCTTTGTAATCGGAATGATGGCAACATTAATGGAAACCTTATCAAAATAACCTACAATCCAAGCAAAAAATAAAACAAGCAGAATGGCGTATTTCTTCTTATTGGTAATATCCTGCCTCATCCTTATCACTCCATTTTTGAATTGTGCAAAGCTTCTCATTGCCATTATCATGCTTTCTTAACAATAGCTTCCTTCGTTTCGTCAGCCTCCTTATCCCCCTTGTTACTTTTCATGACACAAGCGTAGAAAAATCTAAGGAAAATCGATATATTCAACGCTTAATAAATATTTTATACTATAGTAAAATAATAGCTATGTAGCTTATTAACGATAAATAAGATGAATAATGTAGGTTTACACTATATAAGGAGCAAACTGTCATGAAATACCTTACATCACTGGAGTCATTCATCTTTCATAAGCTTGGCCGAATCACATATCAAGTTTGGTATGGACAGCACAACGCATTGGATTTGGTACTATCGGGCGACAAAGATCTCGAGATGCAAACGCATCCATTTCCTGTTAGTAAAGAGCAGCAGTATCAGTTTACCTATCAATCTGATATTTCTTACATGAATATCACATTTGATGATGAGCTCCAAATGGTTGTTTATTTCTCAAATAGCGACACACGGCTGGACGAGCTCGAACTACAGCAGCTGTATCTCCTTTGTCGGGATTTTCATCATCAAATGCTCTTAACAACGAAGGACCTGGAATTGGACAAAATGATTGAAGGGATCGGAGCGTTGACTTCTACGCTGGATCTGAATAAGCTTCTCCAACAAATCATCCGAAGCGCTCTGACGGTTATATCCGCGGGCGATGCGGGGATTTTTCGATTGTATGACAGCCAAAGCTCCCTGCTGAATCCTCTGGCTGCCATTGGCTTCGATGATTCCATTGCCCAATATAAAACGAGGAGCGGCGAGGCTATTTCAGGGAAAGTATTCTCCGACGGGATTCCGCGAATTTATCATTCCAGACAAGAAATGGAGGCGGATTATACCAACATTTCCTCGCAAAATGCTAATTTTGTACAAACAAGCGACAAGGCCAACGCCCTTATCATTGTTCCCGTTTCCTCGGGCGATACACGAATAGGAACCTTAACGCTGCTGCAATTTCACAAGAAAAGAAACTTTACCCATCGGGATATCAAGCTATTACAAGGCTTTGCCTCCCAGGTTGCCATTGCCATTCATAATGCAAAGCTGTATGAGGAAACCCATTTGCGCTTGCAGCAAGTGACGGCGCTGAGTAAGAAGTTAGAAGACAACAATCTTTTGTTGCAAAAGAGAATCAATGTTCACGATACGTTAACACAGCTATCTCTTAAAAATAAAGGGATACAGAAAATGATTCACGAGATCAATCTGATCTTGGGTATGCCGGTTGCCTATATTGATTTCCTGGATAATGCAATTTATAAAGAGCATGAGAGCAAAGTGCCGGTCAGCTTTGATATGATTTCCGAGTTATTTGCGAACCAGCAGCAGCTCACGCCATTGACTATAAAATTAATGAACCAGGATTATTTCTTATACCCAATCACTGTCGGCAAAGTGCTGCTGGGCTGCATTCTCGTAACCGTTTCTCATCCTCTTTCTCCGATGGATATTATTACAGTGGAACAGAGCGGCTCCGTTCTGGCGCTTGAAATCGTCAAAAAAATATCCGTGACCGAGCTGCAGTACAAAAAAGCGGATGACTTTTTCAATCAAATCTTGAACATGCAAAATCATGAGCAGATTATTGCAATAGGAAGACAGTTCAACCTTACCTTCTCTTCCTATTCATTTATCGTGATATGTGAAATTCCCGAACTGACTGAGCCCTACGAGGTAGAAGCTAAGATCCAACGTTTCATTTCACGGCTGAATAAAGAGCTTGTCCAAGTTAATAAGTTAATTTATGGGGATTATAATAAAGTGAAATTCCTGGTATCCGTTCATGATCCGGCTGAAGTTGACAAAACCATTCATCTGATCTCAAACGTCATTAAAGAGTGGGAGAAAACGGACCAACTTTTATTACGCGGAGGAATCGGTTCAGCCTACCAAGACTTGGAGGATATTAGTAAGAGCTACAATGAAGCGAATAAGACGGTAGCCTTTGCGAGGAGCAAAAATAATTACGGCCTGATGCGCTATGAAGAAATCGGGATTAACCGTTTTTTTCTTAATCAGCCCATTCAAGAAATCGAGAAATATATTAATGAGATCTTTGCGCCGCTAAGAACAGACAAAAATCAAAGCAAGGAATTGGAAAAAACCTTGATGCTGTACATTTCTTTGAATCAATCTGCGGTTGAAACCGCCAGGAAGCTTCATATACATGTCAACTCCTTTTATCAGCGGATGAAAAGGATTGAAGAATTGCTTGATCTTAGTCTGGACGATCCTGAAGATATGCTAAAGATTCAGCTTGCCTGCCATTTGAAAAATACATTTGTATAGAAGTAACCAGCAGTGTTCATTAGGCATGCAGGATCAGACAGGGCAAGCGGCGATGTCGAAATGAGCTTTTCCTTCTTCGCACTCATGATATAATGGAATCCGAAACTTCTCGTTAATCAATCCATTATTCAAATTCACTTGGAGGAATATATGTCCCAGTATAGTAGTGCATCTGATCACGAACCGGCACATAGCAAAGCGAGACTCGCCCTTTATATCGCGATCTTCATAGCCATAGCTGTGGCTGGATTAACTTACGTCAAATGGCTTCCGTATTATCATAAAGCGTTAGATGCCGCCGTCAAGCATACGATAGGAGCATCTATCATCTCAGGCACCAAACCCATAGCTCCCGATCCTTCATGGACCAGCGCGTGGGAGTATGCCAAAGCTTATTATGCCTCCGTATGGAAGGCCGCCGTCTTGGGTATAGTGCTCGGCTCCTTGCTGCAGGTGTTAATTCCTTCCGGCTGGCTGCTTCGCATGCTGGGGAAAAGCAATTTTAAAAGCACCGCTCTGGCGGGCATGGCATCTCTGCCAGGTATGATGTGCACCTGCTGCGCGGCGCCGTTGGCCGTCGGCTTACGCAGGAAGAATACTTCGGTCGGAGCAAGCCTCGCCTTCTGGCTCGGAAATCCGACACTGAACCCGGCAACGCTTGTATTCATGACCTTTGTACTCTCGTGGAAATTTACGCTGCTTCGCCTAGTATTCGGATTGCTCCTGACCTTTGGCGTCAGCCATTTTGCCAACCGGTTCGCTGACAGCTCCAATCCGCCGGAGGAAATAAACCGGCTTGCTCAAGAGCAGAGCAAAGAGCCCTCCGGCTCCCTGCTCACCCGTTGGCTTCGCAGTGCATGGCACATGATCCTGCATATTGTTCCGGCTTATGTTATAGCCGTGCTGCTGCTCGGTGCCGTCAGAGCCTGGCTGTTCCCGGTAGCCGGTGAAGCGGGAGGCGGCCTGCTGGCCATTATCGGATTCGCCGTCGCAGGCACGCTCTTCGTCATTCCGACAGCGGGGGAAATTCCCATCGTTCAGACCATGATGTCTTTCGGGTTAGGAGCAGGTCCCGCTTCGGCACTGCTGCTAACGCTGCCGGCGGTCAGCCTGCCTTCGCTTCTGATGATTTCCAAATCATTTCCAACCCGGGTCCTGGTCTTCGTCGGCTGCGCAGTCGTTCTTCTCGGGATCGCCTGCGGTATTGCAGGCATGCTGCTGCTGTAAAGAGGACCTCTGATAGCCAAATGCTCTCTTGCCTGCCGCGACAATTGTTGGCAAGCGCATATAAAATGCCGCATGTTCTGTCATTGAACATGCGGCATTTTTGTTACCACTATAATACTGCCAACAAAGCAGCTGATTCAGCCCCGAAGCCAAAGCCCTAACTTGTGACGGCGGGCAGCAGCTTACGCTTTGAGCGAGCCGGCGAGTCCGCTAAATATCACGCCAAGCGCATAGGCCCCCGCATCCGGATAGCCGATGCTTCGATTGCCTACCGTCCCCGCCCTTCCCATACGAGCTGCGATGGATTCGGTCTTCCTGGCGCCTTCTACTGCCGCCTCGGCCGCCTTTATTCCTGCCGTTATCAAATCGGTTCCGTCATCGGCCGCCTTCGACCACGCTTGAGCATAAGGAACAAGAGCATCAATAAGAGTCTTATCACCGACTACCGCCCCCCGGCCAAAGGAACGTTCTCCCGTAGCCTGGATTCCTTGTACTGCCGCGTTCATCATCCCGGCTATTTCCGGTACTGTCAGTTCCTTCTTGCCTTTCGCATATTTACCTGCCGCACGGAATCCCGATCCCCAGATCGGTCCGGATGCTCCGCCGCAGTGCTCCATAATAATAAGAGAGCATGCATCCAGGAAAGCACCTATATCGTTCGCTTGGGAAATGACTTCGTCCCATTCCGATTTCAGCTGCCTGAAGCCCTTGGCCACGCTCATCCCAAAGTCGCCGTCGCCGGCATGGGAATCCAGTTCACAGAACGGTACCTCGTTCTTAATAACAATCTCGCTCATCTTATCGATCAAATAAATCAGGTTGTTAAGGGACAGCTTCCCATCCCGCACCACCGCATGCTCCTCACTGGTTACCATGCCGAAACCTGGGGGACTGTGGTGCTCTGCCTCATTAGATAAACTGCTGAACTGCACCGGTTCAATGGGTCCTCTTACGACCAAGGCAGGGGTATCACACTCTTCAGCCAATAGCCGCTTTAGCTGAGCGTCCAGCTTCATGATGCTCAGTGAAGCCCCCGCCATATCGATGCTCGTCATGTAATTGCCGACGAACACCCTATAAACCTTCACCTTTCGTGATTCCAGCTCCCTCATCACCGCGTTGTTAAGCAGATACAGCTCCTGCAGCGGGGTACCGCCGAACCCATTGACCAGTACAGCCACCTCATCGCCGTTATAGCCGCTGATTTCCAAGCTATGCAGCAGCTCTGCCACCATGCGTGCCGCAAGCTCGTCCGCCGGGAGAAGCTTTTCCCGCCGATTACCGGGTTCCCCATGAATGCCGACGCCATATTCCATTTCTTGCTCGTCAAGCGCGAAGGTTGGACTCCCTTTGGCCGGTACGGTGCAGGAGGTAAGCGCAAAACCTAAGCTTTTGACATTGTCGATGGCGTTCTGGGCCGCTGCCTTCACCTGCTCCAGGGACATGCCTTCTTCCGCCGCCGCTCCTGCGATTTTATGAACCAGCACGGTTCCGGCCACACCTCTTCTTCCGACAGTGTACAGACTGTCCTCAACTGCAATATCGTCGTCCACCTTCACATAGTCGACCTGGATGCCGTCTTCGGAAGCCAGATGAGCCGCATTGTTAAAATTCATCATATCGCCGCTGTAATTTTTGATAATGAGCAGCGTGCCTTTGCTGCTTGCCGACGCTTTGATCGCCTGATACACCTGAATCTGGGACGGTGAAGCGAAAACATCGCCGCATACGGCGACATCCAGCATGCCCTTGCCCACGAATCCGGCATGTGCCGGTTCATGACCGCTTCCCCCGCCGCTGATCAGGGTGACTTTGTTCGGATGAATCGTCTCTTTCTTGATAAATGTATATTTGCTGTTATACTCCAAGCCCGGATGTGCCATAACGAAGCCGTTTAACATTTCTCTCACGAGCGTTTCCGGCCGATTCATGATTTTCTTCATAGAATCCCATCCTTTTCATAGATTATCGACTCTATCTGAAAGTATGTAAGGCAGTAGTGAAAATATGGATCGGATTCATTGTAACATCAAATATGATGTACAACCAGTTTGACTTCGTTTACGTAAATGTCATGTTCCGTGCTTACTAGACCGCCGCTCGCAAGCAACCCATATCATCGCCGCACCAAGTACCGCGCAGAGCATATACATCATGGAGTAGCTGGACAGGTCTGCCACTGGCCCCATCACAATGCCGCCAAGTGCCACACCCAGATCGGCCATTGCGATAAACAAGCCCATCAATACATTCCGGCTCTCCTTCGGTAATACAAAGCTCAAGTAAGTCGTCAGTGTCGGATAAAGCAGAGCTTGGGCGATACCCATCAAAATCGCGCCTGCATAAAACAGAACAGCCCCGCCTGAAGCAGCTAGACTGACGCTAAGCGAAGCCGCTGCGACCAGCAGCATGGTAGCCGTGATAAAGAATGAATGCCATTTACCGTCAGAAGGGATTTTTTTCCTCAGCGTATAGCGTGCCGAAACGACTACAGCTGCCTGCAGCATGAGATAAAAAGCCGCACTTCCGCCGGTAGTCTGCTCGGCATATAACGGAATAAAGGTGGTTACTGTGCCGAAGATCAGGGAAGCACTTAACATCAGGACACTGCTTTTGAACAATAGCCGATTCTTCACCAATTGAGTAAAGGATTGCAGCATCTCTGTTCCCTGATTCGGCACATCCGAATTTCCTGCAGTCTTGACGGACGGATTGTCCAATGTCGCTGTAAAGCCCGCCACCCCAGACAGCACGGCAATAGCGATCATGACGGATGCGAATACATTCGTATCCCCTGACTGCCAAATGCCAATGGCAAGCAAAGGGCCGATTACACCGGGTAGATAGGAGCAAAGGGAATACATGGATATGCCTTGTGAACGTTCCTTGTCTGGGAGCGCATCAATAATGCCGAGCTGCAGGGCCATCGAGAAAAAAGCGGTGCATCCTCCCTGCAGTACTCGCGCGATGAAATAGCCACCAAGTCCGGTAAATGCATACGTTACAAGGGCGACTGCATTGACGATCAAGATGAGACGCAGCAGCTTAACTGGTCCGTAGCGCTGAATCAGCCCGCCGGCCCAAGGGCGGAAAATCATAGTGGTAAACAGATAGGCCCCCATAATAATGCCTATCGCAGTATTGGATGCGCCAAGAGCTTCGCCTCTCAAAGGAATAATGACATTAATAATTGAATTGCCGCTAAAATAAAATAGCGTGAGCAAATACAGCCGTATAAACGGCCAGGATAAGGCTCCCTTCATTCCTTCCGCTCCTCCCCCAATAGTAGCGTTATAGCATGACTTTCCTCAGCAGCTCCCTAGTGTAAGGTGAGTTGACGCTATTCAAGTACTTCGCCTCGATAAGCTCTTCTATTCGACCGCTTCTAACTATCATGATCCTGTCACATAGATAGGCAGCCGCCTGGATATCGTGAGTGATAAAAATATAGCCCATGTCATAAATCGATCTTAAGCTTTTCAGCAATTCAAGTACTTGCATTTGATTCGACCCGTCTAGCGAGCTGATTGCTTCATCCAGTACAATGCATGCAGGTTGGGTGGAAATCGCTCTCGCGATACATACCCGCTGAGCTTGCCCGCCTGATAGCTCATGGGGATATTTCGTAAGATAGGATGCATCCAAGCCGACTTGCCTCAGCAGGAGTTCGATTGTACTATCGCGCATCTTCGGCTCCGTCTTCGCCAGCCTCAAGGGCTCAAGCATCGCTTGTTTCACCGTATAGAACGGATTGATGGAGTAGGTATAGTCTTGGAAAACTGCGCTGATTCCTCCCCTTCTTGTACTGCGGTCTGATATTGGTTTGCCATTGAATGTAACGGTTCCCCGATCCGGCTTTTCGATACCCAGCAATAGGCGTCCCAACGTCGATTTGCCGCTTCCGCTTTCGCCTATAATGCCAAGGCATTCCCCCTGCTTCCATTCAAAGCTGATGTTATGCAGCACTTGCTGCCGTGCTTTGCCAAGCCAGAAGCCTTTTTTGTAGGTTTTGCAAACGCCCTCAACCTTTAGCAACGTGGTTGCCTCCCATCAACTTCATGAAATTGTGATTCAACGCCATTTTGGTTGACACGAGATAACGAGTATACGGATGCCGGGCTTGAGTGAGTATATCCCCCGTCGCCCCTCGCTCTACTATTTCTCCGTCTTTCATGACCAATATCTCATCAGCAATTCGTTGGACAACGCCGAGATCATGAGTTACAAAAATCATCGAGCTTCCAATGCGTCTTCGCAATTGCAGGAACTGTTCCACAACTTCATATTGCGTAACGGCATCCAGCGCTGTCGTTGGCTCATCAGCAATGATAATGTCAGGCTCCAGAACGATGGCGAGAGCAATCATGATCCGCTGCAGCATGCCGCCGGACAATTCATGCGGATAACGGCTCATCACTGCCGCAGGGTCGTTGAGACCAACGCTTTCCAGCGCTTGCATTAATTTTTCTGCCGCCTCTTCCTTTTTCCAATCATAGTGCACACTGAGCGTCTCCCGCAGATGGGCACCTACAGGCCGGGACGGATCGAATGCGCGCATGCCGTTTTGCATTATCATACAGAGCTGCTTTCCTCTCACCTTGCGCATGTCTTTCTCGGAAAGCTCCGACAGATTAACTCCTTTCAGAATAATACTGCCGGATTGGTGCAGCCTCGTTGCATTAAGACGCATCACCGCCCGGCAGGTCAGCGATTTTCCGCTGCCGCTTTCTCCCACAATAGCAAGACATTCTCCTTGTCTAAGGCAGAAGGAGCTGCCTGGAACAAGGACGCTGCCCGTCAGGCTGTCCCATATTTTCAATTGGTCGACTTCAAGCACATTCATGACCTGTATTGGAAGCCTCCTTCCCACGCTGCTTTGGCAGGATTACGCCTGCGTGCGCCTGCGTCCTCGTACTAGCGGTCATCAATTTCGGATCCAATGCGGTTTGAAGCGAGTCAGATAGAAAATTGACTGCGGATACTACTATTATGATCGCAAAGCCGGGAGCCAGCATCAGCTCCGGCCGGGAGAACATGACCGGTCTCGCTTCATTCAGCATCATGCCCCACTCGGCGTGCGGCGCCTGAATGCCCAGACCGAGAAAAGACAGGCCGGATATTTGCAAAATCATGGACCCAAAGGTGCTGCTGAAAATGACCGCAATTTCAGGCAGCGCCACCGGTAAAATATGCTTTGTCATAATGCCGAAATGACCGGAGCCAAGCGTTTTGGCGAATCTCACATAATCAGCGTCTGAATACTGCAGGACGGCAGTACGAATGACGCGGGCGAACCATGCCCATTTCATCAGAACAAACGCGATCAATATATTTCCGAGTCCCGTCCCCAGCATACCGATGATCGCCAGCGTCATCACGTATCCCGGGAAAGAAAGCATGCAGTCACAAATCCGCATTAGCAGTGCATCCCATCTGCCCTTAAAGTATCCGGCCATAAAGCCAAGTATGGCTCCCATACATCCAGACGCGGCAAGCGCTGCAAGTACCCACAATACACTGGGACGAATGCCATAAATAAGCCGGGATAAAACACAACGGCCGAGATGGTCGTTGCCTAACCAATAGGTCCAGGATGATCCTGCAAAACGAAGTTCCATATGTACTTCATTCGGATCATGCGGCGCAATGAGCGGCGCGCATATGCCGATTAACAATATGGCTGCAACGACGGCCAGCGATGCGGCGCCTAGTTTATCCTTCATCAGTTGCAATAACAGCTTCATCTAAAGCTCCTTCCTTAACTTAGGATTGAGTATCGCGTTGATGATGTCGGACATGGTATTAAACAATACGAAAGCGACAGCCAGCACTAGGACATACGCCTGTATAATTGGAAAATCCCTGCTGAGTATCGATTTGACAGTCAATGTACCCAGACCAGGCCATGCAAAGATGTTCTCCACTACAACCGTGCTGCCCAATAAGATGGGAATCGCGAGGCCGAACACGGAGACTGCGACCTGCATGGAATTACGCAATATGTGCAGCGTAATGCTTCTCTCCGGTAAGCCGCAGGCTCTGGCATACAGCACGTAATCTTCATGAAGATTACTCAGCATGGAATTGCGGATCACCCGAAAATATATACCCGCGTAGCCGACAACAATAATAGTAACCGGCAGCACGTAGCTGCTGTATGAATCCATTCCGCTCGTTGGAAACCAGTCCAGCTTGACGGAGAAATACCAAACCATTAACGCTGCAAGCCAGTATGGCGGCATTGAGGCTAGAATAAAGGAGATGCCCCGAACCGAAAGATCAAGTACATTTCCTTCTCTCTTAGCGCAGACGATACCCAGTCCTATCGATACAATTATAATGAATGCCGACGAAACCAGTGTTAGCTTGAACGTATTAAGCAATGCAGGACCGAGCAGCGACCAAACCGGCTTTCCCGTCACATAAGACCTTCCGAAATCGAGCAGCAGGCAGGATGTTAACCAATCCATATACCGGATGAGCAGCGGCTTATCCATCCCCAGCGAGATTCGCGTCTCTGCGATCAGTTCTTCGGTTACAACCGGCACATCCTGAGCACGCAGGATAACCTCGACCGGGTCCGTCGGTGATAAATGGTTCAACACAAAGGTTATAAATGAAATAACAACAAGCAGCGGCAGCGCAATAAGTATGCGTTTGACGATGTAACTCCCCATAACCGCTTCCCTCACACCTCTCCACCGATAAAATTGTTTTTTACACCTGCCTTACTCGAAATGCATTCGTTCAAATGGAAGCTCGAATTGGGTCTGCTTGAACGAAATGCCCTTTAGAGATGCCGGAGCCACAACGGTAACGGTCCCGTTCGTCAGCGGAATAAAGACAGCTTCATCGTGGACAATCGTCAAAATGTCAGCATACAGAGCTTGCCGCGTTTTTTCATCCGCTGATACCATCACTTCATCAATTTTGCGATACAGCTCTTTTGCTTGGGGGATTCCACTTGTCGTATAACGATAGGAAGATTCGGCGGCAAAGGCGGTAATGGTGCTTTGCGGGTCATAGGCAAGACCCCAAGTTTGGTTGAATAACAGATCGTAGTCACCCTTCGATCTCCGATTTGCAATGGAGCTCGATTGTTCGCCCGCCAATTCCAGCTTCATTCCGATCTTAAGAACCTCATTTTGAATCAGCTCAGCCTGCGCCTTCTGTGAAGAGGAGTTAACATCGTAATACAGCTTCATCGTTAACGGGCGGCCGCCCTTCATCCGGATCTCGCCGTCTTTCTCCGCTATCCAGCCTGACTGCTCCAGTAGACGCTTGGCGGCTTGCGGATCGTAGTCCCGCTTCTTTAATCCTATATTGGCGTAGTTCACATTGGAGGAAAAAAGTGTTTCCGCCGCCGTTTCCGTCCCGTTGAAGATCCTTTGACTAACCGACTTGCGGTCAATGGAATGCCAGATCGCTTCACGCACTGCCTTCTCGTTGATTGGACTGTCCGACTTGCTGCTGTTGGCTGCGATCATCTTCGTATTCATCGGCTCGCTGCGAACAACCTGGTATGTACCTGATTTTGTCAGCCGATTTATCATTTCTACATCGATGCTGTCAGCGCCGCGATCATCGGTGAAGACAAAATTAACCTCGCCTTTTTGCAGTGCCAGCAGGGTCGTCTCGCCGGCCGGCAACACTTTAGCTGTAATCCGTTTCACCTCGGGTGCACCGCCCCAGTAACTTTCGTTTGCTTCAAATCGGGCATATTGATCGGTCACATGTTCTACCATTTTATAGGGCCCGGTCCCGCTGTATCCCCTGACCCCGTTCTTCGTTTCCCCATTGAGAAAATCATTAGGCGACACGAATACATAGGGGCGGGTCATCGACAGCTCCAATAAGGTTGGGTAGTACGGCTCCGTCAGCGTTAGTCTAACCGTATATTCATCAATTACGTTAACATCCTTTATCTTTGAGGATAGATTGATCCATGCGTGCTTGCTCGCATTGCGCTGTACCGCATCGATATTTTGTTTGACCGCTTCAGCGTTAAATGGTGCTCCGTCGTGGAAGGAAACGTTTTTCCGCAAATGAAAGGTGTAAACCTTCCCTTCGTCGGAGATGTCCCAGGATTCCGCCAACAGCGGCTTAATGCCGTCTTTGGTGTTTTCAACTAACGATTCGTACACCATTCCCTGTGCCGCCATTGAACCGGGATACAAATGAGGATTCATATCGTTAATGTCTTTCGCCGTCGCATATATGAGCTCCCTGGCTCCATTCGTTTTACTTGCAGCATCGTTCTTGCTGCCACTGCATCCGGTTATCAGCAATACGATGGCTAATACCGCTGCTAACAGTCCGGTTGTAATTGTTCTGTTCATGTTTTTTTGACACCTTCCCTTAAATAGTAATTATTACTATATATAACTACTGATTAATAGTAATTATTACTATAATTGATGTCAATCTTTTTTTGTTTTCTGTCGTTCCACTTTCCGATTAGTACGGCTACAAAAAAAACGGCGGCACTAAAAGGAGCATATACGTGAAATGCGTTTCTTACGGTTTGCAGCTTGGTAAACGTAAACGCTTTTGCTTATAAAAAAACGACAGCCCTGAAATAATCTCCTAGGCTGCCGCTGTTTCCATTCTATCCATTATCTTGAAAGTTAATCCTAATGTTGCTGTATTGATACGTAAGATTGGTGATATAAATGCTTCGTTGTCGAAATGAGGGGCCATTCCATATACTAGCACGATAGCTTATCGGTTCCTGTAACGGAACGGCCGGAAGCGATGAAGCTTTGGTCGTACGAGTACACGATATTCTCCTCCAGCCGTTCTCCCGAAAGGTGCATACGAACAAGTAGCCTTCCAAGCTCCGGAGTAATGTCCTTATACCAGACTCCGTCTGGATAGGCAATCACGACACAGGCGTCCTCGCATCGGCCATTACAGCGGGTACGTGTTGTATGTATCTGTTTAACCGCCCCGAGCACTTTAATTTCATCCCGGATGGCTTGTGTTACTTCATCGGCCTGCCGCCTCATACAGCTGCCTCCATTGCAAATGAGCAGATGGCATCGGGTTTCTTGCAAATTCCATGTCGTCATGGACTGGCTCCTTTCCAGTGACCATTTACAGCCATGGCGGATGACATCGCACGCTATAAATGTAATTATTACTATTATAGTCACAAGCCGTGATGTCTTCAATCTTATTTTTCCAGCGGCCCTTTATATCCGCTTACCGTTTTAATTTGAATAAACATCTTGATTTCACTTCCGCTATCTTCACCCTTAAATCGGTCGTCGTATACCTCGTAACAAACAATATCAAATTGTTCATAATGATTTTTACCGAGCCAATTCATGAGTTTTTCAAACGTTTCGTTTATTTTACTTAAAGGTCCTTGGTGAGTTGCCGCTGCATATTGACCGGCAGGAATTATATACGAAGACATTCCTGCAGGCACCCTACTTGCTGTTGCAGCTTCAACTCCGGCAAGATAGCCATGTTCATTACGCTTGATTACCCCAATGGTTTCAGATGGATTCATCCTTTCATCTATCTCGTCTAACCTGTTGAATAAGGCGGGCCAGACCTCTTTAGGGTCGGCAGGCTGCCCGATGGTACCTATGCCGATAATCTTTCGTTCCGGAAATTCAACCAATCTCGGTGCAAGGATCAATGCAAATCATCTCCTCTAATCATCTATCAAAATGGAATCAGACCATAAACGGCTAGCTCCCTGCCACAAGCATCATGCTTCATTGGGAAACTGATCCCTTTCGAGTCAGGTTAATTCTTTGATCTGAACAGCTGCTCTATTTGTGCTTTCATTTCATCGTTGTGAATATAATAATGACCGCCAATGCTATTGGGCGTAAATCCAAGCTTCAGTTCTTTATTTTCAAATAATGACACCGCATATAGGAAGCCGCTGCGATCTTCTTGATTCGGGTCAGGAATCAACTCTATATGACGAACGCTATCTATCCATGCCTGTACTTGTTCCCTGTCCGTAAAGGATTTGCGTTTACCGTTTGATCCGTCTGTGATCTCAATGGAATCCACTTTGGAAATGTCACCGTTATAAAATTCAGATAGCTTTTTGACCGATAGATGTTCCTTTTTTCCGCATCCTGCAGCGATAACAGAAAATGAAAGAAGGATCATTACGGTTATTAAACCTATTCTCTTCATAGTACGCCACCCCTTTACATATAAGGACGTTCAAAAGGTAAAATTCGTTTCGAATCTTTCGGCTACGGGATAAAATAAAAAACCAGTAGAAGATGAGTACATTCCTCTCCTGGTTTTCTATATCAAAGCTTTGTATGAGGGACTACCGCTGCTTGAATCTGAACATCGAGAATGCAAGGCTTACGCTGCTCCAATGCGGAACGCAGCTCCTGCTCTAACTGCTGAGGAGACTGCACTCGCCGTCCCATACCGCCGCATGCCTCGGCAATCTTCGCAAAATCAGGGTTAACCAGCACGCTGCCCAGCGTCTGGAGTCCCGCTGTCTCCATCCTGTTCTTTTCCATCGCATAGGAACCATTATTCATGATCAAAACAACGATTGGCAGCCCCAGCTGAACCGCGGTTTGGAACTCCATTAACGTCTGTACGACTCCGCCATCCCCCACAACCGCAATAACCTGCCGGTCCGGATACTCTAACTGAGCTGCAATGGCCGCGGGAAGTCCGAAGCCTAATGTACGCCATCGACCGGAAATGAGGAACTCTTGCTGCTTCGCTTGAAACACCCGGTTCAACCAGAGCGTATGATCGCCGGTATCTACAGCAATGATCGCATTTGGAGCTGCCAGGTTGGAAAGGGTATGAATCACACGCTGCGGAGCCATCGGAGCAGTCTCTTGCTGCGTCTCTCGAACGATTGTTGCTTTCCAGCTTTCCGTTACTTCCTTTATCCGCAGCTTCCATGCGTCACGCGCAGCGCCGGTTGGTAAAGCCATCTGCAGCAGTTTGGGCACGATTTGTTTTAGATCTCCTACAAGCCCCATCGCTATTTCATGACCGATTCCCATCTGGACAGGTGACTTGTCAATCTGCAGAATACGCGGCTGCATGGGAGTATAGCCCTCCGGCCACCAGGTTCCGCCTAATATGACGATCAAATCACTTTCATCCAGAAGTATAGTCGATGCTTCACTGCCTGCCTGTCCCAGCCCTCCGGAGTAGAGCTCATGATTATTTGGAAAAAAGGAGCGCGCTGTGTAGGTGGTGACAACGGCCGCTTGAACTGTCTCGGCAAGCTGTTGGATTTGAGCCGCGGAGTCCTGTGCACCACGGCCAAGCAGGAAAAGAGGACGCTGAGCCCCTTGTAGCATGTCAGCAGCTTCCTTGATCTTCCCTTCAGGTGTCAGAAGCTCTTGATGCAGGTGTTCGGGATAGCCCTTTACCTTCCCTTGAACCTTCAAGGTATACAGATCCTTAGGAATAGATAGATGGGTTACTGCTCCAAACATCTTCGCTCTTACCAAACATTCCTGCAAAATTTCCGGCAGTGCATCGGGATGGGCAAGCAGCTCGGATTTCTCAGCAATTGGACTTATGAGCTGCTGTTGATTGATGTATTGCTTGGTATGCGTACCTATGTGCGGTTCATCGACCTGTCCTGTCAGCACCAGTACACCTGCATGATCCATTGCGGCGTCTGCAAGACCATTGATCAGGTTGGCTATGCCGGGGCCGCTGGTGGCCAGACACACAGCCACTCTTCCCGTCAGCTTGGCTTCTGCGGATGCCATCAGAGCCGCACTTCCCTCGTGCTTGCAAGCAATGTATTGGATCTTGCTCTGCTTGGCCAGAGCATCCAATAAATACAAATTTGCATCACCGATAACCCCGAAGATTCGTTTTACGCCCCATACGGCAAGCTGCTCTAGTATATATTGAGCAACTGTCAGCACGTTGGCAGACAGGGTCTTATTTTGATTTGCAGGATCCAAGACGGATAGAGACATGGAATCACCCCTTCACGATTGTAATTGCAATCGCTTTGTAGGTTTTCCCAACCTGCACACCCCCATTCAATGCTTAGATGGACAAGACAACGGAGTATTTACAGAATTCGTTCAAAAAGCTATAATTTGATCAATTGATCAATATTTTGTACGATTAATCAGTATTTATTTGAAGGAGGATTGGTTTTGTCCAGAATTCGGCGATTTGCTCCTGTGCTTGGTTTACTTTTGTTAGCTCCATGGGTAGGAGAATTTTTACTTGGGACCAGTCCAATTCAAAACATGGCAGCCGCTTTGGTACTGCTTTTGCCAATGTATGGCGGAGGCGCATTACTAATTCGGGAAACGGCTCGCCGATTAGGCCGCGGCTGGCCTACAATGCTCTTTTTTGGCGCAGCATATGCTATTATTCAAGCTTGTCTAATTGATCAATCCCTTTTTAACATCACATATTTCGATACTCAATTGAACAGAATTGCTGCCCCTATTCCCTTAGTTGGGATCAGCGCCTATGACTTACTATCTTATGTCGGAGGCCATGTAATTTGGAGCATGGGCGTGCCTATCGCAATTATAGAGATGTTGACTCCTTCAAGAAGAGTAACACCTTGGTTAGGAAATAAAGGTCTGTTCAGCATCGGTATTTTGTATTTGTTTGGTTGTGCAATTGTATTTTCCTTTACCTACATGGAGCAGAGGTTTATCGCTTCAGTGTTACAGCTGGCAGGTGCTGCCATGGGTGCATTCCTAATTATCTTGATCGGTGTTTTTCTCAAGAAAAACAAAAGAACAGCTTATGAGTCGAAAGCTTTAATAAAGCCACTTCACCTGGGAATTGGGTCATTTGCGGCTTCCAGCCTATTTTTCTCCAAACCGGAAAATTGGGGCGGTGTAATATGGGGTGTTTGCATTCTATTACTTTCGTGGATACTCATAAGCCGTTGGTCAAGTCATCGGGATTGGAGCATTCAACACCACTTCGCAATAATTACGGGTGCTTTGCTCACCTATGCATGGGGCGGCTTTGCCATGACTTTACTTTTATGGCCGGATAACACTTGGGCCTGGATCGGTAATGTGATCTTTGCTCTGATGGCCATTGCACTACTGACTGTAATGGTAAAAAGAATACACAATCCAATCCACTAAATTCAAAAATGCTTCTTAAAAAAAGGGGGTAAGAAACTCTTGTTCAAATCTCAACAGAGCAACAAGCGTATTACGGTTATTGGATTAACGCCGTTTGAACGCATTTTTCTGCTGATTGCTCCACCTGCTGCAGGCCTTATTGTGGGATATTTCTTACCATCAATCGCTGATTGGGCTGCGGGATTGCCTTGGTTTCCCTTTCAGGGTCCTTTGAAGCTGCTCGCTTCAATTCAAGAGATCTGGCTTACCGCAATAACAACTATTTTAGGTTTTATTGCAGGTATGTGGCTTTCTGCTGAGGCGTTAAAAGACAGCCTTATCATCACTGTTTCTGATGAAGAAGTAATTTTGAACATTGCGGATTCGACTCACCGCTATTCCAGATCTGATATCGCTTCGATGTTTATTGACGGCAAGGAGCTTGTCCTTCTTGGAAATGCCGGTCAAGAACTAGCACGAGAACGTTATGAATCGACGCCTGCCAAAATAGCAGATGCATTCGTCAAGCACCGTTATTCATGGTCGTTTGATGGGGACCCATATGAGGCAGAATATCGTCTTTGGGTGGATCATACGCCAGATTTATCGCCAGCCTTGAACGCTCTACTAAGGGCTCGTAATCAAGCATTGCAAAAGAAAGACATGGAATCTGCTAAAGAAATGCAATGCGAAGCTAGTAAACTTGGTATAATGGTAAAAGATAGAGGGAAGTTTCAATACTGGAGAAACCTAGGCAAGACCCACGAGGTGAGGTACGATGACCAATAAAAAAAAGGACGAAAAAAAATCTTTCATTTCCGAGGCCAGGCGCGAGCAAATCTTTGATGCGGTCATTATGACGCTGGATGAGATCGGTTATATCCACGCCAGCATGGCCCAGATAGCAAAAAAAGCTGGGATTAGCACCGCATTAATTTCTTACCATTTTCGAGACAAAAACGATTTGATGGACTACACTCTGATGAAGCTTCTCTCCGATATGTCTTCCTATGTTCTGGAACGTACGCAAGCATTATCGACTCCTAGCGATAAGCTCCGCGCCTATATCGAAGCAAGTATTGCTTATCATATAGAAAAGCCAAAATACAATATTGCTCTGATTGAGATTATATTCCATGCCCGGACGCTCGATAACATACCCTATTATAAGCTGGACGACGATGAAGAGAATCCTTTGGATAGAGAACTGCAACAGATACTACTTGATGGTCAGGAGACAAAGGATTTTGGCGAGTTCAATGTTATGGTGACGGCAAGCGCAATTCGTGGCTCCATTGACGAATATATATTTAATAAGAAGCTGATCGGCACTATCGATCCGCAATCCTACAGTACCGAGCTCGTGAATCTGTTCAACCGTGCGGTCATGAGATGAAGACAGATAGTCTTAAACCAACATCACTTTCAAACTCCACATGAGGCCAATAGCGTTTAGCGTGGGAACCCCCGAACAGGCCGCGGCTGCCATATACAATAAAAGTGACTTCGCCGTTTGGCAAAACGGCAGCATCTTAGACTATGGCGGCCGCATCGAGGCTCAGACGTAGCTTGCAGTTACTATAAATGGTCAACGATATATTGAAGGATACATGTGAATTTCGAATACTTTGAATCTAGCTCGAAAGGTGGAGAGTAGAATTGAAAGCTTTTTTTATAAAATTGTACTCTGAATATTTACTAATCCCCCGAGCGGTCCGTTTATTGTTTTTGTGGGGGTGGATCATTTTATTTATATTTGCTAGTTATACATTCCATTGGTTTATTTTTTAAGTTTCATTCATTATCTGAGGGCCTATTCGTTCATTGGTATCGGGCAAGCAGTTCTGTAAGCTTCGCCCTTATAGCATCCTTTAATTCTGCAGGCTCCTTCAGAACAGCCTCATTCCCAAGCGCAATGAAGAATTCTGTGTAAAAGCCAATATCGCCGCGGGATACCTGCGAATCGAGCACCCCGCTTCCATCCTCCAGCACACGAAGCATGGGAGCGGCCCAAAGCTCACCTTCGCAGCGCTGGACACCTGCACGGCTTAACTCCGCATACAAGCGGATCGGCTCTCTAGGCTGGGCATACTCCCTCCGGCTTAACCGGACTTCACCTAGATCGAGCGGCTCCGTGGTTTCGTCGTGGACTGCTTCGCTGATCCGATCACATCGAAATACACGGAAGCCTTGCCGGAGAAAGCAGTATGCCGTACAGTACCAAAAGCCGTTGTTTGCATAAATACAAACCGGTTGGATCCGGCGGCTGCTCTCGCCCTCTTCCTTCGACTTGTACACAACAAGCAGCACCTTCCGATGAATCGCAGCGTCTAGAAGACTTGCCAAGCAAGGAGCCTCACCTCGCCTTGTCGGCGTAATGAAGTCTACACGGTCCTTCATGCTGTCGATACGGTCTCTGACATCCCCTGGCATATAGTGGTAGAACTTACTTAATGCCGAAGCCGATTCCGCTTCGAATGGAAGCGAGGAATAATGGCGCAGGGCGTATACGGCAAAAAACATGGCTACCGCCTCCCCTTCCGTAAAGGCGATCGGCGGCAGTACCCTCTCCCTTACCACTTGATAACCTCCATGCGGCCCTACTTCCGAATAGAGCGGGACTCCAAGCTCGCTCAACTCCTGCAAATCCCTCAAAATCGTACGCTTCGACACGCCGAATTCGTCGGCCAGCTCCTGAACCTTGAATCTCCGCTTTCGGTTCACGGTTAGCATCAATTCCATCAATCTTTTGGATTTGGGCATCCTAACCATCCTTTTTTTCAAATCAAAAAAGTTTATGACATGTATTGTCACTATTATGCCTTAAGATGAACACAGCATACAACATAAATCTTTAGGAGTGATAGATGATGCGCAAGTTTACATTGTTATTCTTTTTAATTATGTTCATGATCGGAACCGACACGTTCCTGATCTCTCCCTTGCTTCCGACGCTGCAGAAGGAATTCTCCGTCTCTACGGTAGTCGCCGGCTGGATGATTGGCTCTTATACTCTAGGCTCGGCCATATTTGCCTTGATCGCCGGACCCTTGTCCGACGGCTGGAACCGTCGAACCGTCTTGTTAAGCGGCCTGCTTGGATTCTCCCTCACAACGATTCTGTGCGGCTTTGCTGACAGCTTCTGGATGATGTGCCTGTTTCGCTTCCTGGCAGGCGTCAGTGCAGCCTTCACAGCCCCGCAAGTGTGGGCTTCCATCCCTGTGTTGATGCCGGCGTCCAGCATATCGAAAACGATGGGGGTAGCATTCTCGGGGCTGGCCGCTTCTCAGGCTCTAGGAGTACCGATCGGAAGCTGGCTGGCGATGACCCACTGGTCGGTGCCGTTTTGGACGATTGGGATCGCTTCACTGCTGCTGGCTGCTGCCGCTTTCTTCTTGCTGCCTGCTATGAAGCCAAGTGCGCGCCATGGCAGTACCTCCATTCTCGCCCGATATGTCCCTCTAATCACAAGCAGTAAGGCGAGAAGCGGCTTCCTCGCCTACCTGCTCCTTCATTTGGGCAGCGGGACTGCATTCGCCTTCGTTGGAAAATGGATGGCCGATCGGTTCTCACTGCCAGTAGGACAGATCGGGACCGTAATGATGTTTCTTGGCCTCGGCACGTTGGCGGGCAGCTTGGTTAGTTCGGCGGTAACTCGAAAGCTGGGCCATGTAAGGACCGTTATCACGGGCATGCTCTTGCTCGTGATCCTGTACACGGCGGCACCCCATTTAACAAACGTGCCGGTAGTAGCAAGCGTATTTCTAGTCATCTTTGCGACGCTTGGAGTTATTTTCCCAATTGTGATGGAGGCTCTCACCTCACTTAACGCCTCGATTCGGGGTACGATCTCGAGCCTCGCCAACTCGACCATGAATGGAGCGAACACGCTCGGGTCTTGGGTGGCCGGCATCCTCTACGTCCAGTATGGCGGATATTCGTCTATCGGTATCTTCGCAGCCGTATGCCTTATTCTATCCCTTGGAACGTTCATGATCGGCGGTTTATTTTGGAGGAATGCGGAGAGGGCTGTACAGTAACCGTAATTGTTTAAAAATCGGGGGCGGGATAAAGTTGTTGTCGGTAGTCTTACATGGCAGCAACTTTATCCCTCCTGTCGCTATAATTTTAAATATCGTAAAGTTCAAGTCCACGAAATGCCCTTGCGACCATCTTCAACTTGAAGTTTAACACCAAATTTAACCCATGACCCCACTTTGTAGGAGACTTAAAGAGGCACCTTTCTCTATCCCTGAGTTGGTTTCGCCTCTATAGGTGTTCCTGTAGTCTGTTTGGATATCGCATCGAAATACTCTACAACGACCTCACGAAATTCCTGAGCGGCACGTGAAATATACCGCCCCTTGTGCCATAATAAAGCAATTTCCCTTACCAATCCGCAATCCTCCACTTGGAGATAGTGGATGTCCTCCCGCGAATTCCTTACTGTGCTTGGCATGAAGGCAATACCAATTCCGGCTTCCACAAGAGTGCTCAGCCTCGCAGGCTCATTCCCTTCATATACATATTTGGGTTCGAATCCAACCGATTGGCATACAGAGTCCACTAAATCGCGAGTACCGTGGCCCTCCTTTACACCGACAAACCATTCATCCTTTAACTCTTTCAAAGAAACGCTGCTTCGTTCTGCCAGCCGATGCCCCTTTGGAACAGCAATGAGTATGGGATCGTTGTACACCATTTGACATTCAATATCATCTTCTTGTATTGGAGGAGAGGATAGACATAAATCAACCTCTCCTCGATGAAGAAGGGTAACCATTTCCTGTGTGGTCAGCATTTGAACATGAAATTGGATATGAGGCCGCCTTTTCCGAAACTCTCGCAGGATCTGGGGCAGCGTGCCCGCAGTGGTTACCGCCAATTTGAGCGTGCCGTGCTCCGGGCTGGACAAATCGCCAATCTCCTGTCTCCCCTGCTCCAATTCAAACAAAGCCCTTTCCGCACGGCGAAGGAAGCGGCTTCCGAATTCATTGAGACGCAGATTCCTTCCTGTTCGATCAAATAGCGGAGCTCCAAGATGCTCCTCCAGGCGTTGAATCGTTTTACTCAGTGATGATTGCGTAACGTGCAGACTTCGTGCAGCCTCGGTCACATGCTCCAATCGGGCTACTGTAATAAAATATTGCAATTGAAGGAGTTCCATTTTCTTGCCCTCCATTCATTCCCTCAAGTCAATGAAATCATAACATAAAATGCGTTGGAGTAAATAACTGATTTCATGTACGATAGCATTAAAACATTTTAGGGGGAGCTTAATAATGAATGCCCGCAGTTGGTGGTTAATGATTTCTGTAGGACTTGGGATCCTGATGAACCCCTTAAATTCTTCCATGGTTTCGGTTGCTATTCCAAGGCTGCAAAATGTGTTTCAGCTCGACTTTACTACGGTTTCCTGGATCATATTTTCTTTCTACATTGCGAGTGCCATTGCCCAACCCGTCATGGGAAAAGCTAGTGACTTATTCGGGCGCAAGAAGATATTTCTTACCGGGCTACTGATTGCCTTCGCCGCCTCCTTAGCAGCTCCCATATCTCCGAATTTTGGGTGGATCATCGTATTCCGTATTGTGCAATCCGTCGGAACCAGCATGATGGTAGCCGTGGGAATGGCTATTGTACGAATTCATATTACGGAGAAGCAAGCGACTGCGCTATCCGTATTGTCCATATTCCTCTCCGGAGCAGCAGCCATTGGACCGTTTATTGGAGGGGTCTTGATTCACTGGTGGGATTGGCATGCAATCTTTTTCGTCAATATTCCGTTTGCGGCGGCGAGCTTTTTTTTGGCATGGAGGACGATTCCCGAGGACAGAGCTTCGGCACAGGTTGAAAGCAGCATGTCCTTTCGGAAATGGATGAGTATGATGGATGTACCGGGTATCTTGCTTTTCGCAGCGGGTCTGGTTGCCCTGCTCGTTGGATTATTATCAGCAAATTCCACAGGACATGTTTCGTTATTCAATGTCGCTGTCGGATTGATAGGTCTTGTGCTGCTTTTAGTTTTTGTGCGACATGAGTTAACAACGTCATCGCCTTTCATTCCTTTGCGCACATTCGCCAAGTATCCAGCGATAACTTGGGTCAACGTCGAATTCATGCTCGTTAACGTTCTGTTTTACTCGATCTTCTTCGGGCTTCCCTCCTACTTGCAGCTGGTTCGGCATGTCAGCGAATTCCATACCGGGATTCTGATGCTAAGTTTAGGCTTATGCTCGCTCGTTGTTTCACCGTTGGCAGGACGATGGATCGATAAATCAGGTCCTCGACCGGCCTTACTAGTGTCCGCTATATTAATGACTTTGGGGTCCATATGGATTGTGACCTTGAATCAAGCTTCGCCGGTTATTAGCGTATGTCTGGCATTAGCTGCTTTCGGAATTAGTAACGGGTTGAACAATGTCGGCATGCAAGCAGCCTTGTTTCAAAGCTCGCCAAAACCAATCATCGGTGTAGCCTCAGGATTGTTTAATACTTCGAGATATTTCGGAACCATTCTCTCCTCATTGTTGATAGGTATCGTGATGGGAGGGAAGTTCAGCTTCGAGGGATTTCGATTGCTGGGGATCATCCTCACGATAGTTGCGTTGTCGTTGGTATTCATGAGCCTGCGCCGCCGGGGATCTGAGCAAGCAGCAGATTAGTGAGATAACCCCGCATCGACAAATCGAATTTTTCGCATTCAGCGACCGCGGATGTCAATATATTATGCTAAAAAACAAAAACCGCCTTATTTCTGGCGGTTTTGATCAGATCTCCAATGGATTAAAGCAACGTCGTGGATCATTCCATTCTTTCGCTTTATCGGAAAACGTTCATATGAATGTGAAATATTCAACTCATGCAAAATATCAGATAATGCATCCGCGCGTTCCTTTTCCATCTCCTTGACTTGAAGCGGACCTGCAAAGGGCCTGCCGATAGACTGGATAAGAAAGACGTGCCGGCGTGCAGTTTCGTGCATTTTCAACAGACTTGCCTTCATGTCCCGAATCCGGTAAAAGGCATTCGCACCAAATACGATGTCTGCCTTATGCTCAGGTGCCTCCTCCCATTTGCTGATAATCGCTTCTGGAAAGGAACCGATTCTCGTCGGCCAGCTGCTGCATAGCTCCTTGTACATTGCCTTCGACGGTTCAATCAGGGTGATCTCACCGACATTAGGAGCAAGCAATTGCGTGAACCCGCCTGTTCCCGGCCCGATCTCAAGGAGATGGTCATCCGGCGCAAGGTACTCATAAATGGTATTCATGATCGGCTGCGTATAGGGAGCTAACGGATTCCGCTCATCATAGGCGGGTGCGTTTTCGACCCAATAGCTCTCTTCCTCCGCGTCAATTCCCACCCTGCAGTCTTTGGCTGCCGCCTGCTCCCAGGCTTGAATCCAATATTCAGATGGCATTGCTGAAATAGTCGTATTAATATGATTCATTCGCTGATCTCCTTTACATGATGGAATAGGAAGAAAAGGCTCTAAACGCCTCTGTTAACTGTTGAGTGTAAGGATGCTCGGGCTGCTCCCATATAGCGGCGCTATCCCCGAGCTCTACTATGCATCCCTGATGCATCACCGCAATTCGACTGCAAGTATGGCGAACGAGGTCCAAGTCATGGGAGATAAACAGGTAAGACATTTGATACTGCTTTTGAATATGCTGCAGCAGTTCTACGACCTGCGCTTGAACGGAGACATCCAGCATCGAAGTGGGCTCATCCAGGACTAAGAGCTTGGGCTCCAGGGTCAGGGCTCTGGCAATAACGACCCGCTGGATCTGTCCTCCGCTGATTTGATGGGGATACCTGTACAGAAGATCACGATGAAGTCCAACTAACTCCATCAGCTCAAGGACCTTAGCCAAGCCCTCTTCTTTATCCATCAAGCGATGCAACGTAATCGGCTCCAGCATGCTTTGAATTATCGTTTGACGCGGATTTAATGCGGAGTCCGGATGCTGGAATAAGATCTGCATTTGCCTGCGAAGCGGCTGCATTTGCTTCATCGTGTAATACGTAATATCGACGCCATTAAAAACAATGCTTCCCCCAGGATCGCAAGGAAGAAGCTTTAGTATGAGTCGGGATAACGTTGATTTGCCGCAGCCGCTCTCTCCTATTAAGCCCAAGGTCTCGCCAGACTCTATGTTCAACGAGATATTTTGAACCGCCCTATAACTGAATTTATGTAGCCAGCCGGTTTGAAAGGTTTTGTTCAGGTTGGCGACTCGGATCATAGAGAAAACACCTCGCTTTACTTGCTTCTGCTTGTTCAGTGCCCGTACAGCTGCCCGGGGTTGTGACTGTGGACAACGAATACAATTCAGGCATTTCCATGCTGCACTCTTGTTGTCTATGCTTGCATCGGCTATAAAACGAACAGCCAGTGCTCGTCTCAGAGACTCCCATGCTTGTACCTGGAATAGGCACCATCCCCCGGCCGGGAATCGATCCGAGGAGCCCTTGGGTATAGGGGTGCTTCGGATTGCGGAATAGCTCCTTAGCGTCGCCCTGCTCTACTATTTGGCCTGCATACATGACGCCGATCCTATCGCATAACGATTCCGCTACATGCAGATCATGCGTGATGACGAGCATTCCCGCACCCGTTTGTTGAGCGACTGTCCTCATCACTTCCACTGTCTGATATCTGACCATGGCGTCCAAGCCTTTGGTAGGTTCATCCGCAATAATAAGCGATGGATGACCGCACATGCCGATGGCGGCAAGAACCCGCTGCTTCATTCCGCCGCTAAGCTGAAAAGGGTAGCTTCCCATTTTACGCTCCGGTTCCGGCATTTGCAAACGCGACAAGAGCTGTACAGCATCTGTATGGAGCTGTTTTCGTCTTTTATCTGTCCGGTATCTGACCATGGATTCTTTCAGCTGATACCCGATCGTCAGAACGGGATTCAAGGAGGTTGCCGGATTTTGCGGGATCAGCGCGATCTCACTGCCTCTCCATTTGCGCAAGCTTTTTGGCTCCAGCTTCAGTACATCCTGTCCTTTAAACATAATGGATCCTGTTACTTGTGCGGTATCGGGAAGAAGACCGGGAATGCTAAGGCCCATAACCGATTTCCCGCTGCCGGTTTCACCGATCAATCCCCAGATTTGTCCTTGATGCAGATCAAGGGAAACCCCCTTCACGGCATGAACCATCCCTTCTTTCGTCCGAAAGGATGCTGTCACATTCTGAATTTGAAGTAGCGGGGCCATGATTCACCACTTCCTTCCATTTAAAGTAACGATCTTTCCTGAGACGATTTGGTATCGAGCCTGTCTCTAAGATGATCCCCTATCCAATTGATGCATAATGAGACAACTGCAATACAGAGTCCTGGTGCCAGCATGAGGTGGGCATAGCTTCGAAAGTACGGCCTTGCATCATTCACCATAACGCCCCAATCGGCTGCGGGAGGCTGGAGCCCCAGACCGAGAAAGCTTAGCGAAGCGATGGATAAGATAACCCGGCCAATCCGAATCGTAAATAATACGAGTAACGGTCCTATCATATTAGGAATGATGTGACGGACGATGATATAATGATGTCCAGCTCCTAAGGCACGAATGCCTTCGACATAAGACTCCTCGCGAATCTTCATGACTTCCCCACGGACCACCCGGGAGAAATCCGGCCACGAGGTTACGATAAGGGCAATAAACAGGCTCTTAATCCCCGGCCCTAGGGTCCCTGCTATAGCCAGCATGAAAGCAAGCCCCGGCAAGCCTTGAAAAATACTCACGATGCCTTGGATGAGATCATCGATCCATCCTCCCCAATAGCCCCCTATCGTTCCAATGATAAGTCCCAACGCCATGGTGACAGCCGTTACCGCGATGGCAAGCAGTATGGATACCCTTCCTCCATAAAGGAGTCTGCTGAACACATCTCTGCCCAATGTGTCCGTCCCGAGGATATGCTCGGGAGAAAGTGGTGCCAGCCGTTCTGACATATTCACCTGATTGGGGTCATACGGTGCGATCCACGGCGCCAGGAAGCTGCATAAGAGGATCAATAAAAGCACTAAGCAAGCGAATCCGGCAGCCCCCTTCAGCATCACCCTGTGGCCTGGTAGCCTGATAGAGGTAAACTTCAGCTTCATTGAAGCTTCCCTCCCAATCTCATTTGCGGATGAATGACAAGGTAAGACATATCGACTAACAGATTAAAAGCTACATAGACAAGGCCTGTAAATACAACATACCCTTGAATAACGGGATAGTCCCTGCGAAATATTCCATCCATAGCAAACCTTCCAATACCCGGTATGGCAAAAATCACTTCCACTATGACCGATCCGCCAAGAATAGCTCCGAAGTAGGATCCGATGACGGTAATAAGCGGAATCATGGCATTTCGCAAAGCATGAATGATCAATATGCGTGTGTCGTGCAGACCTTTGGCTTTCGCTGTTACCATATATGCCTGATTCCATACCTCAAGCAGTGCCGCTCTGGTTAAGCGCATAAGTACTGCACTCGTTCCGGCTGCCAATACGATGGCGGGCATAATAAGATGTTTAAAGGTTCCATAGCCGCTGGTAGGCAGCCAGTGAAGCTTTTCGGAGAATACGGTGATCATCAAAATGGCCAGCCAGAAGCCGGGGATTGAAACCAGGGATAAAGCCAATATTCGCGCCGTGTGGTCAAAAGATGTGTTTTTCTTCATGGCCATGAGCATTCCCAGTGGAATTCCTGTGCCAACTGCAATGACCAAGGCCATCCCTGAAACACTCAATGTTACAGGAAGCCGGCGCAGTAGCTCCCCGCTTACGGATTCTTTCGTCATATAAGAAGTTCCAAGATCCCCGTGACTCGCTTTCCACAGCCAATGTGCATATTGGACGAACATGGGATCATTCAATCCAAGCTCTGCCCTTTTCGCCTCAATTTCTTGCTCTGTCGGCTCCTTAATCCCATTCATGCTTAAAGCTTCGACCGCAGGATCTCCGGGCGAAGCCACACTTAGTGCAAAAGCTATAAAAGAAATACCCATAATGACCGGAATGGCTGCTGCTATCCGTCTAATGAAATACATCATGTTACGATGCCCATTTGAGCTCGGGAAGCGTAGTTCCGTAAATCGTTGCCTTATAACCGGTAATTTTCTTGTTGTAAGCAATCAAGCTCGCATCGTTGAACAAAGGAATTGTCGGCAAATCGGATGCCGCTATCGTTTGAAGCTCATTATAAATGCCTTTGCGCTCGTCCATGCTCAGGGTGGCTTTTGCTTGATTCAGCAGTTGGTCCACTCTGTCGTTTTTGTAGCCAAGGCTGTAGCTTTTATTGCTGGAGCCTGTGCTGGATAAATAGTTGGTGAATAACGTATACGGGTCTCCGTTCGGAAGACCTTGCGTAGCCAATGCCAGGTCATAATCTCCTTTGGCCTGGGCATCTTTAAAGGCGGCCCCATCCAGAATGCGGATATTCACATCCAGCTGCAATTCCTTCAGCACGGATTGGAATAGCTCTGCTTGCGCCTTATAAGGATAACGGTCCAAGCCGTAAGTTGGCACGATCAACTCGATGCTTCTTCTTTGATTGCCCAGTACTTCAGCTGCCAATTTCTTGGCCTCTTCTGGCCGATAGTCCAATGGGATATCCTTATAAAACGGCGAGGTATTGTTCAGAAAATTAACCGTTGCCGCAGGATAACCCAAGTAAAGCTCCTTCACTAATTGCTGACGGTCTATCATCATGCTAACGGCTTGACGCATTTTGGGGTTGTCAAAAGGCGCTTTTTTTCCATTCGGATGAAGATAATGAGAGATGGTTGATTTTGTAGCCGAAAGCTCGAATTGCGAATCCTTCAACAGTTCTTTGGCTAGAGTCGGAGGAATAGCACCGAGGTCCATAACCCCCATAATCTCTCCTGATTTCAAAGCGGCAAGTCTGGTATCAGGATCCGGTATGACGCGAACACGTATCCGTTGGCTGGCAGCCTTCTGACCATAATAGCCGTCGAAAGCTTCCAACAATGCAAATTGGTCCTTCTTATGTTCGATCAGCTTGAAAGGGCCTGTTCCTTGAGGAAGGCCGTTAAAATCGCCTTTTTCATTGAAATTTTCAGGGCTGTAGATCGGGCTTGAGAAATTCACCATCGAATACAGTAAAGTCGGTTGCGGATTCTCGAAGACGAGCTTGAAGGACATATCGTCGATCTTGACGACATCCTTTAACCCCGGATAAGAGCTTTTGATATCCAGAGTATAGAACGGCGAGCTCTTGGGACTTACTTGCTTGTAGCGGTTAAAGTTAGCGATGACCGCATCGGCATTCAGCTTCTCCCCATCATGAAATTGAACATTCTCCCGCAGCTGAAAGGTCCATTCCTTGCCGTCCTCGGACATCTTCCAAGACTTTGCCAGCTTGGGGGCAGGCTGTCCATCCTCGGAGGCTGTAATTAACGGCTCCCAAACATAAAGAATTGTACTTGTGTAATAGGAATCCTGAGGACCCGGAGCCAGATCGCGGGGAGCGGCCAGCACGACCTCTTCCGGATGTACGCTGCCGGAGGAAGCAGATGAATTAGCCTGACGCTGTGCAGCCGGACTACACCCGGCCATCACAAGTAGTACGCAAAGCGTCAACAGGACAAGCTGAAGTGCCATTTTGCTCCGTAAAAATGAAGGATGCATGATTATAAATTCCTCTCTCTTTCTAAAATGAAATACAAAAAAGACATCTTTACCCAGACGTGAAGCTAGAAAGGTAAAGATGCCCCGGTTGTTGAGGAACAAACGACAAGCCGTCTTTAACACTTCCCTATCAGCCGTAGGTAAAAGCAGTGCTGTCAGAACAGGCAGGTCTCCTGGCTCTGGATTCCTCATCATCAGCAGCCTTCCCGGTCTATGGCTAGACCAGTGGCACCGTTGCTGTGACTCCTCCATTACAGTGGCGGGACCGCGTCGGTGTTGCACCGAACTTCCCTATTAAGCTTTAGCATCTGCTAAAGCACCTTGTTCCCCTTATATGCAATTTGTATGAAACCTATCTGATCATATAGGAAAATTCCATTTTGGGCAAGCATAAAGCATCCATCATAAAGCATCAGTCGCCAAACAGAAAATCATCGTCCGTCAAAGTTTCCACGTTAACCGTCCGAATATAGCCGTTACCTTTCTTGGAAAAGAAATCATGCTGCTTCGTACGAGTATTAATCCCGTTAAGGACAATAGGATTGATATCCTCTTCCGGGAACAAAGGCTCCAGCCCCAGGTTCATCATGGCTTTGTTTGCGTTATAACACAAGAAGGCTTTCACTTCGCCCGTCAGCCCTACTGCGGTATACAGTTCCTCTGTATATTGCTCTTCGTTGCTGTGCAAGTAGCGAAGAAGTCCTTGCAATGTCTCATAAGCGGCTTGCTGCTCGTCCTGATCCAATTGGGCATACACCTCTTGAGCCAGCATGCCGACATACAACCCATGGATGCTCTCATCACGCAGAATCAGGTTAATGATCTCCCCGCTGCTCGTCATTTTCCCTTGTCCGGCCAGGTACAGCGGATAAAAGAAGCCGCTATAGAACAAATAACTCTCGAGCAGTACGGAGGCTGCCATCGCCAAGTACAAATCTTTGCGTGAATGAATGTTGTTATAATATTGGGATATCGTCTCCGCCTTGACTTGCAGGAAACGGTTGTTTTCAATCCATTGAAAAATGCTATCGATCTCTTCCGTCGATGCCAATGTGGTAAAAATACTGCTATACGATTTGGCATGGATTTGCTCCATCATCCCCATAAAGCCGAGGACCGCTTTACGCTGCAGCCCTTCGACGAGCTCGAGAATTTTGGGCATTCCGACGCCGCCTTGTACCGTATCGAGCAGCGTTAAACCGCCAAGTACCTTCATGTACAGGTCCCGCTCCGCATCGTTTAATGTCAGCCAGGACATTTTATCATCGGATAGCGGAATCTCCTCATCCGTCCAAAATTGCATAATATTTTGCTTCCAGAATGTATCCGTAAAATCGTCATCTGGACGGTTCCAATTCACGGCTTTCCAAACACTCATTGCTGCAACTCCCTTTCCAGCTTATCTTATACGGAACAACTGATGCACTCTTCAACGGAAAGATGGTTCGTCCGAGTGTAATAAAGAGATTTCAGTCCTTTTTTAGCTGCGTAAATATAGTATCGAGCCAGCTGTCTCGTAGTCACATCGCTGTTGACGTGCAGGACCGTGGATATTCCCTGGTCCACATGCGTTTGAATTTCGGCAATCAAATCCAATACCTTGAACTGATCCATCTGATAAGCCGATTTATAGAAGAAGTAGTTATCTCTGCTCAAATACGGCATCGGATAGTAGGTAGTCGAGTTGGCATAAGTGCGCGTTTCGATTTGCTCGACAATCGGCATTACGCTTGACGTTGCATTCTGGATATAGGAAATGCTCTGTGTCGGCGCAATCGCAAGCCGGTAAGCATGATATAATCCGTAAGCTTGTACAGCGGACTTCAGGCTCGCCCAATCTTCGGGAGACGGGATTGGCATATCCTTGAACAGCTCTTGTACCTTACTTGTAACGGGTCTGTAGTCCGTTTCCAAATAGCGGTCGAAGTAAGTGCCGTTCGCATAGTCGGATTGCTCGAAGCCTGCAAACGTAACGCCGCGCTCTTTGGCAATCTCCATGCTTCTTTCCAACGAGTAATAGTTCATCATCATAAAGAAAGCACGAACGAAATCTTTGGCTTCTTCGCTTTCATAAGCAATTTTATTTTTGGCCAAGTAGCCGTGAAGGTTCATTGCTCCAAGTCCGACCGAATGCATCTCTTGATTCGCTTTGGCAACGCCAGGGGCATTGGCGACGGTCGTCATATCGCTGACCGCTGTCAGTGCGGTAATCCCTTCCTTAACGGATTCCTTCACTTTATTCAGCTCCATCACGTTGGCAATGTTCAAGGAAGCAAGGTTGCAGCTGATATCGCGGCGGATTCTATCCGGCTGGCCGTAATCGTTGATTTCCGATGTCTCCTGCAGCTGGAAAATTTCCGTGCAGAGGTTCGACATTTTTATCGCGCCCAGCTGCTTCAGTGGGTGTACGCGATTGGCATTGGTTTTGTTCATAATGTAAGGATAGCCTGATTCCAGCTGAATCATGGAGATCTTGATCATCATATCGCGTGCGCTCATCACGACTTTCTTACGCACACGATCATTAGCCAGTAATTCATCATACATAGCATCAAGATCCATATCATCCAAATGGGTTCCATACGCTTTATAAACGGAATAAGGAGCAAACACGTGCAGAGGCTTGTTTTCTTCCGCCAGCTGATAGAACTTGTTAGGGATGATCAAACCGATCGATAAAGTCTTGAGGCGTGTTTTTTCATCGGCATTGATCTTCTTGCTGTCCAGCAGTTCCATAATATCCCATCCGAAAATGTTGTAATAAGCAGCTCCCGACCCTCTGCGCTGCCCCATTTGATCGGCATAGGAGAAGGCATCCTCCATCAATTTGAGCACCGGCATAATGCCTTTTGCCGCACCTTCTACATCCTTAATCGGTTCTCCGCGGCCGCGTAATTTGGATAAATTGACCGCCACTCCTCCGCCGATTTTGGAAAGCTGCATGCAAGTGCCGAGAACATAGTTAATCGAATTCAGGGAATCGTCCATTTCCAGCAAAAAGCACGAAACCATTTCCCCACGACGGCTCTTGCCTGCATTCAGAAATGTCGGAGTCGCCGGCTGCACTCGTTGGTCCATCATGGCCGTAGTCAGCGTTCTAGCCGTATTCATATCTCCACGAGCCAGATGCAGCGCTACAATCGCCACTCTATCCGGGTAATGCTCCAAGTACATCGTGCGGTCATTGCTCTTCACTGCGTAATCCGTATAAAACTTGGATGCCGCCATGTAGGAAGGAAATTCGAAGCGATAGTTATGTGCGATTTCGTAAATTTCCTCAACGTCAGCCGGTGAATACTGCTGATATACATCCTCGTAATAGTCGTTATCGATCATATAGCGCACTTTCGCACTCGTATCCGCGAATTGTACGCTTTTGCTATGTACTTCCTCCATAAACGCCTTTACGGCTTCCTTATCCTTTTCCAATTGAAAAAAGCCGTCCGTATCTCTTTGCAGCAACAAATTGTTCAATTCAATATGCAGCAACCAAACGCACCTCCTGTTTAAACCGCTCTACATCCTGCTTCGTTCCTGAAAGCTCAAACTTGCTTACTACCGGTACTTTATATAATTTCGCGATAAGATCGGCGCTTCGGGCAAAGCCTTCTCCCCAATTCCGATTACCGCTAGCTGAAACTCCCATGAGATTCGCATGATTCTTTTGAAGAAAGGACATCACTTTCTGAGGCACTTGACCGAAGCCCGTAGTATAGGTGATTAGAACGAACGGTTCGTTCACCGTCATCATTTCCTCTATTTGAACCACTCGCATATTCAGCTTTTCGACAAAACGGCGAACATTTCCCGTCTTGGAGTCATAAGCGATCAACATGCATTTCTTCCCCTTCCTTAGTCCCTCGCGGAGCAGGCATAAAAAAGCGCGTTCGGCTAACAGGGCCGAATGCGCTGAAACGAGCATGCAAATGTACATACTTCATTAAAGACGTAACGGACACCTTCCTGTTCTCCGCAGGCCGTGTCAATGATCAGGCAGGTCTCCTGGCTAGAGAATCATCATGATCGATCCGCCTTCCCAGCTTGTTTGGTTCCTAAGCCAGTGGCATACAAGACCGATCCTCCTCTCTTACAGTGGCGGGACCGCGCCGGCTTCTCACCGGACTTCCCTATTAAGCTTTCTCGTTCTATTGAACGAAAAGCACCTGTCACAACAATATATAGTTGGCAATAAATAATCTATATCAATATATGGTATTTGTCAATGGATAGGATGGCCCTTGTTTTAGTATTTTTATAGACTTCAGCCTATAGCTGACAGTCATTTTCATGCATATAAAATGCCGCTGAGACTTGCTGCAGCAAGCCTTTTGTCGATGACAAAAAAGACCCGGCGCATGCTGCGCAGGTCCTAATCATCCGAAAAATTAGTTATTTAGTCCTGGGTACAAAGAAAATTGAACTGCTATATCTTTCACATTCCGCGAAACGAATACCGCTTTTCACCATCGGCTTGAACAGATCCAATAGAATTGCCTTTCTATTCACCGTAACGTCTGTCTCTGTCTTATTATGGAGTATACCCTGCCACTTAGTTTGTCACGGACTGCTCGTATTTGGCACGAGCCGTCTTAGTCGCCTCCACCATATTGCGCAGAGAAGCAACCGTTTCTTCAAGACCGCGTGTCTTCAGACCGCAATCCGGATTGATCCAGAACAATTTGGGATCTAACACACGCAATGCACGTTCTATCATTCCTGTCATTTCCTCTACGCTCGGAATACGCGGACTATGAATGTCATACACACCCAAGCCGATTCCCAGCTTGTAAGTGTTCAACTCGAAGCTGTGGATTAATTCGCCGTGGCTGCGGGATGTCTCGATGGAAATAACGTCCGCGTCCATCGCTTCAATGGAATCTATCATGTCATGGAACTCACAGTAGCACATATGGGTATGGATCTGCGTTGTTTTTTGAACTGTGCAGGTGGCAATGCGAAAAGCTTTGACAGCCCATGCAAGATAATCTGCCTGCTCCGACTCTTTAAGCGGTAAACCCTCGCGTACTGCCGGCTCATCCACCTGAATCATGCCAATGCCTGCCTTCTCCAACGCTTCTACTTCTTGTCTGAGAGCATAAGCCAATTGGTAGGCAATCTGCTCGCGCGGGATATCCTCACGGACAAACGACCAGTTCATGATGGTGATAGGTCCTGTCAGCATTCCTTTTACAGGATGGCTCGTCTTGGACTGGGCGTACTTGGTTTCTTCAACGGTCATTTCACCAATGAACGCTACATCTCCGTAGATCACCGGCGGCTTGACGCAGCGGGAACCGTAGGATTGTACCCATCCATTTTGGGTAAATGCAAATCCCGCGAGCTTTTCACCAAAAAACTCCACCATGTCGGTTCTCTCAAACTCACCGTGTACAAGCACGTCGATGCCGATTTCTTCCTGGATCTTGATCCAGGTATCGATTTGCTCCCGGATAAATTCAGCATACTGCTTGTCGTTCCATTCCCCTTTACGCCATAATTGACGGGCTTTACGCACCTCAGCGGACTGCGGGAAGCTGCCGATGGTTGTCGTCGGAAATAGCGGCAATTGCCATTTCGCCTGCTGAGCTGCATAGCGTTCTGCAAACGGAGCGGAACGTACTGGTTCTTGAGAGCTGACAGCTGCAACGACGGTCTGAATCTCGCTGCGGTTTCGATCAGCGGATTGCTGAAGCGCTTGAATCGTACGATCATATTGCTCCAATTCTCCTTGAACTGCTTCCTTTGAGGAGAAAGCTTTGGTCAATAGGACGAGCTCATTCAATTTTTCATCGGCAAACGCGAGAGCACCTTTCAATTCGGAGGTGAGCTTCGTTTCCCGCTCTACGGTTACCGGTACGTGAAGCAGGCTGCACGAAGATTGAACAATCAAGCAGTCAGCAGGTACTGCCCTCGCAAGCTCTTTCAACAACTCCAGCTTTCCGGTTAACGAGGCCTTCCAAATACCGCGGCCATCAATGACTCCCGCACCCAAAACCTTGTCCTGCGGGAAGCCAATTGTTTGAATGGACTTCAGATTTCCGTCGTATCCATGAACGAAATCAAGGCCTATTCCTTTAACTGGCAGCTTGACGATATCACTGTACCGTTCTACTGATTCAAAGTACGTTTGCAGCATAAGATTCAAGCCGGGTACTGCTGCGGCAAAAGTTTCATAAATATGCTTCAATCGCTGTACGTCCTCATCGGATAGCTTGGTTACAAGAATCGGTTCATCCACCTGCACCCATTGAACGCCTTCCGCCGCAAGCTCCTGAAGCAACTGCACATAGAGCGGCAGCAGCTTATCCAGCCAGGCCTCCGTTTCCGATGCGGCGTAACCTTTGGAAAGCTTCAAGAAGGTCAACGGCCCAACAATAACCGGTTTTCCTTCAATACCAAGCTTCTCCTTTGCTTCACGATAAGCTTCAAGAGGCTTATTCTCCGTAAGCACCGGTGACGCTCCTGAAAGCTCAGGTACAATATAATGATAATTCGTATTGAACCATTTGGTCATTTCACTTGCGGCGGCACCCTCAGTCCCGCGGGCTACCCCGTAATATACGGACAAAGGAACGGCTCCGCCTGTATACGAGAACCGGCTCGGAATAATGCCGAACATCGCTGCCGTGTCCAGAATATGATCGTAATAGCTGAAGTCATTGACAGGAATGAGGTCAATTCCTTTCTCCTGCTGCTTGCGCAAATGACCCAAACGAATATTCTGCAGCTGACTGCGAAAATCTTGTTCTTCCAAACAGCCTGACCAGAACGCTTCCAGAGCCTTCTTCCATTCCCTATCAGCACCAATACGCGGATAGCCTAATACGCTGCTTTTTACCATGTGAAAAACTCCTCTACAATTTGGTTATAAAGAAATTTACCACAGATTGGTTGCTATAAAGTAATTGGATTATACTATATCTAGTTATAGCCGCAGGCTATACCGCATAAGTTGGGCTATCGTTTGCTTCAAGGCTTCGATATATATAAGCGGCTCCCAGTTGATGACGAGCAACGGATTTGTTCTTTATACTCGTCAGATGAACGATGCCTATACAATAGCGTTCCTTTGCATCTACCGCTTGTTTTTCCCAGTTCATTTGGGCAGTACCCATTTGGCTCCTTGCCATGTATGGATGTAGTACCATGTCTCCCCGTTCGGAGACAACCACGATCTCGAGGCAATAACCGTCTGAGGAGCAAAGTTCATGACACCGTTCATGGTCTCCTCATCCGCATAAGGAATATCGAACGCAATGGATGATTCATTAAGCTCCAGACTTTCGCCGCTAAGCTTCACGCCAAGCTTGGCATCCTCGTCATAATCACCCGTAATCCGTGAGGCAATTTCTTTGGATGGATTGACCCATTGTCCTTTTCCATCATTGTCAATGACAAAGTACCAATGATCGATCTTCCCAATGGCATGTACGGTTTGCGGAGATTGTTCAATTGACTTGGCATAATAAAATGACGGTGTCTGGTAGTAATGGAATGGGACTGGGATACTCTGCTGAAGGTCAACCGGAGTCACTTCAACCCCTAGTCCATAGCTTTTATCCGCTTGAATCCAACGGAGTCCTTGGGCCGTTTCTATCTGGTACCATACCGATGGTGGGGCCATCCGTGAGTATTCCGTATACTTTGCTTTTGGTTTCAACACTTGGGGTGCAAGCTTTGGCTCGTCGTTAAGTGGTCTCTCGAAGGGGTATAAATATACTGTGTTCTCTTCAGCTATAGGAACCATGCCCTCAATCGGATTGCCGATGTATTTCTCGGCATAATGGTCCGGCCGAATCCATTTCTGGCCTGACCAGGAGGTACGGATCAAATACCATTTGTACCAATCCCCGTTAGTCCGACAGGGGGTATAGGGTTCGCACGCATCTATGGAGGCTATGGCTTCCACCTTTTGAGGGGAGAGCGTAATGTCCGTCGATTTCATTTGCAAGTCATAGATGGGCGTATTCGCTTCAAGCAGGTTCAATGTCTGTTCCTTGTGGGTTAAATGACCATACTTATAAGAACCTTCCTTCAGATTGATCCATGCGATGCCGAGCCAGGTTTCGACCGGAATTTTCTCCATGTTCATTATGTATAGCAAACGGTCAATAGGTATAGGCGCCATATGGACAGACTGCATAGCACTGATAGAACCGATGGCTTCATCTGGCCTTGTCTCCTCAGTGGGATAGATCTTAAAATCGTCAAGCAACGTAACGTAAGGCATATCGGTAGAATCAGCAAGCCGCTGCTGCTCCTCCGCGTGGGATGTATGAAATGTGCCAGCCCAAACGGTAAGACATGCGGCCAATAACAACGTAAGTCTTTTTTTCACGGTGACCATCTCCTTCAATCTATAGACGCACCGCTAACCATAAAGTTACATATTGGGGCATGTCCTTAAACCGTAGAAAATAAAAGTATTGTAACAGTCAAAATTGACCACAAACAAAAAGACAGTCGAGTAAGTTTAAATACTTGACTGTCTTAATATTGAGCTATTAATCAAGTTCCATTTTGGCGCTATATGTCCAATAAGAAACTATTTATTTCGACCCATGCATCATTATTCGTAAACAAAAAGAAATGATCTGCTGCTTTAAATGTTTTTGTTGTCGTTTTGCCTCCCCATTTCTTAACAAGCTTCATTGAGCTTTCGTTAGGGATATTCTTGTCTTCATCTCCAACAAGACAAAGTAAGGGAGTCATTATCTTAGGAGCAACCGATATAGAATTAAAGGGTTGCTTTAGAATCATTGACATCGGGAAATATGGCAAATGAAATAAATCCCTAATTTTATCTGAACGATTGTGGTATGGTGCGACAAGTACCGTTCCTTTTGTTGCACGTTTGCTTGATAAATTAATTGCAACACCTGTCCCAAGACTATAGCCCATTGAAACTATTCTTTCACTATCAATATCTGACCGTTTCATTAAATAATCATAAATATAAGTAGAATCATTAAATACATTTTCTTGATTTGGAGACCCTTCGCTTAATCCAAATCCCCTATAGTTGATTAATGCAACTGACCACCCACGTAATTGCTTAGCTTGTAATAAAATATCGGAAACTTCTTCTGCTGATCCTCCAAAGTAAATAATTAAAGGTGATTTTTCTGAGACTGAATTTTTAAGAAGCCAGCCATTTAATATAACGTTATCTGGAGTTGTTATATTTAATTCCTCCACATTACCATATAAAGTCGATTGAAGAATGGCCTCTGATAATACTCTCTCAGCTTTATGAGGTTGAAAAATGACATTATTCCTATTTAATACTTCGTCTAGATTCAAATATATAAATAGACAGAGTACGGCGTATGTTCCTAACAAGATAATTGAAATTGATCCTATAGCAAGGGCTAAATTTATTTTTAGAACTTTGTACCGACTTGATATAACCATAATGCCTACTAAGGATAGTAAAACAAACAGAATTGATGCTAACTCAATTTCCAAAGAATACTTGACGAGTAAGTCTAAGTATCCAAGCCTTATCTGTTTAAACTGTTTAATCCACATCGCTAAGGTATGAGTAATAGCAAAACATGATAGTCCTAAGATTCCGAAAATCAATGAAAAAATTATAAATATTCTCAAAACGAAACTTCTTAAATGGATATGCACATTCTCGCCTCCGAAAAAGAAATTACACACATATCCATTATGATATTTTTTCCTATTTATGGACGAAAAAATATTTACTATTATTCCCAGAAAATGTGCTTATTTTTACTTATTTAGGGGATTCTATCCCATTCTTCTTCTCCTCCGCGGATTACTTAATCCACCACATACGTAAAGTTTCAAGATTTATTACTAATGAATTTGCAATGCGTTTGACCCCTTCAATACTATTCTGATACCTAAGAATAAAAGAAAGAGGGAGACCTAGAAAAATATTACCATTAATGACCCTTTTTCCCATGCTTAAAACGTATTATATGACGGAGGAGGTGTAGGTGAGTCGTATGTTTAATTCCAAACTAAACGTTAATACAAAAAACGCAGATTGCGCAAGGGAAATATTAATAGAGCAGTTGATATTAGAATATCAAAGCGAACTGCTTCATTTGGCAATGTCATATTTAAATGATTACCAACTTGCGCAAGACTGCGTTCAGGAAATTTTTATGATTGCCTATAATAAAATTAATCCCGAAAATGATCAGGCTACTCTACGCAAATGGCTTAAAGTATGTACAATCAATCGCTGTAAAAGTGTGCTTAGGTCAGCCTTTTGGAAAAGAATCGTGTTTTGGGAGCATGATCGGATAAACACAGTATCTGAGGCTACAAGAGATGGGTATTCCACATTGGACGACACTGGAATTCTGGACAAGGTGATGAGGCTATCTGTTAAATATCGCGAGATGATTGTGCTTCATTACTATCAGAATATGACTCTGCAGGAAATTTCCGCTGTGCTTAAAATAAGCCATGAAGCGGCCAAATCTCGTCTCCGAAGGGCAAAGGAACAACTAAAGGTTATGCTGGAAGGAGAGGATCGAAATGAGTGACCAGTTTGATGAGCTCTTAAAACAAAGTGCGAACAGATTGAAACAACACAGACTTATATTGGAGATAGATGTGAGGCCCCATGAACTTGTAGTGAAGCGTTATAAAAAACGGATTGTCGTGAGCTGTATAATTCTATTAATTTGTAGTGTAACCTTCATGACTCCTCTATCATCCAAAGTATTTGCTTATGTATTTAACCTTTTACGGACAGAAATGTTTGAGCAGGTCGTGGATAAAGGTTTAGTTACCCATGTTGCTAAAGAGTCTCTTCATCAAGGCATAAAACTTAATGTTGAAAACTTATATGTGGACCAAAGTACACTTACTTTCGACATGGTGCAATCGTTTACGAAAGAAGCGGAATCAAGAACAATGCTGAACACAAACGACATCCAATTGTTTATCGATGGGAAAAGATTGTCATTTCACTCTGGGGGCGATTTTCACGATCTAAAGGATGGTCGGTATGGAGGGATTATTTATTATCACAGCAATTATGGATATGAAGAGGGCTCTGCCGTCCCTTTGCCTGAGCAATTTTTATTAACGATTAAGGTAGATCGGATCGGAGACATCCAAGGAAATTGGTCAATTGAATTACCGGTTTCACGTCAAATTACAGATCAAGTGACCCAAGACTTTAAACCTGGGATTTCTCATGAGGTAGACGGAATTTCTATTAAAGTAGCACGGGTATTGATGACACCCCTAAGCACCACAATCGATTTTGAATTTATTGCGCCTGTGAATTACTCGTTTACTGATCCGTTTGCAATTAGAATCATACAAGTGGAAGATGACAAGGGCTTTATGATGGGGAGGGGAATGGTCTTTGTTGGTAATGAAGATGAGGAGGTTGAAGACAACCGGAGGAAATACAGATTTTCGATTGAATACTTGCGTACGCCAAAGGATATACCAAAGGAACTCGTTATAATCCCGCAGCGTGAAGTTATTTATAAGAAGGATGAATCAGTTACCTATGCTCGCGGAGAAGCACTTGAACCTTATGTGTTCAAGGTTCCATTGCAAAAATAGCCCACACAAAGACTGTGGTGATTAATAAACGAATTCATAAATACGCTCCCCGCTGGGGCTACGTGCCCCAGTCTTCATATTCAAGACTTCCTTCAATTAATCTAGTACTGGGGTATTCGGATTAATTCATGGTGTGGAATTGTTCTTTTTTACCATTTGAAGTTTTTTAATAACTGAGTATAGTCTAATTGAACAATTCCACTGATCCTTAAAAGTTATTTGATTGATTTATTTAATCCATATAGCTACAATCCTTTTTGTGGGGCATGAACATATTTTTTAATGCTTTTCCGAATAAATTAGGTGGAACATTATCTTGACTAATATAACTAAATATAGCCATGCCGTTTTCTAATGAAAGAATAGTCCATGCAATTTCTTCTGACGAAAGACCAAACTCATAATTCTCTTTCTTCATCAACTTTTCAATAGATTGGGATATTTGTTCCACTGATTGGGTTATCATATTCGACCATTTATATCGGACTGACTCATCTCTCATCGCAAAAAGAAGAAATTCCATATTAAGCATACTCCACGTTCGATTTTCTTCCCTAATATAAATGGGGTATTGGTCCAATTTTTCTATAAAGTGTGAAAGTGGATGCTGTTGGTCTATTACTTGATGGATCTTGTCTACATGTAATTGCATTTGTTTTTCCAATAGAGCCAGAAAGAGCTCTTCCTTGGAATTAAAATTAGCATAAAAAGCCCCTTTACTAAATCCAGCATGCTCTGCAATTTTGTCAACAGAAGCCCCATGAAAGCCAAACTCGGCGAAAATTTGAACAGCAGACTCTAAAAGCAATTTCCGTGTTTCCTCTTTTCGCTCCTTTTGCGATAGTCTTCGTCTAAGCAAGCTCCTCTTCCTCCTTTTCTTGACAACCATACCATATGGAATTAATATACCATTTAGTATATAAATTCTGTTAAGTATCCGCAAATAAAGGAGAAGAAAACAATGGGAGAGAAGGAAAACCTTATAAGCCAAAGTAAGTCTTTAACCAATATTTTGGCTCAAACAGTTAAAACAGGGATTATAAAATCAAATCTGATTCCAATGTTTGCTGGATTAACATTGTCATTGTATACATATAAAATCAGTATAATTGAAAAATTGCCTGAGATACTATTTGCTTTTATAGGTTCTATTTTAGTAATAGGAGCAGCAGGAGCCTTTAATAATTTGTATGACCGAGACATTGATTCCATTATGCAGAGAACCAAAAACAGACCAACCGTGACGGGAGAAATAAATCCTAATACAGTATTATGGCTTGGTATCTTCATGTCTATTTTCGGAATTATTTCTTTAGCATTAACAACTCATTTAGCTGCAATCCTAGGCTTCGCAGGTTTATTTTTTTATATTTTCCCCTATACGATGTGGAGTAAGAGAAGAACTGTTTACAATACAGAAATTGGAGGTATATCTGGAGCGATGCCGCCTCTCATTGGATGGGCTGCTATTCATCCAGACATCACACATCCCGCGATCCTCGGACTGTTTGTCATCACAGTTATTTGGCAAATGCCACATTTCTATTCAATAGCTATTAGGAAACACAATGAATATAAGGCTGCAAAGGTTCCTATGTTGCCAGTTGTAAAAGGAATCAAGAGGACATATTTGCAAACTAACATTTATTTAATTGTATTAATTATAATAAGTTTTCTTTTTAGTTCTTTAAGCATTGGACTTATGTTAGTGGCACTCCTTTTAAGTCTTATATGGCTTGGTTTAAGTATTTTCGGTTACCAGAGGATGGATTCGGAGAAGTGGGCAAAATCAATGTTTGTATATTCCCTGATCTATATGACAATTCTTTTTTCAACTGTCATTATTTATTCCCTTATGGGTATTATTTTTGATTTATAAAATTGCTGCTACGGATAGAGAGAATGATGAAAATCAATCAAGTAAGCCTCTTAGAGCGAAATCACCTCCCTCTGTCCCGTAGGTCAGAAAAAGGTGATTTTGCAGCTAGCCCATTAGAATCGGTTGTTACTCGTTAGGAGAGGTTAATTTCCCTGATCTTTTCCATCGGCACCTTCGGCTTACGCTCCTCCGTCAAGAGCCCGTTCACCTCTTGTTGGACGTCGGTAATCTGGGTATAGCAGTACCCTACGATATAATCCGTCTGTTTGATCGCTTCGTGAATGCCGCGGAACCGTTCCAGGAACGCCTCCTCCGAAGCCACCTGCCCGCCGTAGCCCCAGCCTTTGTCGGACTTGAAGGCGATGCCGCCGAATTCGCTGATGATAATCGGCTGCCCTTGATAGCTGTAGCCGTCCGCGAAAGCGTATTTCCAGCGGTTAAACGTTTTCCGGTTGTTGACGATGTCCTCCTTACCGGCATAGCGGTTCAGGAATTGCTCCTTCCTCTCAACATAATCATGCAACGTCAAAATATCGGACACGGTATGCTCCCAACCGTCATTCGTTACGACCGGACGGTTCGGGTCGAATGCTTTGGTCAGATGATAGATCGCCTCGGTAAACTGCTGCTGCCGGCGGTCCTTGAATATGTTCATAATGCCCCAGGATTCATTGAAAGGAACCCAGGTAATGATGGAGGGATGATTATACTGCTGGCGGACAACCTCCATCCACTCGGTTGTGAAATTTTGCACCGCCTTATCGTTAAACTCGAAGGTGGCCGCCATCTCGGACCAGACAAGAACGCCTTTGACATCGCACCAATACAGGAAGCGTGCGTCCTCCACCTTCATATGCTTGCGGACACCGTTATATCCCATCTTAAGAAGCAGCTCGATGTCCTCGATCAGCGCTTCCTCGGATGGAGGCGTCAAATGACTGTCCGGCCAATAGCCTTGATCGAGCAGCAGCCGTTGGTAGATCGGTACATTGTTAAGCAGCACTTTGTCCTTCTCAATGGAGATCTTTCTCATGCCGAAATAGGAGTAGACATGGTCAATCACTTCGTCGTCGCGGTACAGAATAAACTCCACATCGTACAGATTCGGATGAGCGGGCGACCAGTAGCAGCGCTTCCACGGTCCGTTCATTTCATGAACGAGGTCAACCTCTAGCGCCAGCCAAGGGCGGTCGATCGTCAGGCTTGCCTGTTTGACCTGCCGGCCTTTCATGGTGATGATCGTTTCCAGCCGAAGCGCACTATCTGCTCGCAGCTCTCCTTTGACCTGATACTCGAATTTCACGGTATTGGAATCGAGGTCCGGTGTGATTTTTACCGAATCGACGTATTCCTGCTCCACGTATTCAAGCCAAACGGATTGCCAGATCCCCGTCGTCTGCACATAGAAGCATTCGAAATTATCATCCACCCAGCGCTGCTTTCCGCGCGGCTGCGTAGCGTCCTTACTATCCTCTACCTTAACCGTAAGCTCATTCGGCGCCCCGAACGTTACGTATGGCGTGATGTCAAATGAAAATGCCGAATAGCCGCCCTGATGCCCTCCGACGTATTCACCGTTCACCCATACTTTGGCTATATAATCGACCGCTTGAAAATGCAAAAGGATGCGCTTGCCTGTGGCCTCCGAAGGAATGTCCAATGATCGGTTGTACCAGACGCATGGGTGATGAGCTTCTTCACCGATACCGCTCGCCTTCGTCTCGTATGTGAAGGGGACGATAATGGATCGATCCCCCTTGAAGCTTCGCTGCCAGCCCTCGGCTTCACCGGAGAGTGTATCGTCGAAGCCGAAGCGCCATTCACCGTTCAGGTCGACCCAATTCTCTCTCACAAATTGAGGCCTTGGATAATTTTTTATATACTTTTTGGTTGTCATCTGCTTTCTATCGCTCCTTTAGCTCAAGCTGTTATGTTATTGGTTCTCTGTAACGGTAAGCGGCGAGACCGTCCAGGCTGTCGAAGCGCCCCGCAGCCCTACCCGGCCTACAAGGAACGCATGCGGGTCCGTCCACTTCAAAATCGGCTCCTTGCTGTCGTCGGAGTAAACCGCAATCGAAGCTCCCTTCAGCTTTACGGTAACCCGGCGGGTCTGTCCAGCCTGAAAGGCAAGAGCGCCGGACGCTTGTTCCGCTGAATTCTCGTAGCTCACGCGTGTCAGAACGACCCTGTCACCCCGAAATACAAGGGCATAGCCCATGTAAGCATCTTTAACCTGATCGCGGAATTCAGACTCGTTGGACGTTCGCAGCAGAACTCCCAACTCGTCCTTTACAGCTTCTTTAAGGGTTACATCGAAGCTTACCGTATAGTCCGACCAACGCGGATTCCCGCCGAATCGGTTGGCCATGCCGACTTCCGACGGCTTGATAACAGATTGCTGCTTCGGTACAGGCTCCGTCAGACTCGCTTCCACATACCTTAACGCCATTTCGCCCTTCTTGAGGCGAAGGGTCATCCATTGCGGCCCGGCCTTCATCTCAAGCTTGGTTAGCGGCACCTTCGTCCAGTCCGAATCCTCCGCGAATAAGGTAGCATCCAGCTTGATTTCCTGCGTCGATTCGCCCGCTTCAATCACCAGCGTAGATCCCGCTGAGGATCTGGAAGCGTTAACGGATAGCAGATAAGAGCCGTCCTGGCGCGGATTCACCGGGAACGAGAGGCTGTCGCCCTTGTCGGTCATGATTACAGCATCGCTGCCATCGGATGTTATCCCCGAACGAACAACTGCATTGCCTTCTCTTACACCATGAACAGTCTCCAGCGTCCCCGGCAATGGCTTGATCGCCTTCGAATCGCTGCTGCCGCCCGCTTCGTTAGAGAAGGCGGTATAGTGCAGCTCCGGCTTCGCTCCACGCGGCCAAGCATAGCCGATGCGGCCGGGCTTTACGGCCATTACAGCTTGCTCTATCTTCAGCAGCCCGTCCCAGTAAAGCTTTGTGCCGCTTGAATCCGATTCGATACGAACCGTATGCAGCTTGGTCAAGTCAGTACCCTTGGGCAGCGGAATCACAGCAGAAGCTGACTCGACACCGTTCACACGATCGATTAACGTCAGCTGCATCGTCTTCGCATCCACCCGGGCCATTCGGTAATTTGCCGAGTCCGCATAAGCAAACAATACATCCAACGAATACGCTATCCCGGTATTCGGAGCTTGCTCCAAGCTAAAGCTGTATTCCGCAGTGTAACGGCTGCCTGTGCTAGCTCGGCTCACCAGAATCTCACCGCCACCAGGTTGAGCAGCCGGCTCCCACTTATCTGGGGAAGGCACAGCACCCGGCCGATCCTGGAATACCGGAGGTTCCGGAGCCTCCTGCGGGGTTCCATGTGTCGGCCCAAGCACCGACATCTTATCGCCGTTGAATACGAGGCGATCCATGTTCAGCTTGCGTACCGGCGGTCCTTCCGCGGAACGACCGATCAGATTATGGTAAACCATATAATAGGAATCTAGATTCGGGCCCATGACGGTTGCGCTGTGGCCGAGACCATTGAAGTCGTTGTCCGTGGAGATCAGGATCGGATTGTTCTCCGGTATCGTATAGATTCCTGTCGGAGAATCATGAGACACTCCGTAGTTAACGCGGTATCCTTTGCTGAACACGTGATTACCGGTGAAGGTGATGAAATAGCGTCCGTTGCGCTTAATAATCATCGACCCCTCGGTCCAATGCCCGAGCGAAGCGTTTAACTGCTTGCCCGGTTCGATCGTGTACGGATCGGTCATAGAGCTCGCCATGATGCCCCCGAATTTGGCGTGTGTGAAATACCATTTCTCATCGTCATCGATAAAGACGGAGCCATCGATCGTCAAGCCGAGATTATCCGTCTTCTGCACAAAAGGACCCGTCGGCTTGTCGCTTTGCAGGACGTAATGGCCTTTGCCCGCCGGAGACGTGTACATATAGAACGCGCCGTTCCAATAGACAACCTCCGGCGCATAGGCACCAACGCTAACGGGCTCTTCCGTCACCAGGCCTTCGTAGCGCCAACTCACAAGATCATCGGAGCTCCAAGCCTTGATCCCGACTCTGCGGTCTTTCGTACTGCAATACAGATAATATTTGCCGTCATAACGGAGAACATAGGGATCGCCGATCCCGTAATCCTCCCATTCCTGATCCAATGTGAACGGATTCTCATACGTCCGCTGCATGGATAGAGGCATTCGATCCGCTCCTTTCTTTTCCCAAGGCTGGATCATCATCATCCAAATAAACAGAAGAATGACAACCGCAGCTCCGATAATGAGCCCTGCTTTCTTGATCCGTACCATCCTTTCCATGGGTCACGACCTGTTAACGTGATAGTTCCAAGACGTAGACGGAAGACGCCTTCAAACGGCAAATCACTTGATTGTTAGAAAATGGTATTTCTTGGGGCACACAGACAACGTGATTTGGATTGTGCACACTATTGATGCTTTCATAATCGTCCGCGGTCAGTTCCAACAGCTGAGCTGTCCCCGATGCCGCAAATCCGCCCAGCTGCACCTCGGTGATCGTCTCCTCAAGACTGCGGTTAACGATAAATACCGTCAGCTTATCCCCCTCGCCATTCACACAAGCGACAACATCCAAATTTGGCAGGCCGCTCAACCGAGGTGCTTCGGATAGAGGGCTATGAACCTCAAAGCTGCCGCATTCCGTATGGCTCTCTACCACATAGGCCAAGTCTCTGCTCGCATACATTGTCATAACATAATAGCTTGGAGTCCCGTACACGGTCAGAGATTTACCGCTCCAGCCCGGAGCTTTGCCGCGAAACTGATCCGCGAAGGTATCTCCTACACGGATACATCCTCCGAGCCAGCCGTTGACCAGATCGGAGAAGCTGCCGATTTCGACCAAATCGCAATTTCGAATAAATTCATTCAAATTGGCGGCATTCGCGACAGCAGCCTCGAGAGTATGTTCATTAGGAAGCCCTTTACGGACGGTATTCGGATAATACATCGTGTTGTATTCCGTGATCGCCACTTTCAGATGAATGTACCGATCAGAGGATCCGAGCAATTCCCTCAATTTCTCCAAAGTATCTTTCGTCCATTCCGGATAAGTGACCATAGCCTTATAACGGTCTTCCTTTGGCGTACGCTCATTCATCCCAAAACGGCCATAACCGTGATATAAATGCAGCGTGATGATATCGAAATACTCGGCAGCCCGTTCGAGCAAAGTCCGGTTCCAATCCATCTTGACATCCCCACATGCCATGAGCGTAATCTCGGGATCAACAGCCTTCATGGCTTGGGCAAACCGCACGCAGCGTTCCGCAAATTGCTCTGCGCTGCAATGGCCGACCTGCCACGCTCCCCATACCTCGTTGCCAATCTCCCAATATTTCACCCCATACGGCTCGACGTGACCGTTGGCGGCTCTCAGCCTGCCCATAGGCGTATCGGCAGCTCCGTTGCAGTATTCCACCCACTCGGCCGCTTCCTCCGGCGTACCCGATCCATCGTTGACACAAATCAGCGGCTCCACCTCCAGCTCGCGACAAAATCGGATAAACTCATCCGTGCCAAAATATTTATTCGTCCATCCGCCCCATGCCTCATTGATTACGCAAGGCCGCTCATATACAGGACCGATCGCCTGCTGCCAATGGTAGGCGCTAATATAATTGCCTGCGAGCCGCATCATGCCGGCATTCAAGTCTCTGGTCATATCGATGACTTCCTTACGGACATTGCCTACACTGTCCGAAGGCAAGAGGGATACATGGTCGATCCACAGCATCCCCGTCGATACATGATCCATCCAACGCTCATGCTCCGAAGGAACGTACAGCCTGAACTCCGCATGCTCGCAATCACGTGACACCTTGATGCTAGACTCATAGTGCGCCCAGTTATGGCTGACCAGGTCCAATCGCGTCGAACCGAGCACCTCTTCGCTCTGCTTATCCACGATCTCGGCTACGAGCCATTTGATCTCGATAGAAGCTCTTGCATACAGCTTCAGATGATAACCATTCCGATCTTCTCTCACAGCAATACTTTGGCTAATGCCTGCATACGCCTCGTCATCGCTAAAGCTCCGCACCAGCTGACTATGGCCAGAATGACGGGCAGCAGCCGGTTCAAGCGCATAGACGGTGCTTTTCCCGTTCGTAAAAGGACGCCAGCATCCGGCAAGCCCCCGGTACGAAGCATCCGTGCTTTCAAAATCCATATCCGATAAAGGATACGCCAGCATAGCATCCATATGATCACGAATGTCTTCTACAAAATGACCGAATAAATACGGATTGATTCGATCTTTGCCGATTTGATTTGTATCCAACTTTATTTTAGCTTTTGATTGCATCATAGAACTCCATTCATCCTTCCTTCCATTATCCTTTTAAAGAACCGATCATAACGCCCTTGACGAAATGTCTTTGCACAAACGGATACATCAACAGGACCGGCAAGCTGGAAATAATGATGACCACATATTTTATGCTCTCGGCGAGCAGTACTTTCGATTCCAATCCTACATTGCTGTCCACGGCATCCGCCTGGCTAATCAGCAGCACCTCGCGCAGCACGAGCTGTAACGGATACATATCCTTACTGCGGATATAGATGAGGGCATTGAAAAAGGAATTCCAATGACCAACAGCATAAAACAGCACCATCACCGCCAGAATCGGTTTGGAAAGCGGCAGGATGACATGGGTCAGCAGCTTCCAGTTCGAGCAGCCGTCGATATGGGCGGCTTCCTGGATTTCCCAAGGGATGCTGGATTGAAAATACGTTCTCATGACTATCAAATTATAAGTGGCGATAGCCCCCGGGATGATCAGCGCCCACATCGTATCCACCATGCCGAGATTTTTAACTAGGAGATACGATGGAATGAGTCCCCCGCTAAAAAACATCGTCAGCGTGACAAAAAACATAATGACACCCCGCCCGGGGAGGTCCGGTCTTGATAACGGGTAGGCCGCTAACGTCGTCATAACAAGATTGACCGCCGTACCTACCACCGTATAGAGAATCGTATTCCCGTATCCGTTCCAAATTTGATCGTTCTGAAGTACATTCCGATAGGCCTCCAGAGTCACCTGCTTGGGCAGCAAAAATACTTCCCCATTCAGTACCAATGCAGGATCGCTAAAGGAGGCGCTGACAATAAATAACAACGGATACAGCACGACAATCAATATGAGGCCCGCCAATAGGTTGACGACAGTATCGAATATGGCTTCATCCGAGTTCCTTTTCCTGAGTACTAGTTCTCTCACCCTATGCACCTCCTTACCATAAGCTTGTCTCCGCCTTCTTACGGGCAAAGCGATTGACGAGTACCAGCAGTACCAAGTTAACGACGGAATTAAACAAGCCGATGGCCGCCGTGTAACTGTACTCTCCTTTTAGAATCCCCGTTGAGTAGACGAAGGTGGAGATGACATCGCTCGATTCCAGATTCAGATTATTTTGCATTAACAAAATTTTCTCGAAGCCGACATTCATAAAATGCCCTACATCTAGGATCAGCAGGATCACGATAACAGGTAGAATACCCGGAATGGACACATGCCATATCCGCTGCAGCCGGCTTGCTCCGTCCATCTTGGCCGCCTCATATAACTGCGGGTTGACCCCGCTCAGAGCCGCAATATATATAATCGATTGCCACCCCATGTTTTGCCATATATTCGAGCCGATAAAAAGAGGCTTAAACCAAGCAGCCGAATCCAGAAATCGAACCGGGTCTCCTCTGAACGCCTCAATGATCGCATTCACAGGACCTCCTCGCGGAGAAAAAAACAGCATCAGCATGCCCACCATCACGACGACGGAAATAAAATGAGGAATGTAGGTGACGTTCTGCACAATCTTGCTGTATGCTTTGCTGCGGATTTCATTAATCAACAATGCGAGTAAAATCGGAATTGGAAATGCAAACAGCAAGGAGAATAAGTTGATCGACACTGTGTTCCACAACAATCTCCAGAAATAGTAAGATTCTATAAAACGCTCGAAATGATCTAACCCCACCCATTTGCTGCCTATGATCCCTTTGGCCGGGCTGAAATTCTTAAATGCGATTTGCAATCCGTACAGCGGCCCATAATGGAACACAAGGTACCATAGGATAGGAACGAGCAGCATAAGGTAGAGATCGTATCGGCTCGCCATAGCTCTCCAGAGGCTGGAGCGCCTCGATCTGGATCGAGACGCAACGCCGGCTGTATTGGCTGTAGTCTTCATCTGTAGCCCTCCAACCATCTTATGAACTTATTTTTGCTTTTTGAGGTTATCGTAAGCGTCCTGATACAGCTTTTGCAGCTCGTCAATCTTCATTTTCTTCAGCGTAGCCTGGAATTCTCCCCACTTGTCGAAGCTTAGGGCGCCTGCTATAAACTTGGTGCTCTGCTCCTCGTAATATTTATCGATATCATTGCGCAGCACGTTGATTTTTTGAGCGGTATCTTCGTCGAACATCGGCGCAGCATAGCGAATCTTCGGCATGTACGGATCCAGCTTCTTTTGGGCCTCCTGCACCTGCGGTGGGTTAATGTAGGAAGCGACCTTTTCACTGATCAGATGCGGTGCCCCGCCCCCGGCATAAGGGGTGATTTTGGATTGATTCCCAGTTGCCAAGAAAGCATCCGTGTAGAAGGGAATCCCGTCCTTCAGCTCATAATTGTCGCCTTTACGTCCGAAGCGCAATAAAGTGGAGCCCTCGTCGCCGTAGAAATAATCGATCCAGCGCATCGTTGCTTCCGGATACTTGTTAACCGAGGTAATGGCAAAAGCTCCAAAATCCCGCGGTACCGGAGCGGCCAGCTGCAGTCTGTCCCCGTGAGGCCCTTTGACCGGAGCTATCCCGATATATTGATCCGCCACTTTGGTATCCAGCATAGGGTTGTTCGTCTGATCAAAGAAGAATCCGGTATTCCCTGTGCCCTGCTTGGCAAGATATTGAGCTTCCTTCTGCGTAAAGAGCTCCTGATCGAGCAGCTTTTCCGAATACAGCTTATTCAAATACATCAACAGCTCTTTATTCCGGTCATTCCCCATCCAGATGTTAACCTTGTCATTCTCCAGGTTGATGTTATAGCCTAGCTGGAAATCCAGGCCAAAAGATCCCGCCATAATAGGGACGATGCTTAAGCCGTTGCGTGCCGTCATTGGAATCTCGTCTGGCTTACCGTTGCCATTAGGATCTTTATCCCGAAAAGCCTTCAGCACCTCGTACAGTTCATCTGTGGTCTCAGGCTCCTTCAGATTCAGCTTCTTCAGCCATCCTTGATTCATCCATCTTTTATCCGTCCTGGCAGAGTTAACGGTTACAATCCCAGGGATGGCATAAATATGGCCTTCAGGCGTCGTAATGGCTGAACGGATCTCCGGATACGTGTCCATCAGCTTTTTAAGGTTTGGAGCGTACGAGTCGATCAGCTTCTCAAGCGGGATTAGTTGTCCTCCGGAGCCATAGCGAATAGCCTCTAATGGAGTTAGGCCTGAGCGATAGAAAGCATCCGGGAGCTCGTTCGATGCGAACAGCAGGTTCTTTTTCTCATTAAACCCGTCTGTCGGCGCTTCGATAAACTCCACCTGAACATTGCTCATTTTTTCATAATCCTGGAACACCGGCATCTCCTTGAACGGCCCGTTGGTCGGCGCAATTCTTGTGAACATTTTCAGCTTAATCGGCTCTTTCACTATAGGAAAACCAGCCGAAGAGACGCCTTTCGCAGCATCTGCGTTGGAGCCATCCGCTTTCTCTTTGCCCGGGGCATCCGAGCTGCATGCAGTCAGTGTCAATCCGGAAACTACTAAGGTGGAAAGCACTACCGTCCCCCAATTTCTTTTCATACCTTTGTTCCTCCGATCGTTGATTATCACCCTAGATAAGTAAGCGCTTTCTAGGTCTGATCTTATTATAGTGCCTGCTCTTCACTCGGCGGTTCTAAATATATGACATTCCATTCTACTTATTTGACGGTTTGAGGCTATCCATGTAAGCTTGAGGCGTCATTCCTGTTATACTTTTAAATACTTTAAAAAAGTAAGTATAATTCAAAAAACCTACCTGGCTGCTAATTTGTTTTAATGAATAAGCGCCGGATTCCATAAGGACACAGCTTGTTTTGATTCGAACCCGGTTCAAATACTCCGTGAACGTCATCTGCGTTTCCTCTTTGAACAATCGGCTCAGGTAGGAGGGATTAAGCATCAGGGCATCCGCCGTGACATCCAATGAGATGTTGGAAGCATAATGGTCCGTAATGAATTGGATAGCTTTTACAACATGACGCGAGTAGGTTGCTCCTGTATGTTCCTTCTGCTTCTTGACCTCTTCAACTCCGTTTGAGTAGTAATGTTTCATCCATTGCTCCAGCTCGGCAACGCTTCCTATTCGTCCAAGGCCGCTGCGTGACGGAATCCGTTCGTTGTCTACTGTTGATGGATCAGGAACATGTCGTTTTATAAACCTTTCAACGATCCGGAGGAGTTCGCTAACTGTCATTTGTACCTTCATGGAGTAAACAGGCAAGCTCTGTAGCGAAGCGAATACAGTGGAAAGCACATGGTCAATTCTCTCCGCGTCTAACTGCTCCAGAAACAGCTGCAATTGCTTCTGCTCCTCCATCCATAGAGTCTCCCTCTGCGCAGATACGTTCATACCCGAATCTAACAGACTGGTAATTTCTTGGTTGGCCTTGCTGTAGCTGGCACCCAGCTGCCGTAACCGGCCGCAAAGTGGTCCTATGGTATAGAGGCATTTTAAATTCAGAAATTTTTCTAATGAATGGGATAGGCTGCTCATAGCCTGGCTGATCTGGGTTGTAACCGTATGCTCACTTCGGTCCTCAGAGGCAAACAGGACAATAAATTGCCCCTCTCCCACATAGCCTACCGTCCTCTTATGAATGTCTCCGATAGCCATTTGCATCACATCCGTCGCTTGCTGCACGAACCGGTTTTTCTGAATATCCGTGAAGGATTCCGTCAACAGAAGGAAAGGAATGATCTGCACTGCTGCGCTTCCGTATACTACAGAATGAGCATAAAGCTGATGGTCCCTCGCATAGGCCTCCAGCTCCTCACCGGCCTCCCCTGCCCCTCTTGCCAAATTGGCAGCAAATTCGCGGTAAATGACGGGACTTAGACGCTCCATCATTTTGGTCTGAGCGCTGCGGGCTTCGTGCTCCCGTTCTTCAAGCTGCAAATCTTCAACCGCTTTATTCAGAAGCGTGAGAAGCGCCTCCGGCGTCAAACGATGTTTGAGCAAGTAGTCCATAGCTCCATTCTTCAGGCAATCCCGGACATAATCGTAATCGTCAAAGCTGCTTAACATAATCATCTTGATCTTGGGAAAGCGTTCCTTAATGATGCGGGTCAGCTCCAAGCCATTCATCGTCGGCATGCTGACATCCAGGATCGCAATATGCGGAGGATGCTGCTCGATCATAGATAGGGCCATTGCTCCGTTCGCCGCTTCGCCGCAGAGGGTGAATCCGTGCTTCTCCCAGTTCAGCATTCCTTTCACATCATTGCGGGCCAAGGCTTCATCGTCGACCAATAGGACTTCAAACATGCTTCATCCCCCCTGTTACACAATCCGAGCCCGGAAGCAGCGGAAACCGAATCTGCACCTTCGTATACATGCCAGGCTCGCTTTGCACGGATACGCCATAAGGCTCTCCATACAGCCGAACTATGCGTTCATGTACATTGCGGACCCCCATGCCGCTAAAGCGTGAGCTTGCCTGCCCGTTCTTAGCCTCAAAAAGCGCGTCTATTTGCTCCTTCGACATGCCTTTGCCGTTATCCCTGACTTCGATTCTCAGCTCTTCATGCTCCTCATCCTTATATACTCGAATCAGGACAATGCCTTCATGCTCCGTGGAAGTTATCCCGTGAATAATCGCATTTTCCACAATAGGCTGCAGCATAAGCTTAAGAACCTGGTATTGTAATAATTCGTCCCTTTCAATCTCAATGGTCAAATGAATAGGTTCCACATATTTGTATTTTTCGATAGTGACGTAGCTGCGGACATACTGCAATTCTTCCTGGAGAGTGAGAGACTCATTCGAGTTCCCCAGCACACCGCGTAAAAGCTCGATCAAGGACCCGGATACTTCTACAATATTGGGCACACCGTTAAGCTTGGCCAAATATTTCACCGTGTTCAGCGTGTTATACAAAAAATGAGGACGAATTTGCGCCTGCAAAACCGCGAGCTCCGCCTCCCGCTTCTCTCTCTCGGTGGTCACGATCCCTTCCATCAGCCGCCTTAGCTCCTCAACCATGCTTTTGAATACGTGATAGAGCTGTCCTATTTCGTCCTTGGAACGAATTTCTACGTACGGAAGGGTCATGTTGCCATCCATCACATGCATCATCATGGATCTTAGCTTGCGAATATTTCTTGTGATTCTCGAAGAAACCTGCAAAGTACCGATAACGATAATTACAAAGACGATGATGGCCACTTCAGCCAGTACATTACGAATGCGTACCGTTTCGCTTAATAGTGATTTCATAGGGACAAGCGCCAGCGTGGACCATCCCGTATTCGCCGATTTCCGGCTTATCACAAGGTAGGATTTTCGATCGATGATCCTTTCCACCGATGTGCCTGAACCGCCCAGCTGCTGATTCAGCTGGATGATCGTCTCCTGATTAACACCCCCTGTTCCGGGCTGGTAGATGAATTCATTCTTCTCGTCCAAGACGAACAGCATGCTGTCCGAAGTGGGCTTGACATCGTAAGTCTTCTTAATAAACTCATAGTTGAGATCAAACATGACAAGCCCGATAAATTTACGGTTATACCGAAGCTCACGGCCGGTTACAATGGTATCGCTGGAGCCCGTATGATGAAAATACGCATGCCCGGAGCCGTTTTGAAGCAAGTAATCTATCACTGGCGAATGCATCACGCTCTTGTCCAGCCACGGGGAGCCGACGAAAAACACTTTCCCGGTCAATCCAATCACGGAAGCCCGTGAAATATAGGGCTTGTACGCAATCAATGCGGATAAAAACTCCTCAACCTGCTTTTGCTCCTGGAACCATTCGTAGCTTGGCTCCTCGGTATCGCTTTGCAGCGTATTCAGTACGGTTTTATTCGTAGCAACGACCGTATTTAAGCGGCCGATTTCCTCCAAGCGAAGATTTAAGGACTCGTCAGCCTGCCTTATGCTGTCCATAACAGAAGTAATCGCATTGTTCTTGACGGTTTCCCTCATGTAAAGGTAGACGATACTCGTGACGGCCGCGATGCCAATCAGGGTGACCAGGCTAAATGCAACAAAGATTTTGCCTTGGATGCTTAGTGTCGGGGAAATCAGCTTTTTAATAGAAAAAAATCTTATCATGAGGCACCTCCTTTCTACTACTAATTCTATATTATTACTTGGTATTTGACGAGTTACCAAAAAAACATGAATCCAGCCCTCGGAAGAGCTTGATCCATGTTTTGGTTTATTCGAAGCACGGCTCTATGAGCAGCCCCTGTCCAGCTTCTTCACCTTGAAGAAGGACGATACCCACTCGGGTCCGGAAGGGAGCGGTACGATCGTTGCCAAATAAGGTGGACCGGAGCCTCCCCTCACGATCGATAAACATCGTTCCGTGCCCTCCATGAGGAACCGCCACCCTCCTCGGGGTGTAAGGTCCGTACAGCTCGTCGGCAACGGCATACATCAAGTCGTAGGTGCCGTCCACCCGTTTATCGCCGTTCCATTCCGCCGCACCTAGAATATATTTGCCCTGATACTTTACGATAAATGCGCCCTCATAGCCGACACGCTGTCCGTCCGAGCATAACAGCTTACGGGGCTCTTCCGCAAAGCCCGTCATATCTTTCTTCATCCTGGCAATTTTGCCGTCCTGCCATACAAAATATACTTGACCGTCATCGTCCAGGAACAGACTGGAGTCAATATCCGTATTCGTCATTCGCCCCATATCGATATAGGGTCCTTCTGCTTGTCCGGACACGCTTTTAATAAGCCCTGTGCCCCCGCCTTTAAGCGAATAGGTGATCCAGAAGGTGCCGTACAAATAAATCATCTCCGGAGCCCAAAGGCATGGATGCTTATAAATGTTGTTCTCCCAAGTGCCATTCTCGGCGAGGTCCCATACTTTAGCCAGATGAGTCCATTCCTTAAGATCCTGGGATTTCCATAGATAGAGCTGATTATTCCTGTCCCAAAAATTTCGGTGCGGCTTATCCGAGGTCCCCGTCAAATAATACGTCCCATCCGGTCCTACGCTAATATGCGGGTCCCGAATCAGAAAGTCTCCAACAGGTTTAAGGCTTCCCACAGGTCCCTTCTCAAGCACCGCTTCCTCAACAGGTCTAATGAATCCCGTGCCAGCAATGGTCATGGGTATAACAGCAGGAAATTGCTCTACAGGGGAGTAGCTCCCGCAGCCGGAGAACGAGACATACAGCCGTTGGTCCCAGCCGGTAAATAGTGAGACCTGTCCGCCATGCGGCAGAGCCAAATACCGTCGGCTGTAAGGACCGTAGATCGATCGGCTGACTGCCACAAAGGTATCTACACTATCGCTGTCCATTCGCTTAAGCGCGTCGGCGCAAAATAGATAATAATAACCGTCCAGCTTGGCTAGAAAAGCGCCGTGCGTTCCTACCTGAAGGTTCCCTGAATAGGACGGATGATCCTCACGTCCCACTGCCTTCCAAGGCTGCACCTCTACTGTCCGGGGCGTTTCCTCCAGACCTGTCATCTCCGCATTCATTCGTGCTATCTTGCCGTTTCCATATACCCAATACACCGCCTCGTCATCATCCTCAAATAAAGAGGCGTCTTGTCCGTCTGCCGTCATCTTTCCCATATCACGGTAAGGGCCGTAGGCTGAAGCCGACAGGCTCTGCAGTAAGCCTGTTCCGCCCTGCTCCAGCCCGTATGTGATCCAGAATGCTCCACGCATAGAATGGATTTCCGGCGCGCAAATCCCATGGGAGCCTTCACCCTCTATTTGCCACGTTCCATCCTGCTCCAGGCTCCATACGACCGCTGGCCCCGTCCATGTCGTTAGATCGGGAGAAGACCATACCTGCACGCTCTTTCCGTCCGTCGTTCCGGTTAAATAGTACATGTCATCCGGCCCAGCACAAATGCTGGCATCCTTCAACGGGATGTCCATTATGCTCTTGACGAGTGCGGCCGATTCGGAAAATCCCGTGCAAGCAGACCATTCTGTTTCCGGATGAGGCGGCTGTATCAGAAAATTATCACTCATGTTGCGGCTCCTTTCCCTGTCTCGGCTTCATAATGTTCTAATGTTCTAATCGGAGGCAGTCATTGCTCTAATATCCTCTAGCTGTAACGGGACGGAATAGATCCGCACATTCTTAATGCCTCCGTCAAAGGCAGCTTCGGATCCTTGATCGCCTAAGGCATCCGTCCCAAATCTTCCCCCGTAGCCCCCTGCACTATCATGGGCTCTAACTAGGGCAAACGATGCGCTGCCTTCCCCTGCGAGGCCGCCATTTATATATAGGCACAGCTTTCCTTCATCATAAGTCAATGCGACATGATTCCATTGCGTCAAATTTAGCTGCAACGGCTCACTGGAAATAAGGAGCCGGTTCCCGTTCGAGCACACCGCTGCCTCCAATCGGCCATCCCGGATACGAAGAGCTAACCCGTTCATAGCATCGCCTTCATCGATTAATACCTGGGTGCCCAAATCAGACTGCGGCCGAACTTCCAGCGTTATGGATCTCATGGAGAAGGCATCATGAAAAAAGCCCTCCGCTCCTTCAACGGCAACTCTGACAGGAGAATATGTACGTGTGCGGTACTGTGCCAGCAAAGCATACCTGTCCAACAAACGGAAAAGTTCCTTCTCATTGACGGGAAACATCGTGCCGTGTCTTGCGCGGTAAGGGAACCGAGTCTTCTCCTCCTCCAATTCCTTGGACCAATGAACCATATCGGCAGACTCCATAACGCCAAATTTTCCATAAGCCCAATAATCGTAGTACAGCAGCCACTTTTTCTCGTTCTCGATCCATAGAAATTCCGGGCCTTCTGTATAGTCCGGCGTTTGAACGCCAGGAATTCTTTCATACGGACCTTCCAGTTGATCGGACACCGCCAAGAAGTTCATAGGCGGATGCGGATATTTTAACGGCTCGTAAACATGACTTTCATCCTTGACAGCCATGTAATATTTTCCCTCATGCGAAGCAAGACTCGCATCGATGGTTTGAAAACCCGGATCATAGAATAGTTCGACCTTGGTAAAAGTCTTCCAGTCTTTCGTTCGCACGCAATAGTGCTTGCTATTGCTTAAATCTTTCCCTGTGCTGGAAGCCCAATATACCAAAAAATGCTCTTGAACGGGATCATAGGTAAACTCAGGCGCCCAGCTGTTGACTGTATTCGGGATATCCTTCATGACAGGAAGCGCTTGTTCTTCTGTCCAATGAATTAAATCATCCGAGGACGCGTATCCGATCAGCGGCCCTCGAGGGCGCATTGTAAAGACCAGATGCCATTTCCCATCCGGCCCTTTACCGATAAAAGGGTCCCTTAATATGCCTTCTCCTAAACCTGTTTCCCAGACCGGCTCGTTCCCGTTCAGTTCGTACCACCGAAGGCCATCCCGGCTGTAGGCATAATGCAATTTTTCAGCCAAGTGGCTTTGTCCGGGACCTGAACGGAAGTAGCCCATAAGATAGGCATTCTTATGATTCTGACGCCCGATGCTTGATTCTGTCACTTGTATCTTCCCCTATCTTCGTTGTGAATTATGTTCATTGTATCTTGATGGCTCTGACTACTGAATAGAGAAATCGGTGCTACAGGTGAGGAAAAAGGACACCCAAGCGCCTATATTATTCCATCTGCTCAAAAGATATCCAGCGCTCCTATCTAATGAGCGACATGTCCTATTACGCCATGTCCTATTACGGCAAATCATGATAAGATAATAGGAACAAGGAACCACTTCATTAAGGGAGCTTTGATGAACATGATGAACAAACCCGGCAAGCATGGCCCCATCTATCACCTGCCTCCGTTAGGAGATCCTCCTCCTCTTAGCGTGCAGTTTCTAGGCATCAATTACTGCGATACGGATTACCGCAACATACGAAAGCTCGCCCAAATTACCGTTGTGGGCTTCGTTCTATCCGGTCAAGGCAGTGTTAAGGTCAATTCGCATTCCTATCTCGCCCGTCAAGGAGACGTGTTCATCCTTCCGGCAGGCTGCTATCATGAAGTTGCCTCCGACCCTAACCACCATGAGCAATGGTCCTATATATGGCTAAACATCAGCGGCAACTGGGTGTTGAAGATGCTTGAAGCTTACCAGCTGCTTCCCCATGTCGTCATACCGCATAGCGGGACCGGAGTTTTTTTTGAAGAAGCCATTGAAAGCGCTAAACTTAAATCGGTCGAGGAAATGCAAAGCGAGCAGCAGGTCATCCTTATGCGGATAATTGTCACTCTCTCCGAAGCATTGCGCAAAAGAGGGGAAGCGCTATCATCCACGGTGCAGGCTATAAAGCAATTTTTGGATAACAGCATTCTTCAGCCTTTTGACTCGAACCAGCTCGCTTCGCATATGGGCATTTCCACCCGGCAAATGAATCGGTTGTTCAATAGAGAAGTCGGAACGACCATCTATAACTATGTCATTACCAAAAAAATTGAATCCGCCAAGCTGATGCTGCTTGACACCCAACTCTCCATAAGCGACATTGGCTACAGGCTCGGCTATGTAGACCCGCATTATTTTTCGAACTTGTTCCAAAGTAAAACCGGCGTAAGACCTAGTGCTTTTCGCAAGCTGTTTAGTAAAATTCAATAGAAGTCTAGCTGACATGAGTACGACAAGCTAGGAACAGAACAGAGCTATCTTTTGGCTTCGGCTATTTTTTTATTAGCATCATCCTCTGCCCGTCTTAGGATCGAATTGACGTCCACACTCCCCTTCAGGTACTCGTTCATGGATTTATTGATGACGTCTTTAATAATTTCCTCATACTCCGTCGGCTGCGGATTTTGCCCGATTTTCATCTTCAGCAGGGCTTGTACGTTCTTCCCTTGAAGAGACGACAGGTCCGCTCCGTATTCCTTCGTCACCTCCGGATCGTTAATGACCGGGATAAGACCTCTTCTGGCCATTCGTGCCTGGTTTTCCTTCTCCGCCAAAAATTTCATCACCTGGAATGCCTCTTCCTTATGCTTGCTATTGGTAGATAATAAGAGGCCGGACACATCGGTTTCTTTAACCAATGGCGCTTCCTTGCGGCTCGGGAAGGTCACGATGTCCCAATTCGGCGCGGTGCCTGCCTTGTGCAGCTCCTCGAGCTGTGTTAACCGGTTATAGGCGACCATCATAGCCAGGTTTTTATTTTTTTCAAAGTCGTTAAATATTCCTTTCGTCTGGTTGCCGGGAATAACCTTAATGGACTTATACATTTCGAAATACGATTTCCAGCTGTCGGTCGTAAGAACCGCTTTACCTGAGCCCGGATCCCATAGCGGAAGCATCATCGATGCCGAAATGCGCGGGGCGGCTATCAGATCGAGACCGTAATACGGCTGGCCTCCATCGGTTCTGCTTAATTGGCGCGCGAGGCTGATCACTTCATCCCATGTGATCCCATCCTTCGGATAAGGGACCCCGAAGCGGTCAAAAATATCCTTGTTATAGTACAAGGCTGCAGGATTACTGTACAAAGGCAGCATATACAACTCCCCCTTTGCCCCATAGCTCTTCAGCGTTTGAATGATATTCGGGTCAAACCGCGACAAATCGACGTTGTTGTTCTTCACCAGCGAGGTTAAATCCTCGGCGAGTCCGAGCGTCGTATATTTATAAATATCAAAATTAGCCTGAAGCATCAGATCGGGAAATGTCCCGGCTGTAAGCATATCCTCAAAGGATTGATTGGCCGGTTTACGAACCAGCTCCATCGTGATGTGCGGAAATTTGGCTTTAACCGGCTCCGCAATCAGTTTGTTGAAATCCTCATCCGTCACCGTGAGCAGATATTGAAGAACCGTCAGCTTAATCGGCTCCTTCTTCTCCTCCTCTTTGGCCCCCTGCTGTGAGGGATTGGAACCGGAACAAGCAGTAGTCATCGCTACCATACCGATCAATGCAAGGCTCAGTGCTTTATTCCTATTTCTCATTCTGAAACCCCTTTCTTCTATTTATTCCAATCATACATTGCGGTCTATTGAGTTTGAATACAATTGTGAGTATGAAAAGTGAGTATTTCGGACAACCGATCTGATAACGCTGCAAAATAAAAATCGGATCAAGCTCGTGTCAGAGAAATTTCACACGAGATTGATCCGATTATGCTTCTAATTAGCTTTAAGTTGTTTCATCCTCCTGTTTCAAGTCAACCAAATAAAGATTCCCCTTCTTTTGTGCATTGTGAGAGTCGGAGGTAAAGAGAATATGGCGATCATCGTGACTGAAAATCGGATGCGGATGCACATCCTGTGTCATGAAACTGCTGTTGTGCTGACAAACTTGAGTGATGGACAACCGTCCTTCCTCCCAGTTGGGCTGACACAGGTGGATGCTTTTATTATCAATGACTCCGTCGGTCACCAGAAGATCTCCATGGGAAGAGCTTGTGAAGTGTCCGTATGAGTCCATCTCCGGAGAAAACGACAGCTCCGTCGCTATGCCGCTTTCCAAATCTATCCGCCCGACAAAGCTGATGATGTCATTTTTCTTCCTTCCCTCATCCTTCATGGCTGGATCGTTAGGTATTCCTTGAGTGCCATGATACAAAACGGCATTTCCTTGGTCTATCCACATTTCATGACAAATCCATAATTCGGATGCGGCATCCGTTTGATCACGAACCTTACTGACCATGCCCGAACGGTTATCAAACAGCCACATCCGTTGTTCAACCATACCTCCTTCATGGTTAAACAAGATCCGATCTGGATTCATCGGGTGGAATTGCACATGAGTGATCCACCCGACGTGCGAGCAGCGAATTTCCGATGATCCCGTGTGCGTATCAATCACCAGCAGCCTGGATTCTATAAGCTTCCTGTACACCTTGTCCCGGATCAGAGTAAACGGATTGCCTTCCCCGACTTCAAATGCGCTCGCGTCAATATAAGGGATGCAGACCCATCGGCCATCCGCGGATATATGGGTAAACCCGGTCATGACATGCATTGGCAGCGAATAGATGACTTCGTCTGAAAGTGTGTTAAGATCCATCAAATGAACCCTGTTATGCTGAATGTATAGCAGCTTGTGGCTGCCCGGGTTATAGCTTGGACTCGCTTTGGCTAACCCGCGGTTTAATTGACCATCATAATAGACGTAGCTTTTCATATAGCCGTCCCTGTTGTCGGTCAACTGCACAGCTATACCGTCCTCGAGCGACATCTTGAACAAATTCGGATGTCCCCCCGACTGATCGCTGATGAACAGCACTTCTTGATTATCCGCTGTGAAGCTGCTGCTCGTAAAATAGAGATGATGGTGATTCCCAGGCAAGGAGGTAAGCTGTGTCACGGTCTTCCCCGTTGCTTCGTCTCTGCGCTGAACGAATTCGTGCCGGAAAGTAGAACCTTTCATTATAGCACCTCTGATTCAATTAATTTCTTCTATATCCCATCGATTTCGCAATATTGGCGAATAACTGGAATCGTCTTCTCAGCTTCGCTGTACTCATATTACTTGCGTAAAGCATAGCTCAGCTGCCGAAAATCATCTTCCTTTATATTGCAGAAATTCACGTATATTGTTATTCTTTTTTGTGAAGGGGATGGTTTGAATTGGATCCGGATTTGTATAACGACACGGGGCAATTCCTTTTTAGCTACTTGAATGAGAAAGATGCACAACTGAAGCCGCTCCAGCACTATCATAACTCGTTTGAGTTTGATTTTTTCATTAAGGCGGACCTGCACATTTTTTTAAAGGACAATACCTATGCGATTCGTGACGGGAATTTTTTCTTTATTAACGAGTATGAAATCCATCGGCTGTTTTATAGCCCCAATCGTCCCTATGAGAGGTATGTCATCAATTTTAGCAAAGATTTCGTTAAACGATTGCTGTCAGAAGCCGAATTGGTTTCAGTCTTGAAGTGGATCGTGCATGAGGGGCCGCGAAAGGTTGAAACCGATTTAGCGCAAAGAGAAAGCTTATTATCGCTTTTTTCTAAAATCAGGTATGCCTATTCCCGTTATACGGCCGATCAAGACGCTATTTCACTGTCCGAAATAAGACTGAACCTGCTACTACTGCTTATCGAATATCACCGGATAGCCTCCAAACAGCCCGCCGCTCCATCCTCTAACCCTCATATTCAAGCTCTCATCCGATACATCGACGACAATTACATGAATCCCATTACATTAGAGCAATTGGAGGATACTTTCGGTCTAAGCAAATATTATATTTGCCACTTGTTTAAAGAAACGTCCCGATTTACCCTATTCGAATATTTGCTGAACCGCCGTGTGATTGAGGCTAAGAAGCTGTTAGAGAATACCGATCAGGATATCATACAAATCGCTTTAAGCTGCGGATTTCAGAATCTGCAGCACTTTTACCGAATCTTTAAGCGGTCTGCCAAAGTGACTCCGCTTCAATATAGAAAAATACGATCAGCAAGGAACTACGAGCAGGGTCAATAAAACTATTTAGGGCTGGCCTACTTCATTAAAAGAGGCTGCCGATTTGCTATCGGCGGCCTCCTCGTTTCAACATGTTTAAATTTGCGTAAAGAATCCAACGGGATAATGTTCATCTTCTTCCGGACAATCTTTTCTCTGCTAACGAAATCACCTAGGTAACAGGTGCCGGATTGAATAAAGCCAAATCATTGTGCAGCCCCCAATGGTCCGCCCATGTTTTCTTCCTTCCGCTAGCGATATCCAGAATGAGACGGAACAGCTCCCAGCCCACCTCTTCAATGGTTGCTTCTCCTGTTGCAATGGTTCCCGCATTCAGATCGATCAGATCATGCCACTGCTCCGCCAAAGCATTTCTCGTAGAGACTTTGATGACAGGAGCTGCAGCTAAGCCATAGGGTGTGCCACGGCCGGTTGTAAACACCTGCACATTGATACCGGAAGCCAACTGCAATGTACCGCATACGAAATCACTTGCAGGCGTTGCCGCGAACAGCAGTCCTTTATCGACAGCTCTTTCGCCTGGTGACAGTACGCCAACAATCGGACTCGAGCCCGATTTCACGATGGATCCAAGTGACTTCTCGACGATGTTGACTAGCCCGCCTTTTTTATTGCCGGGTGTAGGATTCGCGCTGCGATCGACCCTGCCGTTCTGCAGGTAATCGTCATACCATTGCATTTCACGGATCAAAGCCCGACCAACCGCCTCATTGACGGCTCGCTGCGTCAACAAATGAATAGCATCCCTGACTTCCGTCACCTCAGAGAACATTACCGTAGCACCTGCGCGCACTAATAAATCTGCCGCGTAACCGACGGCCGGATTCGCGGTAATCCCTGAGAAGGCATCGCTTCCGCCGCATTGCAGGCCTACAACCAGCGCCGATGCGGGACAGGTGACACGCTTTCTTCGATTTAATCTATCGAGCCGTTCCTCCGCCATCGTCATAATCATGTTTACCATAGGAATAAAACCGTGATTCTCCTGCAAGGTAATGATTCTGCCGGAATCTTTGTCAGGCACCAAGCGATCGGGCAGCAGCTTTTCGCATCCGAGCCCTACTACCAGCAGCTCTCCGCCAAAGTTCGGGTTCAATGCGATATTTTGGATCGTACGAATGGGAATGATAGCGTCCGGCGCATCGATCGCCACCCCGCAGCCGTAAGTGTGAGTAAGGGCTATAACATCCTCGACATTAGGATATCGCGGCAGCAGCTCTTCTTTAATCTTCTTTACTGCATAATGAAGCACGCCGGCCACGCATTGCACACTGGTTGTTATTCCCAAAATATTTTTCGTTCCAACGGTACCATCCTTATTCAAATATCCCTCGAATGTATACCCTTCCAAAGGTGGAAGCGCTTCCGGCACGGCGCTTGCTATCGGTAAATCCTCCAATCCCGGAGGCTTAGGCAATCTCACCATCGTTTCGTCGATCCAGCTGCCCCTTTTAATCGACCTCATCGCATATCCGATGACCTCACCGTAACGAATGATGCTTCCATCTTGACCGATATCTGTAAGAGCCACCTTATGTCCTTGCGGAACCTGTTGAAGAAGCTTAAGGCCGCATGGGAACACGGTTCCCTCCGGCAAACCTCGTGTGTTGACAACAATGGCAATATTGTCCTTTGGATTCACTTTGATATACAGCGGCTCCTCAGCTTCCGAACGTTGTCCAGCCATGATAACGATCCCCTCTCCGCATAGCACTTGTTCTAGAATTAATCTCATAGTAATCTGTTATTAGCAATTAGTAAAAGTGATATAAATTAGTTTACTCTTAAAAATATTAAGAGCTGCGAGGCGTTGAACATGGACTTGAAACAGCTGGAGTATATGATCCAAATTGCGGAGGAAAACAATATTACCAAGGCTGCGGAAAAGCTGTACATGACACAATCCGCTTTAAATCAACAGCTCCTGAAGCTAGAGAAAGAATTGGGGGCACAGCTGTTCGTTCGTTCCAGAAGCAATTGGCATCTGACGCAAGTTGGAAAGATCTATATAGAGAACGCAAAAAAAATCCTATACATCAAAAAAGAAACCTACAGACAAATCCATGATTTGCTGGACCTTCAAGAAGGCAAACTATCGATCGGCTTGACCCCGGAACGAGGTACCGACATGTTTGCTACTATATATCCGATTTTTTATAAAAAATATCCCAAGGTTATAATCGAGCCCCTGGAAATGCCCGTAAAAAAGCAGCAATATGAAATATCCCAAGGAAATCTGGATATAGGCTTTGTCACGCTCCAGGATTTTCAAAAAACGAAGGATACTTATATTCCTATATGTTCGGAGGAAATCATTCTGGGTGTTCCCAGCTCCCACCCGCTCGCCTGTCGCGGAGGCAAGTTAGGTGAACGACTTCCCGTGACTAATCTGAAGCCTTTCGAACATGATTCATTTGCCGTCATGCAGCAAGGTTCCACGCTTAGGGAAATCTACGACCAGCTCCTTTCCGAAGATAACATCGCACCTCCCATTTTATTGGAAACCAGGAGCTGCAAAACTTTTTATGAAATGATCGCCGAGGGGATATGCTGTTCCATTATTCCTATTAGTTATGCCAAGCCTGGACCGAATGTCTCCTACTTCTCCCTTCAACAGAATCCGGTTTGGGACATCGCCGCCAGCTACAAAAAAGACAGTTATTTAAGTCAAGCAGCTAAAGATTTGATCGCGATGTGTACCGATTATTGGCTGCAAAAAATGAATAAGCTGAAGGGAAATGAAAAAAGCCGGTTATGATGGATAGCCGGCCTCATTTATGGAATTCTCTTCGCACCACTCTCTCAGAAACTGGAGGTTCTTATTAAAGTAGTGATCATCTTGCCACGCTCCCCAAACTTTCGAGTTGCCCGTATGTAGTCCCATTAACCAGATCTCTCTGATTGCAACAAAAGTAGGAACTGCTTCAAGCTCACACTGAGAAAGCTTTTTATTTTTCTGGTAAAACTCTAGGAAAAGATCCCATAATTCATTCTTAAACTTATCTTTTTCTCGTCCTCGGACTTTTGCCCATAGGAAAACGGATATATCATAGGCTCTCCAGCCAGGCCCGGCACAATCGAAATCAAAATGCATCAAGCTGCCATCATGGAAATGCACATTCCCTCCATGAAGGTCCCCATGACATACTCCCCAGCTTAGATCAGAAGAAAGTCCATGGATACGGTTCTTTAGCAGCAAAGACAATGATTCCAGATATTCTATATCCTCCGGTCTATGTGTTAATAAAGGTTTAATCGATTGAAGAGGCTTTGTCAGCAAATGATCCAGATCTAATTCAAATCTTTGGTGACCGCTGTGGAATTCATCCATAACCACATGCATCTTGGCAACTTCTTCACCATATAATGAACAACTTTCTTTACTATTCGAATATCCACCCTCAGCATAGGTAAATAACACCGCGTAGCGCGGCCCTTCCGGGGCTTTCAATTCTGTATGGTAACCGCCATCCTTCTTTTCGACAGGAAAAGAAACCGGGATTCCATTTGCTAGTAAGTGATTTAACAACTCAATCTCAAATTCAATGTCACTTATAGATCGCCAGTTTACTTTGTATATTCGAAGTATGTATTTATTGTCATTTGTGATTACTATATAAGTATCATTAAGCCCATTACTGATAAAACGGCATTCTAGGATATCTCCAATATTATAAATATCATGAATGAATGGCACTAAAGCATCTGAAGATACGACAGAATGACTAATTGCCAGTTTAACCATACTCATCCCCCTACCCTTTTTATGTGTATCCGAAAGTTCAGGGATTAATTTCCAGAACTTATAGTAATAGTATCACTACTTTACGTTTGATAGTAGGGAAAGAAATATTATACTTATCATTTGTTAAAAATGTTTGGAATCAAAACGGCAAGATAAATAAGCAGCAGCCTCTCCCCTTCGGGAAAGGCCGCTTGTTCAAAGTCATCATTTAGAAGCGAGGCAAATTCGACAAGTTGTTGGATGGATCGCCGTCAGGGTAGGATCTCAGCGTTTTCTGGCCTTCCCGGTTTTTCCCGGTGTTGACGTCCTCAATCAAATCGGCTTCAGCCATTGCGATCGCTTGCGCGATATCAGCCACAGAACCATCCTGGAACTTCACAGCGCTGATGCCGCCGTCGCTGTAGCGAACGGCCGCGATAATCTTTTTGTTCGGGTCAATGGTATGCGGCCCTTTGCCGTACTGGGTACCGTCGCGCATAAACGTCCCATATTGGATGGGCTGACCGTTCGGGCCATAGCCTGTATAGCCTCCCTGAAACCCGACATTGCGGGCATCCGCATTATTAATTCCGGTATTTCTTTGGCCGTACTCCGCCTGCGGGTTTCCGGATGAGCCAGGCACGGGCATTGGGCTGCCCGCAAAGGTTTGAGTACCAACATTGCTGGATTGCGACATATACGAACTACTACCGTTGGTTTGCCCATTTGGGTTGAAGCTTGCATATTGCGGGATAGGCTGGTCATTCCAGGCAAAATTGCCATTGTGGGTCGGCTCAACGGCATTTTCGTAATCGCGGTCAGCACCGTACTGCGTGCCGGAAGGCCAGCTGGATGTACCTGATGTCGTTCCGTTCCAGGCAGTAGTTCCGCCTGTCATGCCTGTTTCCATTACGTTTCCTGTGGACATAGCGTTGTCCATTGGATAAGATGAACCTCTTCGACGTCTTGGCATAATAGATCATCCCTCCTCTTTAAGGTATACCCATAGCATGTCTCCTTTTTTACAAGCTATACCCCAATGTCCTTACCTTTCCCAATTTGTTAACCAATTGAAAAAAGCCCTGACAGAATGTCAGAGCTCCCCGCTTTAATCCTATCCCTTGGATGGAAAATAGATGTCAATTGGGGAATTATCATTCTCTAATGCATGAATATCCGTCCAATATTCGATATCGATCGGTCTTTCTTGGTCTCTAGAACCTTGTGCAGACTTTCCATGATTGAAAATCCAACGAGCTTGATCTCTTCTCTGTCCAATACTTCGTCTTGATAGGTTTGCATATTCACATTCCTCCCGGTTGGTTGGTAAATATACCCATACCCAGAATAGCGAATATACGTTCTCTTGTAAAGCTATATTTGGCATAAAAGAAAAAGAGCCGCGTCCTAGCCAATGATCCGGCCCTACCCTATTGAATTGTTATCCCTTCTTGGTCGCTGTCGTACCGAACTCAAGTATTTTTACATCAACCTTAACGCTGATCACCGAACGGCTGAAGGTGTCATCCCAATTTTCCTTGACCTTATTCCAAAGCTTAGGATTTTGAATTTGAAGCTTCTTGCCAAAATCCGCCACATCAGCTTTAAATGTTTTTTGTGTTTTGCTAAGCGCCTTTTGAACCAATTTTTCAACGGATTCCTTGGCTGCAAGCTCCGCCCTAGAGATGAATTCCTTATCAAAAGCATTACCGGGATAAACCCAATCCTCTCGGAGACGACCTTCTATATTCAGCTCGACAGCAAAATCAATCCTGTCGCCAAGAGATTGCGGCGAAATGGTTCTATTTAATTTATGGACCTCAAAGATGATGGCGTTCCCGCTTTTCGGGTCTATTCCTTTAACAACACCCTGTCTTTTATGATCTGGATAAAGGAAGTTTAGCCCTGTTGTTTCTTCCTCGGTTAACCAGCCAACCATTTTTCCTGTTTTTCCTTTAATTACGGCGGCACCTGCCAATTTGGCCTCTCTTTCCGTTGTCGATACTTTCTGAATGACAAAGCTATTTTTTCCAGTCAGCTTTTCCGACAGATCCCCTAGCTTTAAGGATGGCGGCATACTTAAAGACTTATGGTAATCTTCCGTCATGCCCTTTAATTTGAGCGCGGGGTTGGTCGCAATCCCTTCCTTTTCTAATACTTGGACGGTCGGTCCTTGAGCTATCAACACGGGCATTGACCTTCTTGTCTCACTATTTCGCAATAAGAAATTAACGATATTTCTCAAATCAATGGATTTGGCCACTTCCTCGTTGATAACTATTATTCTTAAATGCTCGTAGCTCGGTATACGAGACAAACGCGTCGATATCTCGTTGACGTTTTCAAAAACTTGTTCCCCAGTACTGGTCAGGTTTACATATGATTTTTTCGACTTCACGCCTCCCTTGGAAGAGAATTGTTCGGGAATGGCAAAATGATGAGTCATGGAAATCCTCCGCCCCTCCCTATCGGTGGAGTCCGTTTTTTTATCAGCCATATCAAATCCGATACCGAGAGTGATCCCTACTTCTTCGATTTCTACCCGGTCCCAGCATCCAATTAACGTCACCAGGCTAAGGAAAGTGAAGGTAATCCGTATTACACTAGAACCTCTCAAGTGCCTAGCCTCCTCATCTTGGCAATGATCCACAGGTAGAGGGGAATGACAATCATCGTAAATATCGAGTAATACGCTACGACGTCACCCAATCGGAATACGGCATCCAAATCCTTCGGATACATGGCGATCATATAAATAAAAGGAAGCAGCAAGTAAGCAAAGGGCCGATAGTTCTTTTGGAAAAGCTCACCTAGACCCAGACTGGCCACATAGTGATAAGGGACAAACGCCGTATACATACTTATGACCCAGAGCACGGAGAAGAAGGATTCGAACCGTTCAAAAAATCCACCGGGCAAGTCAATATCTTTGGCAACGGACATGGTCGGCCAGGTTACGGTTTTCACTTCTTCAACAGTTAAAGTTCCGATAGAAACAATAACTACCATTGTATATAAAAAAATCACGATACTGATGCCTGTTAGAGCCGATTTCACAGCCTTTTCGGGCTTCTTCACATTGGCAGCCAGGATCAGCATGATCTGATAACCGCTAAACGAAAGGGCAGAAGGAACGATGCCTTTGATTATAGGGGATCCTCCCTCTCCAAAAATAGGCCGGATATTATCCGGTTCAAATTCCCGAAAGCTAAGAGCAATTAATGAAAGCAGAATGACAATGATAAGAGGAAAGAAAAATTCAATAAAACGCGCGATAGGCTGGATTCCTCCCACTGTCAAATAAACGGCGATGGTTGAGAAAGCGATCATCGTTACCTCCATCGGGGTTTCTTCCAACAGATACATACGAATAACCTCCCCTAATACCCGCAGTAAATATCCCGATGAAAGAGTAAAATAGGCAATGACGATAAGGGTGTGAAGGACTCCCAGGTATTTCCCTACTATGGTCTTACCGTACTGGAAAATAGTTTGCTTCGGGAATAGTAAGCTTAGTTTCATAACCAAATATCCTGCAAGCAGCGTTAGTAAACCGCTCAAGATGACTGAGATCCAGCCGTCCGGAGAATCTGTGCTTTTCGCTATTTCACGAGGTAAGATAAGAATCCCCGTCCCAATCATACATTTTGCTACAATCGAGGCTATCTGAGTCGATGTAATCTCCTCTAAACGATTCGTAACCATACACTCTCTCCCTTGCCCTTCTTTATTTTCGAGAGCGATCCATGGGCTTAACCATTTCCGGACGACGCTTCATCGTTTGGAGCGGCAGTCTGATGATCAAATCCTTCCAGTTGCTCAAGCGAATAGGAACAAACGGCTTCATGTAATCGACTCCGAAGCTCTGCAATTTCATCAAATGAGCGGTAATGAAAAGAAACATCAGAATGATCCCATAAAGCCCCAGCACCGATGCGGCTATCATTAAGGCAAACCGGAGCATCCGAATGGCTAATCCAGCCGCATACTGTGGAAAGGCAAAAGATGATATCGCTGTTAGAGCAACAACGATGACCATAATTGGGCTCACTATGGCCGCCTGCACGGCGGCTTCCCCGATCACCAAACCGCCTACAATACCTACCGCCTGTCCGATTGGCTTCGGCAATCTTAAGCCGGCTTCCCTGAGGATTTCCAATGTAACCTCCATAATTAACGCCTCGATCAGAGATGGAAAGGGAACCCCTTCCCTCCCGGCAGCGATGGACAAAACCAGCTTGGTAGGAATTAACCCATGGTTATAAGAAATTAAAGCAATGTAAAGCGCCGGCAGGAATAATGCGATGAACGCTGCTCCATACCGTAATAATCGTATCAACGAGGATGGAAGCCAGCGCTCATAATAATCCTCCGAGGAGGTCATTAATATAGCAAAGGTAACCGGCACAATTAAAGCAATTGGCGTCCCGTCGATGATTAACGCTATTCGCCCTTCCATTAAAGAGCTGGCCACCCTATCGGGGCGCTCTGTGTTTTGTACTTGAGGAAACGGGGAGAGGAAATTATCTTCGATAAGCTGTTCGATAAACCCCGACTCGGGGATCTCATCGATATCGATTTGTTCGATCCGGCTCTTCACTTCTTCGATCAGATCAGGGTTCGTTATATCATTTATATATAATAAGGCAACGTCGGTTTGGGAACGACGACCGATTTTATAATTGAGAATGGTCAATTTGGGGTCCTTGATCCGGCGTCGAATCAGCGATATATTGAGTCTGAGATTTTCTACGAATCCTTCCCTTGGACCTCTTACTACCGCCTCGGAAAAAGGCTCATCTATCGAACGGCCTTCCCACCCGGCCGTACCAAGAATAATTACACCTGCAATGCCTTCTATAAATAATGCAGCATTCCCCTGCAATACTTGGGAGGTACATTCGTTCACGTGCCTAAAGGCTTGTACGGAAGAAATCGAAAGTATGGAGTCGGAAATATGCTGGACGAGCTGCTCGGGATCCTCGGCAGTTAGTATCGGCATCATTGACTGCTCTTGCAGCAACGGCTTGATTACTTGCTCGTTCATAACGTTCTTATCAACCAACCCGTCTATGTATACGACCGCAGCTTTCCATGAAGTACGGCTAATAGTAAGGGAACGGACCATGAAATCCATACTGCCGCCCAAGATGTCTTTCATGATTTTTACATTATCCTGAAGGCCGGATGTAAATAGATCTTGTGACAACACTTTCACCTTCTCCGTCTAGAATTGGATATGAAGTGAAATATCCGGTCAATGCTATAGGGGATCAAGAAGGAGATGAATGCCCCAATCCAGACAGACAGCTTTGGTAAGTAACTAATGAAGCTGTGCCACATTAAATTTCCTCTATTCTCAACAAATACATAAGACTAGATTGCCTAAGTTATACAATTTTATTCATAACTAGCAAAGTTGATTGCTGCGAAAAAAAACGGCGGCATGACAGTTTTTATCTGCCAGCCGCCGTTCGTTGCGCCTATTCTATCTATTATCGACTTTCTCCGGATACAGGTCGTGATTCAACAGACGATGCTCCGCCATTTGCACGTACTTGGTGCCGGGGCGGCCCCAGTTGCAATAAGGGTCGATGGAGATCCCGCCACGCGGTGTGAATTTGCCCCATACTTCAATATATCGAGGCTCCATCAGATTAATCAAATCGTTCATAATGATGTTCATACAGTCCTCATGAAAATCGCCATGATTGCGGAAGCTGAACAAGTACAGCTTGAGTGACTTGCTCTCGACCATCTTGCGGTCCGGAATATAGGAAATATATATCGTTGCAAAGTCCGGCTGCCCCGTCATCGGGCAGAGACTAGTAAACTCGGGACAATTAAATTTGACGAAATAATCGCGATCCGGGTGCTTGTTATCGAACGACTCGAGTATTTCCGGCGAATATCCAAAGCGGTATGCCGTCCCTTGATTGCCCAGCAGTGTGACGCCGGTTAGTTCTTCTTGACTTCTTCCAGCCATGCTCATCCCATCCTTTACATTTGTTGCCGTTAACGTGTTATACGCCCTTCTTGTTACCCCAAATCCACGTATGAAGCTGGGGCAGCACGTGCACTTTCCGCAGCTTGTCATCCGCCATCACGGAGCTGACCAGCCACTCATATTGCTTCAGTAAATAAGGAAGCATCCGACCCGGCTCCTTCTCCTCCAGATTGCCGTTTCCAGCCTGCAGATAGAAAGGAACCGTTGGATACCGCTCGTGAACGAATGCAGCGAAGGCCAAATCCGCCTCGTCGAATACGACGACTTTGAGACTAAAGCCGACGCGGCTATGCTCCAGTCTTCGAACGATATCGTCGAGTACTCCCCAATCGGTATCCATACCTGAGCTGGGCGGCTTGGGGGATAGCGTTAAATCGTCGATGCTCAGGAACCAATCCTGCCACCTGCTCCCTTGTGTCTCCAATGCAACCTCCATTCCCATCGCCCGTAACTGGTCGATCAGCCCCCCAATTTGGGGCAGCAAGGCTGGGTTGCCGCCGGAAAGCGTTACATGGTCGAAGCCTTCGCCGCCTTTCTCCTTCAGGTCCGTGAGCACCTCTGACGGTGTCATTAGGCGGATATCGTCTCGTCCCGAGCCGTCCCATGTAAAGGCGGAATCGCACCAGGCACATCGGTAATCGCAGCCCGCGGTCCGGACGAACATCGTTTTGCGTCCGATCACCATGCCCTCCCCCTGTACGGTCGGACCGAAAATTTCCATAACAGGGATCATACTGCCACTCATCGTCCGTCCCCCTCTTTCCTCTTCGGCCGATATACGACGTAGCTTGTCGGCGTCTCGCGTAAAAAGACTTGCAGGCAGACAGGCCGATTATCGGTTTGGTCCAGATAGTCCTGCACGATCCGACCGATCGTTCGGGCGACGACTTCGGTCGTTGGGAACAGGTACGGATTTTCGTCGTCGAAGTTATCGGTATCCTCGTTAAGTAAGGTGTGGTCGAAACGATCATGAATGAGCCGCTTGATCTCCGCGAAATTGACGAGAAAGCCGGATGCATTCAGCGTGTCGCCGGCTATCGTCACATTCGCATAATACGTATGACCGTGCATGCGCCTGCACTTGCCCGCTTCCTCGGACGGGACATAGTGAGCTGCGGCGAACTGCATATCTTTGTTCAGTTCATATTCGAAATTGTGAGAAAGGGTCGGGTATATTTGCTGCAGCATCAGATGCGAGCCTCCCTGCCCGGCGACGAGGACAAGTATTCGTCAAGCCCCCGCTTGCGCAGCTTGCAGGCGGGACATTTCCCGCAGCCGTCAGCCATAATGCCGTTATAACAGGTCAACGTCCGCTTGCGCACGAAATCGAAGGCACCGAGCTGATCGGCAAGTGCCCACGTTGCTTTCTTATCCAGCCACATCAGCGGCGTCTCGACCACGAACGGATAGTCCATCGCCAGGTTAAGCGTGACGTTCAGCGATTTGACGAAGATGTCCCGGCAATCGGGATAGCCGCTGAAGTCCGTCTCGCAAACCCCCGTGATGATATGATTCGCACCGACCTGCTTTGCAAGAATGGCTGCGAAGGTAAGGAAAATCATATTGCGACCGTCGACGAATGTAGTGGGAAGCGCTCCCTCTTCATGCTCTATGGCGATGTCACTGCGCGTTAGCGCGTTCGGAGCCAATTGGCCCAGCAATGACATATCGAGCACATGGTGCTTGACTCCAAGCTCTTCCGCTATGCCTGCGGCTACCTCCAGCTCCAGCTTGTGCCGCTGACCGTAGTTGAATGTAACGGTCTCTACTTCGTCGTAACGCTTTAGCGCCCAGAACAGACAAGTAGTACTGTCCTGCCCGCCGCTGAAGACGACGACGGCTTTGTTCTTGTTCATACTGCATCTCCCCTTCTTAGTGCGAAGAGAGAGATTCTCGAATGGGTCCCTAAAGAATTCGGCGCGACCCGGTTGTCCCGTTTCGCGCCGAACGCCAAGAACGACCTGCCTGTAGAGGCTGCCGCTCATGGATAGTTTTTTATAGAGGGAGTTCGCGAACCTCTCCCGGCTCCCAGCCGGTCTTTCAAAAGAACGGCTGCTCTGCCGGAATTTCTTCTTTAGTTGTTGTACCTTGATACTATAGCACAGCTGCGGCCGGTTTAGAATAGGAAGAGCCTGAGTCGGCACAGATTTACATAAACCTTCTGGTATAAGCAGCCTTACATTGGTCACAATAACTTGCGTTGCATCATGATTAACTACAAAAGGAGCTGTTGGTGTGGGTATTTTAAGCGGAAATCCGAAGGACGAGCCGTTGCATTACGGGGAAATTCATGATTTATGGCAATTTTCCATGAAAGCCAAAGGTTGCGTATCGGTTTGTCGAGCATACCAGTATCACGCGGGAGATAAAGATCTTAAACATCTTTTGAGTGACATTATTGACCAGGCAGAATTAGAAAGCAGCGAATGTGATGCTATTCTAACGAAAAACGGAATCGCTCCTTCACCGGCATTACCGCAAAGACCGGAGGCTAAGCTTGAAGATATTCCTGCAGGCGCAAGGCTGACGGATCCAGAGATCGCATCCTTAATCGCAGTGGAGAACTCCGCGGGATTAGTCGCTTGCAGCCAAGTTATGGGAACCTGCATCCGGGAGGATGTTGGAGCATTATTTGGAAAATACCATGCTACCAAAGCCTTTCTTGGCTTGAAGATTTTAAGAATGAGTAAGGAAAAAGGCTGGCTCGTTCCGCCGCCGCTTCAAGTTCAAAGACCTGAGCTCGTAGAAGCCTGATGAAAAAGGTTGAACCCTCTTCTTATGGGAGAGGGTTCAAGTTTGATTTCGAGCTTACTAACGAAATGCATAGCCTTATAGGAAAGCATGGATCAAAAATAAAACGGCAAACGCAAGGCCGGAGCGCAAATGCCATTTGCGGTCCAGTTTTTTGTATCTAAACAGCCCTGAAACGGGCACAGGCAGTAATACAATCAGGGCAAGCAATCCTGTGATGTTACTAAAGTTCCATTTAAAGCCGTACATAAACACGGCCACCGCATGCAATAGAATGAAGGCAATGGCAACTACCGCCACAGGAGTATGCCACCTGCGTACGAACCGAAGCAGGACAGCAAGCCATTTCTTTATACTTCCGAATCGTTCCCCCATGCGCTGCCTCATTGCAACCATGAGCACATAATTAGCCAGCACAAAAAACAAGGCAAGCCTTGCATACGACCCTAAATTTTTAAAAGTATGCTCAAACCGGCGGTTATGCACAGCTTCAGACGGAAGATGAAATAGACTCCATAATTCCCAAAGCACAAGGAGCACAGCTAGCAGGATTGCAAGAACAATCCACAGTTGTTCTCTGGGAGGAAAAAGCGATTTTTTCATGGATTGAGCTTCCCGCGATGGCATGTCAACATCCCCTTTCGTAATGATGTACTGTATTATAACCTGCCTAAATGAAAACCAAATGAAATTTCGTTACTTCCTCAGCTTCTTGGATAGCCAATCCCCTAACATTTGAACGATCTGAACGATCACTACTAACAAGAAGACAGAGGTATACATCACATCAGGCTCCCATCGCTGATAGCCGTACCGAATAGCCACATCCCCCAAGCCTCCTGCTCCCATCACTCCTGCCATTGCGGATGCACCTACCAGACCGATCGTGGCGATCGATAGCCCAAGAATCAAAGACGGCCGGGCTTCTCTTAAGATGACGCGATAAATAATCTGCCATTTGGTAGCACCCATAGCCTGATAAGCCTCGATGACACCGGGTTCGACCTCCAGGAGTGCCGCTTCCACCAGCCGTGATATATAGGGAGCTGTATAAAAGACTAATGGAACGATAGCTCCTTTTACACCGATTGTCGTTCCAACGATCCATTTGGTTAAAGGTATAATGGCCACCATAATAATGATGAAAGGGATGGAACGCAGAATATTGATGGTTACATTCAGCACATGATGCGCGCTTGTATTGGCATATAGATGGCCGGGCCGAAGCACTACCAGGAGTACTCCCAGAAGCAATCCAATTACACTTGAAATCACTAGAGAATAACCGGCCATAATAATTGTTTCATTAATGGATTTCAGATAAAAATCGGTCTTTTCCAACCAACTATCGAACATCCTGGATGACCTCGATTCTTAGACCATGTTCCTTCAAGTAGCGCATTCCGTGCTCGATAGCATCGGACTCTCCGGCAATATGTACGACCAAAGCACCGAAGATATTATCCTTCAACTCTGTGATATGACCGAATAAGACGCTTGGCCGCACATCGAACTTTACGGTTACATTGGCCAGAAGCGGCTCCATTATGGACTCTCCTCTAAACAAAGCTCGAATGATTATGCCCGGTTGCTTTTGTAATAGAGACTGAAGCTTGGCGGGTAAGTCCGTATCCAATACGCTCTTGATAAACTTCGCGGCAGTCGCGGTTTTCGGCGCCTGGAACAGGTCGATGACCGTGCCCTGCTCAATGATACGGCCATTCTCCATGACCGCTACGCGATCGCAAGCTTTTTTGATAACATGCATTTCATGTGTAATCAGCACTATTGTAATGTTGAATTTACGGTTTATATCCATAAGCAAGTCAAGAATCGAGTCTGTCGTTTGGGGATCCAATGCTGATGTAGCCTCATCGCAGAGCAGTACTTCCGGATTGTTGGCAAGAGCTCTTGCTATCGCAACCCGCTGCTTCTGCCCGCCCGACAGCTGTCGCGGATAGGCTTTATCCTTATCCTGAAGTCCAACCAGCTCCAGCAGCTGCCTAACCTTATCCATGATTTGCTTCTTGGGAACTTTCGCCAGCTCCAAAGGCGCAGCAATATTCTCATACACGGTTCCCGATGAAAGTAAGTTAAAATGCTGAAAAATCATTCCCATCTTTCGACGCATCATCCGGAGCCCTATCTCGTTTACTTGCGACATTTCCACCCCATTGATCCTGATGCTGCCGGACGTTGGCTTTTCTAAAAAATTGATACAGCGCAGGAGTGTGCTCTTTCCGGCTCCGCTATATCCGATAATACCGAATATTTCCCCTTTCTTGATACAAAGGTCTACCTCCCTGACTGCTTCGATGCTCGTACCCTTTTGTTCAAAGGTTTTGCTAACATTGATCATCTCAATCATAATACGCCACCTCTCTCAATGATGAATAAAAAACGAAAGACAACAGGCCCCTTTCAGTTGGAAAGAGACCCGTTTGTTTTTTCTCACCAGGAAGGTACGATGTAACTTCCGTATTTGTCCAACACAAACTGTTTCACCTCTTCAGAATGGTAAGCCTTCACCAATCGTTGGAATACCGGCTTATCTTTATCGGCTGTACGAACAGCTATCAGATTTACCCAAGGGGAATCCTTCGGCTCTATAAAAATGGCATCTTTGGTAGGGACAAAACCGTTATCCACCGCATAGTTCGTATTAATAACCGCTGCAGTAAGATCCGGTAATGCCTTTGGAATGAACGGCGCCTCCAGTTCCTTGAATTTGAGCTTTTTCGGATTATCTGCAATATCGCGAACGGTGGCTTTCACCCCGACACCTTCCTTCAGCTTGATTAATCCTGCCCGCTCAAACAAAATCAAAGCTCGTGCGCCGTTAGTCGGGTCATTCGGTAAACCAAGCTCATCCCCCTCTTTAATTTCCGAGACGTTTTTGATTTTCTTGGAGTATAAGCCGATAGGAAAATTCAATGTATTGGCAAGCTTAACAATATCGAGCTTGTTATCGGCCTTGAATTGATTCAGATAAGGCTCATGCTGGAATGCATTGGCGTCCAGTTGGCCATCCGCCAACGCCTTGTTTGGCAGTATGTAATCGTTAAACGTGACAATCTCTATATCTAGGTTATCTTTCGCCGCTGTTTCCTTAACTTTCTTCCAAATTTCTTCCTCCACACCCGCCGATATACCAACCTTCAGCTTGGCCTTCTCACTAGTCGAAGCAGGGGCAGGTGAGGGAGATGGGGTTGCAGTTGAATTACTTGTCGTTGTCGAGGGTGCGCCTGGCGCCGGTTTCGTCTCTGCAGCTTTCCCGCATCCGCTTAGCATTAATATCAAAATCAAAGAAATAATCGGCAAAAAATTCGATGGTTTCATCTGTCTTTTCCACTCCTCCGTATTCTAGTTCTCCATTTTTTTAACGATTTCATTTCCTCACCAGGCTCCGGTATAAGTTGCCGGGGGCGTCAGGCTGCACTCCAGCTGTTTCGAAGCTACACAACCAGAATGATGCCAGAAAAAAAATGTCTGATCCTGCTCAGGGGGCAGTTTGTGAATCCACTTCCAGGCGAATCGCGTCATACTCTATGCTGGTATAGAGATCGCGAATCCGATTGCCTTGTTCGTCGAAGATGTTCTGAGCATGCTTAAGCTCTATCACGTTGGACCCGGACTTAAGGAGCGAGGCGTCGAAGGGAATTCGAATCTCCCTGTAAAATCCGTGAATGGCGCTCCTCGGCATGGCGGAGTCGCTTTTGGGACCCGGCAGTGCAGTCAAGTTCGCTATGGATTGTCCGTTAAGGGCAACTTGCAATGATCCATTGCGAGAGCTGGCCAGACCAATTGTGAGTGTGGCCTTGCCCGTTAGCGGTTTATCGAGATCGAAGCGGATCTTCCAAGGAGTGAGCGATTTGTCATAGGGTACCTTCACCTGACTCGGCTCTCCTGGCGTCGCATTGACCGGATGCGCATAATTCCAGTCCGTTCTTTCGTTGCTGCTGCCAATGTAAAAATCGACTCCATGAGGGAAATCGAGCGGATAGTCCAGCCAATTCCCCCATTGGTGATAATCATCGGCATGGCGGTATTCTCCTGCTGTCCGATCGGGTATTCCGATCTGCCATAAGGTAGTGCCGTAACGCTCTGGCATCCAGACATAGGCAGGCAGCTTCGTTCGCCCATGCGCCTTAACTTCAATCCCGTCCTGCCTGAACTGCCCGAACTCTCCTTTCACTACAGCAAACAATGTGTATCGCCCCGGTCGGACATTCGGGATCTCGAATCGCCCCTTCTCGTCCGCCCGCGCATAATACAAGTAGTCCAGATTCTGATTCTGGAAATCCTCATCCTGCTCCCCAAGAATCACCCAAGCATCCTTGGCGGACGTCCCGTCCGTTACCTTAAGCTGTCCGCTCACACTTCCACGGGATTCGGCAGCATAAAGAGGATAATTCAGCCAGCGATAAGGCCATTTCTTCTGTTCCGAATCGGCCTTCCGTTTGGCATCATTCCAAAGAGCGTCCAGCCCATCTCCTTCGTGGATATAGAAGAAGGTGGGACCATAAATCTTTTCCCAGCCCTTCGTCGGGGTGAGGGCATCTCTGCCCATATGCGATTCATAATCATGCCATAGAAGAATGGGAGTGGTCTCAGTCTGGTGCAGCGTATTTCTTTGCTGCATGGGGCCTCCTCCGGCAAACTCGTTACTTGGACGAATTTGTGAAATCCCGATTTGATCGCCGTACAGGCCGGTTACGTCAAAATCTCCGACGTAAACCATATGATTGTACTTGGTATATACTTCGCCATTCGGCAGCTTAACGGTCGCATCCATCACTTCCTCACCATTCTTGAGATCATCTGGTCGAGGCAGTGCCCCTTTGCGCTGGTCATCCACCGCATAGTATTTGAAGATGTTCGGATCGACACGTATCGCGTACCGACCTTGACCGATAGAGGCACCTCCCTCGACCTCTTCCGGATACCTCAGAATTTCATAGGTATATAAGCCGGGCTCGTTCTTCACGAGCACAAAATGCATATCATATTCAAATGGGATGACGGCCGGGTCCTTGACGGACAACGAGATGTCTACGTGCTGCGAATCCCAGGCGGTCAAGGTATACTTCAGCTCGCGGGAAGGTGCGAATTTGAGAGCTTTGCCGTGCTTGCTGTAATTCAAAATATAGTACCCGCTTCCGCCGTTCGCCAGCAGGTTGGGCCCGCCCTTGTAGCTTAAGGAGGTCAATTGAGCGCTCCCTTTGTTTACAGTGGCCGTTACGATTCCATTGCTGATGGTAACGGTCTGTTCCTGCTCATCCACAGATAAAGCATTTCGGGAATGAGCTCCGCTTTGTATGGTTTCATTTTCCTGTGCGGAGACGGAGGTGATCGGCAGAGCTGCAGCAGCAGCCAGCGTTAGTGTTAGAAACAAGCGCCCGGTGCGATATAAAATTCTTTTATAAGAAAACACGATATTGTCGGCTTCCTTTCTTTAAATATAAGGTATTCTTATGTATATAGTAGGATTTGAACCAGGCATCTCCCCTTCCTTTAAAATAATATGGACATCACCAAATGACAGCCTTCCTGGCAGACGCTCTACTTAGTTATTTCTGTCGCCTGTTTAAGAAAGCGGGACCAGCCTCAAGATAAGATTTGGCGATAAATCCGCCAAGTAAATGATGCCGTCGGGGTCTACAGCGACACCGTGAGCTAACGAGGCCGGTTTGTTTCTCGCGACCAATTCCCCTTCGGGAGAATATACGCTGAGACGCGGAGTTTGATCCGTAACGTATACAAGTCCCTTCCGGTCGATAAAAATGTCCATCGGATGGTACAAATCGCCTATTTCCTTTACATAGGCCCCCTCCTGATCAAATAGCTGTACGCGATTGTTTTCGCGGTCCGTTACCCACAGCCGTCCTTGCCCGTCCAAGGCTATCGCATGCGGCGTTGAAAACTGCCCTGGTCCCTTGCCCGGCCCTCCCCAGGTTTTGATGTGGTTGCCTGCGGCATCAAAATGATGCACATTGGAATTACCGTAGCCGTCTGAAATGAACAGTTGACCGTCATCCGTAGTAGCGATATCCGTCGGATGATTAAACGGTGCGTTAAAGCCTGGCAGACCGTCCCCGATCGCTTGCAGTAGCTCGCCTTGCGGGTTGTAGACAAGAATGCGGTGATGGTGCCAATCCGCGATGTAGATATTGCCTAGCGTCGAAACATGTACGTAATGGCCGCCCTCTGTATCCTTGTTTCGCCATTCGTCCAAAAGCGTGCCATCCGGAGCAAAAATAAGCAGAAAAGGATCCTCGCGCCGCAAAACATACAACCGTCCACTCTCGTCCACCGTAAGATGACTGATGGATTGGATTGCAGCATGATCCGGCTTCAGAAGGGACCAGGGTCTTTCAATTTTATATAAAATATCACCAATGCGAACGAGTTTATCAGGCGATGCCATAGGAATATTCCTCCTTATATTCAATATTTGCAACGGAATGCGGACTAGCGTACAGCAGTAAACTTACGGTTAACGGGCGGCGATCGTGCAAACCCGAGCTGCCGGCTGAAGTCATACCCCCTGGCCAGGCATTTCTGGTTATTATTGCTCAACCCGATTCACCTCCTTGTCGGTTACATGTCATCATAAGGAAACAACACAAAAAGACCCTTCGGCAGGCACAGCCATACATGACTGTTTCCGTGCTTCAGAGTCTCCAAAAGAATGGTCGACACGACCTAATACACAGTATTTTTATTGGAATAATTTACTTATTTCTATATCATATCACTTGAATCTCATTTTGTATATTGAAAATATCTTAATCGGTATTAGCTGTATAAAAACCTTCTAGGATTGAACTCATATCACGCCAAGAAGTTGATCCATTGTATAAAAGCCCCGCAGTTGATGAATCGCTGCACAACGGGGCTTCATTCTCACATACACCATTCAACCACCTGCCGGATTCACGATACCGGAACAAGGGCTAGCGGTTGTACGGCCTTAGTCTCATCGATAAATAGGAATGCATCGTAACGCTTCGGTAACTTCGTCGGCACATAATTCCCGCGTTCATATTGCGGGTGGTACACCACGCCGATTGCGCGATGTCCAATGACGGAGTGCATGAGCTCCGACGTTTCCTCGACATCTCGCAGCATTAACATCAGGTCTTTGCCCGAACCGCTGCGGTGCAGCAGATCCTCCCAGCTGTCGCGTATTCCCTCGGGAACCTCCATTACTTCTGCGTCTTCCCCCCAAGCGCGGCCAGCCATGACCGTTCCGTGATGCGTACCAAAGCCGACGGCGAACACCTCGTGCGGCCCGTACTCCTCGCGAAGCAGCTGCCCCACGTTAATCATGCCATCCGCCGACATATCGGTTGCCCGGGCATCCCCGATATGTGTATTATGCTCCCAGACTATGGCCTTCGCATCAGGACCATAAAATGCAGCGATACGCTTTAGCACCTCGACCATGTGACGGTCGCGGATATTCCATGATTCAACATCCTTGGTAATCATCGCTCGGTAGTACTCTTCGGCATGCACGGCAACGAGGCCGTTAATTTCCGCGTCAAGCGCCGCTTCCTCAGGGTCCTGCGTTCGGCTTCGTTCCGTCCTGAGCTTGGCCAGCAGCTGCACGACCTCCTCCTCGCATCCTTCAGAGAACAGCGAAGCCGACATGCCGTAGGACTGCCCTTCTCTGCCGTACGGGTCGAAGCATTCAAACGCGGCTTTGGCCTTCTGTACATGAGGCGAGCCGGTACGCTTCAGATAGCTGACAATCTGCTCCATTGATTCCCACAGGCTGTATACATCCAATCCATAGAAGCCGACCCGCTCCGCAAGCGGCCTTTCCGCATTGAAGCTCTTGAGCCATTCTACCAGCTCCAGAATCTCCCTGTTCGCCCACATCCACGCCGGCCAACGGTGAAAGTCCTGCAATGCCTCTTCCGTGTTAGAAGCCGCATCCGGCAGTCCTTTAATATACCGGTTGACGTTAAAGCAGGAGGGCCAGTCACCTTCTACGGCAATGAACCGGAAGCCTTTGTCCTGAATGAATCGCTGGGTCAGCTCCGACCGCAGCTTATAAAATTCTGAGGTGCCGTGGGATGCTTCTCCCAGCAAAACAAAGCGGCTTGCTCCCGCGGCTTCTATAATCGGATTCATTGCATCCGGTCCGGCGAGCGGCCGGGACAGCTTTTGAATCTCTTCGATGATCTTCGTCCTGTTGGCTTGTATCGTTGGCATATGCCGAGTGCCTCCCTCTGTCCTACGTCGTGACCAGGTTAGTATTTCCGATCATGACGGATTATGTACATGAAGCATGGCATTCGGTTTGCCTTCAATAGTAGATCAACGGCTAGGTAGACGGTTCATTTCCGGTTCAAACCTGAACAGTCCGGTTCACGGCCTATTAATATCCCAAATCCTTTAAAAGCTTGGATAATGTGCGCAGACGTTCGCTGATCATCTCATCGTCGTCGCTCAGAGCTTGGCTGAAGAGCTTAATATCTTCATTGATTCTCTCATTATCCGTACAAATCTCTACGGTCATCGCATCCCCCTGCAGGCCGATCCGGTCGATCACGGGCTTCTGAGGGTCATATAAATGCTCATATCTATAGGCTTCACGGAAATGCTCCAACGACCGACAGATCAGGATGGATAAATCCAGAACACGATGAAAAGGCAGTTCCTCGGATTGCCTTGACCATTTTTCCCCCGTATATCTCCAAACCTTGGCAGAAATGTCGACCTTCCCTCTATCATTCCATTGAGCTAGTCCCAGGGAAAGACCTTTGGCATCCGTGTTCCCGGCCAACCGACCGTCAACCTGCTCATAGTTTTCCGATACGACAACGGGCTTATGCTTTAAAGTCGTAGGTATTTTCATATGTTCCCTCTTTCCATAACTTCATTTACTCGATTACTGATTTACTAAATCAATGCATAATTGTAGCGTGCTTTACTTCAATAGTCAATTCGACAGGTTAGCATGAAAGGAAAGTAAAAAAAGGAACAGCGCAGCATCGGATGTTGAATAATCCCAAGCTACGGCTGTTCGCATTCCCTCCCTACATGAGATAAGAGATGTACCTAAGTCTCCTTCATCTCCTAATATGGAATTGGGTCCCTCTCCTGCTTTGTCTTTACATATAATTTTAGCTTTTTAGAGGCTTGTTATATCCCTTATCCCCGTAGGGCTGCAGCTTCTCGAGCCACTGCTTGAGTATTTGCTTTTGCTCCCAACGCATATCGGTTACCTTATCGGCTTCCTTCTGCTCCAGCACCTCATATTCGAACGCATTGGCTCCAAATTCCTTCCAGTCCTTCTGAAGCTCTGCATTCGCAAATCGCCCCATGTCCAATTGCATTTGTAGGGTAAACCATTTATTTTTCAAATTAGGATAGCTGTCGATAAAGATTTTGCCGTTGACCTTGTTCTTGATTTGAGCTACTCCCATATACGTCTTCATCTGCTTATAGGCCTCAACAAGCTCCTTGCGCTTATTCATATCCATTCTTTTTCACTCCTTGACATAATGAAACCATACATATTTATAAAAATCTCGAGATCATTCGCACTAGCTGCTCCGGCAACGTCTGCAGATTGGAAATATCCAAATATTTTTCATGACCATAAATTTCACTAATAATATCCTTGTCCTGACCTATTGCAGCCGCGAAAAATCTAACGCCTTTTCTTTCATATTCCTCGATAGTTTGCTGCATGTCCGCAGATGCGTAATCTCCGGAATAAACGTCCATTGCTTTAGGTTGACCGTCGCTGATGCTAATCAACAGCTTAGTCTGCTGCGATGAAGCGGCCAGCCGTTCCGCCATAATTCTTAAGGCCATCCCATCACGATTATTGCTTCTGGGCCGAATCCCCATCAATCTGAACCGGTCAATGGAATCGGTATGATCCAAGTCGGCATAGGCAAAGATGGACATTTGCTCCAGCTTGGACACGTCCGCAGTATCCCCGTAGATCATGATGGGAATCCTGCACATTTGACAAAATTCATATACCGCGATGACTGCCCGCTTGGCTGCTTCTAATCTTCCGAAAGCCGACATAGATGCCGATTCATCAACTCTTAATCCAACCACAAGAGAAGGGGATTCGGTAGGCGGGCGTTTTTTGGCAAAATACCGATAATCCCGGTAAGCAACACTATTTGCTTGAAATTTGCTGCCATAATAACGGTTTCCCGCAAATTCGGACGATACCTCATGCTCTAAAAGCGGCAGCGTCTTTCTGGCAATTTCCCCTACGATAGACTTTAGTCCAGCATATAAGCTGTTATATTCCTGCTGGTTTTCCTGATCGTAATCCGGGCGGTGCACGATGAGCTTGACCTTGCTGTGAATAGAATCCGATACGGTTTCCCTGGCAGCTCTATTCAGCTTTTTCCGGAGATCACGTTCTTTTTGCTTTCTCTCCTCCGACTCTTGCTCTGGCTTGGTTTCATGATAGATGGGAGAGCCATTTTCCAGGTAATCGGAACGTTCCATATGAGTAGAATCATCCATGGCTTCAGAAGAGCTTTCCTCACTGCCAGAAGACTTTTTAAGTGTGATCCCTTTTTCTTCCGTCTTATCATTGTCCAAGTCCGTGCTGCCCATTTCTCCATCTGCACTGATCTCTATGGCCTCAGAGCAATTTCGTTTTTTTTTACGTCAGCTTCTAATTCCTCTAAGCCGGACAGCAAACCATTGCTTTGGAGCGCTTCTTCCAAGAGCTTGATTTCCTCGGAATCCGTCGTTATTTTGTAAATGACTTTATAATAAAGAGATTCCTTCGCGGAGTCTCCACCAGCAACTGCATCCGCCCAGTAGAATAGGGAACGCATCCCCGCCACACCTTTGATCGCATTAGCGCGGGCTGTTTTGTCCAAAGTAATAATGATGTCCGCTAAAATGCTTAGTACCGTTTCATCCTGGTAACCAGTCTTTGCCTTTGTACGTTCCACCATGACTTGTTTGGTCGGCAGATCCATCTTCTCCGTATGCTGGACTCTGTCGCGAAGCGCTTCGTTTAGCGGTCTGGTCCCTGCGTAACTCCGGTTGGTGGTGATTACAGCTACAAAGTCCGGATGTCTGTGTACGATTTCCGTGGGAAGGTTGATGCTGCCATCCAGCTCCAAGGCCGAGTTCAATGCCATCAATACAGCGGCGTCGCGAATGACGTTAGGCTCTTGAATCTCCAGAAGATAACCATTCTGATAGGCTCTAACGATCTCCGATGGGTAAAACCGGTACTCAACCGCATCACCATCCGTGTATTCTAAGGCTTGCTTCAGCAAATGCTTCATTTTCAAGGCAGCCTGTTCCTCGGTGATACCCAATGCCTCCGTCAAAATTTCGGATAAGCCCCGAAACCCATCGCTCTCATACAACACTTTTAATATGGTCCGCTCTTCAGGCTCCATCTTTTCTAATCGTTCGGAGGATAGGATAGGTAATATCGCACCAATTATATCGGATTTGTCCATATCAGCAAAGCAGGTGACTTTCGTATAAGGCAGCCCAAAATTAGCGGATAAAGCTTTAGCAAGCTGCGTCTTCCCGGAACCGGCATCACCTTCTAATAAAATATTGGCGATTTTCATTTCCCCGCGATTCCAGTTGCGCTTAACCTCTTTAGTGATTCGCAGCTCTTCATCGCTAGCCTTATGGGTTATTGGTTTCTTCCAAACCAGCTTTTTTTCCGCATCCGTCAGCCGCCTTCCAGGCGACAAACAGAATTCATCATAGTTATCCATTTCACTTCATCTCCTATCCGTTACTGCGCTGAGCACTCTCGTATCGGTTTTTTTTCTTAATGATGAGGGGCAGCAGAAGCATTGCACCGAGAATAATCAAGCCACCGCTCACCGCATAAATAGCCCGCAAGGAAATGGAATGCTTCAAGTACCCTGAGATAAACATACCGATAACCATCATTCCCATAAAGACAGGCGTGATAGCCCCCGAAACCCGGCCCATATAAGCTCCTTCTGTGTTCCGTACGATTAATGTCTGGATTCCGCCTTGAATACAGGGGTAAAATAATCCGCTGATCACCAAAAGAACGATGGACAGCCAAATGATCTTAGACGCGCCTATTCCAATCGTACAGACGGCAGCGACAAGCAGCCCTACCATGAGCAGCATCTGGGGCTTTACCTTTTTGGCTATCCCCATAATGGCAATTCCCCCTGCCAGCATAGCTGCACCATTGGCCATGACGAACCACTGCAAATAGGATTTATCCAGTCCCAAATTCTCAATGACCAGAAAGATCTGAAGCGGTTGAGTTAGTCCTGATGCCAATCCGACAACCGAGAAGGTCAAGCTTAACGTTCTTAAGGATGGGTTAGCCCCTATATAACGCAGCCCGGCTGTCAATTCCTTTAAGAAGCCGCCGGTATCGTGAGTTTTCGGTTCTACCAAATCACGGGGAAGCGATGTAAGCACTATGGAAGACCCCAGGAATAGAATGGCTGTCAGTATGAGAGAGGTATGAATTCCAAACTGCAGGAAAATAAAGGTACCGATTACCGGGCCTAGCACGGTAAAGATAGCGACAATCGTTTGGGATAGCGCCATCACGCCCTGCAGCTGTTCAACCTTCACATGCCGCTTATACAGCTTCATAGCTGAGGGCTGAGAAAATTGAGACAAGCTGGCGGAGATAAATGACCCAATGAGAAGTGCCATCCACCCGCCATTCATGACGGTTAACAGAACAGCCCCAACCGATATGGCAGAAAGAAGATCACTCCATACCATGGTCCGTTTCGGCAGCCATCGGTCGGCAAAGGTTCCTCCAATCAGGCCGAAAAGAAAGATCGGTGCGAATTCCGCAACCGAGATCAGGGAAACATAAACCGGATTATTACTAGTCAAATTAGTCACATATAAAAGCACTGCATAATTTCGTATCCAAATCCCCAATTGCAGCAAAATTCGGGACAGGATAACCGTTCGAACATAACGATTAGACAACATGTTTAATACCCCTATCCGTTAATATTGTTGATAACGCACGTAATCGTTCTCCGATGATTTCATCCTCATCGCTTAGAGCCTGGCTGAACAGCTTTATCTCTTCGTTGATTCTTTCATTGTCGGTGCAAATGGCTATAGGCATGGAGCTCCCTTGCAAACCAATCCGGTCGATCGTCGGCTCCTGCGGATCATAGAAATGCTCGTATCTGTATGCATCGCGAAAATGCGCCAAGGTCCGGCAAATCAGTATGGACAAGTCAAGAATACGATGCAGTGGGATATCTCCTGTTTGCCCTGACCATTCTTCACCCACATCACCCCACACTTTAGCTGAAACATTAGCCTTTCCGCTCTCCTTCCACCGGTGTAATCCCAGCGAAAGACGTTTCACATCCGTGTTCCCGGCGAATCGGCCGTCCACTTGATCGTAGTTTTCTGTTACAACAACAGGGGTGTGCTTCAAAGTAACTGGCAATTTCATTGCATTTCCTCTTTTCGTTAGTATATTGCTGTCTTTTTATAATTTACTAAATTACTAATTTACTAAATTACTGCTTCATTTTATCTTGAATGCTTCCTTTCGTCAACCCGTTGTTCGCCTTGGTCGAACTTGAAGCCCCAGATTAGCCCCCTGGAGAAGCTGCTACGAATCCGTTCTGATGTATAAAAATAAGCATGCTGGTAAATAATAACGCGATTAGATGAACGTCCACCAAATAAAAAAACCACCGCTATTAGCGATGGTTCAAAATTTGTGTGTAGAGCTCCTATATTTATGTAACCTCTGGACCTACTTTGTAGATCTACCGACTACTGACTCATCTCCGCTGACGATATTAGCTTTGTAAATTCATTATCCATAGTATTCATGATTTCAACCAGTTTTACCTGTTCATTTATTTGTTCGAAAATATGTGAAGCCTCGTCCAAGTTTCTTACAAGCTCATGATATACATTGATCTGAAGCTGATTTTCCGTTACTTCCATGTTATCTAACTGTTTTTCCAACGACATGGAGCCTGCAGTGGAACTCAAGGCTGAACTAAAGCCTTTTTGATTAGCAATCTCATTATTTACGGACGTGACTGGAGCAGCAGGAGTAGGACTGTCTGCTATAGATGCCACAAGGTTAAAGCTGTTGCTTGTCTCTACCGCATGTTGAGGCGCTGCCTGCATAGGAGGCTTCGACTTCTCTTCAACTTTTGATGGTAGAGCTTGAACTGGACTTTTTGCTTTCCCTTCTGCTTTTGGAGGTACAGCATGGACTGGGCTTTTTGTCTTCTCTTCTGCTCTAGGCGTTGCAACCTGTGTTGGACTTTTTGCCTTCTCTTCTGCCTTATGAGGTATAGTCTGCGCTGGACTTTTTAGCTTTTCCTCTGCTTTTGGCGTTACAGCAAGGACTGGACTTTTTGCCTTCTCCTCTACTTTATGCGGATCAGTCTGCACTGAGCTTTTAGCCTTTTTTCCAGCTTTATGAGGGATAATCTGAGCCTGGCTTTTTTCTTTCTGTACGCTTCTTTTTGTTACGGCTGGCATCGTTTTTTTGTCCGGCTTTTCCACTTTATTAGGAACGGCATAGAGCTGAGCTGTTGCTTTTTTCGTTTCTTTCCTGTTGTTTTTATCATAATCTTTGATTACTTCAAATGGATGAAATTCTTGGGCAGCTTCGATATTTACGGCTTCTTTTAATTTTTGGCGGTGCTCCAAATTCATACGGTCCTTATGATCAATGGTTATGTCTTTTTTGGGGAAGTTTATCCAAGCTGCAATGCCAATAGCAAGAGTAATCAATAGTAAGACAAAAGCTGTGATCAGCATAGCTAATGTTCCCTTTCCTCTTCACCTTTATATTAAAAAAGAAGGCTTACGAGAAACGCAAGCCGCGTGAATGGTCAAAATCCTGATTAATGCATTTGATTCATGCCCATATTGCTTTGGTTGTTGAAGCCTTGTTGATTCATTTGATTGGCGGATTGTTGGGATTGTTGAATAAGCTGCTGCATTTGGCTCAGCATTTGGTAGGATTGAACCGTTTGATTGGCTTGGTTCAAAGTTTGGCTAGCTTGCTGAATCGATTGCTGAAGCTGCTGGAGAGCTTGCTTTTGCTGATTTTGAACTTGCTGGTTAAATTGATTCATTTGAGTTACAAGCTGGCCAAGCTGCTGCTGGTTTTGAGAGGAACCCGTGGAAGCAGAGCCTTGGGAAGGGTTTTGGACTTGGGTTAAAATCTTTTGAATCTGGTTAAGCTGATTTTCTAATGGGGTCAACTCACTAGCAACTTCAGCCTTTACTTTATTTGCGATTTGCTCTTGAGTTACGACTTCTTCTTTTTTGGTTGTTGTCATGATCATATCTCCTTAGGAATAAATGTTGTTCTCAGAACACAAAGCATATTGTGTCTGTTTTCTCAACCTCTATCCCCTAAGCAGGATTGTTGTTAAATGGAAATGAGCTTAAGTCTCCTAGCGTTTCAACCTTCTATTTGCTGGTACATGTTGCGGAAGGTAAAAAGCCAGCAGAACCAACGGAATCCACTGGCTGAATTATGCTGTCGCTCACACACAACGTGTCAGCTGCAGCATCAGATTACAGGTAATATCTGTATGAAACGTATTTTATTCTGCAGCCATGGCATCTGCTTTTGTTCTATGAACCGTACCAAACGGATGCTGAGGGGGTGCGTAGATAGTATATAATTTTAGTGGTGTGTTACCCGTGTTGATGATGTTGTGCCATGTTCCGGCAGGGACCACGATTGCGGAGTCACTATGGATCCTTTTTTCCATATCCAGGTTATCCTTTGTCTTGCCCATGCGAACCACACCTTGCCCCTCTTCAATACGCAAGAATTGGTCAACGTTCGGATGCACCTCCAATCCGATGTCCTCACCTGGCCGGAGACTCATCAGGACAACTTGTAAATGTTTTCCTGTCCATATGACCGTTCGAAAAGTGTTGTTTTGCTCTGCTGCTTTACTAATATCTACAACAAAGGGTGCGCTTCCGTAATCCTTTAGCTCGATATCCCCATTCATATTCGATGATTGCCGATATCCCGATCGGTATGGAAAATCTGTTCTGTATGGAACTGCCCAATACATAGGCGGTCTAGCATAGTTATACATTGGAGCTCCAATATAGTATGGATATGGATAAATAACCCTGGCATTATACATCCTGGTACTCATTCCCTTCGGAAAGTATAACATAGGCTATTCACTATGGCTTGTAAAGGTACCTCTATGTGGCCTTATAACAAAGTGCTTCTTGGACAGCGAGCTTACTGCTAGCCATAGCCGCATCGGCGAGCCTTCCTTCCGGACCGACCTAATCGCCGGCTACCAGCAGACCTGGATACTTTAATGTTGGCTCTGTTATATTTTAATGTTAATAATTTATAAAAATAAATTGGGAATCAATTAAATTGTGATTCCCGTCTTATCTTCAAGGAAGTTCTCCTAAAAATCATAAGCTTTCTACTTATTTATTAAGCTCTCATATTAAATTGTTTTTGTTTGTATCAACATATTTTATAAGGTAATCAAATAAGTTTCTATCCCCTTCATAAAGATAAAGTTTATCAGCTACTTCAATAATTTTTGATACCATATCATCATATTTAGAGCTGTGAGTTTCAGAAAAAGTAGTTATAGAGTATTCCATTTGATTATCAACATTATTTCTTAAATCCTTTGTCGATACATTGTTTTGTTCCAGTATAGACTTTATTCCCTTCAGTATTTCGTAATCTTCTTTTGCCTGTATTCGTTGTAAAGTTTCTATAGTATCATCTAAGAAAAATCCTGTTGAATTCTCTAAGAAGCCCAAAATACCTTGCATATTCAGTTCTGTATCTAAGTTAATTACAAGTATTATATCTCTTATTACAACAGGCAACTTATAAAATGTATCCCTTTCGAATAAATGATAATTCTCTTCATTATACAAGTTTAATGCAATCTCATTGATGATTTCTTCGCCTGAGTTCTTCGTTAGAAGATGTAGCTGAATTAAGTTCTTAATTATTTCACGATATTCATTCATAAAATAACCTCAATTTCTAATTGCTATCAACATTAATAAGATTCAATATCAACATTTACCTTTAACAGAACTTTAATGTTAACTATAACTAGAAAGATAAAGTGGGTTTAGCAATTGACCATTGGATGGTTGGAAGCTGTTCGTTGCTCTCCGTTACAGTCCCTACAACAATTTGCTTTTCTGCAGGATTTTCCAAATAATGTTGAATGGTGAACCGGATAGCTTTTGAAGTTTTTAGGTTTAATAGCTCGTTCTTGTGAATCCAAAATAATTCTCCCTCATCCGAGGGGGTAAAGCTTCTGTGTGTGGTCTCTCCAAAATAAACATATTGCTGCCTGATTTCGTCGACGCTATTTTCTATTAATATGTATTTCAGCGTGAAATTTTCAATTTCATCCTTTTTGAAGCCGGTTTCCTCTTCTATTTCCCTATAGCTTGCTTTCATCGGGTGGTTCAGCTCTTCGTATTCAAGATGTCCGCCAATGCCTCCCCAAAATTCGAAATTAAATATCTTGCTGCGAGCCTTCTTCATCATTAGAACATGCTCTTGATTTATCAAGAAAGCTGTTGCCATTTGTCTTACTTCCACCCTATCGCCCTCCGCAGAATTAGTCCTTGTTCTTCTGATAGTTTATCTCACTTTACTCTTAATGGGAATACCTTCCATATTGTTCTCCTGCGGCAAATAGAACAGCTTGTAATTAAGAAAAGCAGCCTTACAGGGCTGCCGCTTCTCCAAAACATATTTTGTACGAGTTCCGCTTATGACTCTTCTTGATTTGTATTATTTGGCAACTTCCCAACCTTTGTTAGGGCAAATTCAAGTACCTTTCTTAGATGCTTCTCCCCTGTGGAATGTCCCCTAAATGGATAAATATGCAGCTGCTTCTCGGAGCGGATTCGGTTGTATGCAGCAAATACGGTCTCTGGCATGCATACCGTGTCTTTCAGGCTTACCGAAACGAGGATCGGAATGTCTATCCGTTCGGCCAAATTCATGTTGTCGAAATAGCTGAGTGTTCGCATAACCCTCTTCAGCCGTTCGGGATAACGCGAGACATAATCGGCCGCTTCGGTCAGCGACCCCGTAGAATGAAAGATTCCCAAGTCCATATGGCACATATTGGGAATGTCCGCTATTGCAAACGAGGGCTTGCGGCTAAGCGCACTCACGATCATCGCTAATCCTCCCCCTTGACTAACCCCCGCTACACCGATCCGTGCCGGGTCGGTCTCCGGCTGCTCCGCCGCCCAGTCCACTGCTCGCAAGCAATCCGCCACCAACGCCTTATAATAACAGGTATCCTTATCCTCGATGCCTTTCGTGATCCAGCCTTTGGTCATGCCACCCACTTGCGGCAGCAGATCCCCGGTCCCGCCGGATTGTCCCCGCAGGTCGACTGCGAATACAGCCATTCCCGCAAGGAGCCAGGGAGCATAGCTCTCCGGCAGCCCGCTGTTCCCGGCATAGCCGTGGAAATGAATAACGCAGGGGTAGCGCCCCTCATTCCAAAGAGTTGGCACTAGGTACCAGCCGGTAATAGGTGTAAGATCGTACCCTTGAAACGACACACGATAAGCATCGACTCCACGCATGCTGGTAAGCGAGTGACGCCTCTCACAGGGTATAGTCCCCTGGTTGGCTGCCTGATTTAATGTCCGGCTCCAGAATAAGTCCAGATCCTCCGGAGCTGTCAGCTCCGGATTGTATGCATGCAGATCCGATATCTTTCTTTCCAAAAAGCTCATAGTCATAACTCCCTTATCCTGGATCGTTCCTTCTCATTTCTGCTTATGATTATCATGGGGGACAATGACGTTGGCCGAAGCTGTCGTCCGGTTACCCGCTTCGTCCGCTGCCAAATAGGTTACGGTATAAACTCTGCCCGATCCGCTGCCCGCTCTTTCCGCACGAAGCAAGAAACGGTTATCCGAAGTATTCCACTCTGCATCCTGAATATCGTTAGAGGTGCTGCCGTCACCGATGCCGTCATCCGGCTCATTGCTGACGATGGAGAGAAGGACAACACTAGCTACACCGGAGTCCCCATCTTGTGCATAGGTCGCCGCCGTTATCGTAACCATACGATGGTTTGCCGGGACGAGGACGGTTTCCGATAATTGGAGCTGAAGCGAAGGAGCGGTTTTATCGATTCGAATCACAGCGTTCTTCGGCGTCTCCCTGTTACCTGCCTTGTCGATGCTCCAATATTGGAGATTATGGATACCTTCCTCAGACACATGCACTGTGGAGCCCGTCAAAGCTTCTCCCCTGTCGATGGAATAATAAGTTTCTGCTACGCCGGAATCCGTATCCTGCGCTGTCAGCTGCACTACCACGTCCGACTTCGCCCAACCTGCTGGCGCATTATCCGACGTGATCGGAGCGGTCTTATCGTGTGAACCGGTGACCGTTAACGGGTAGGAGCCGGATACCGACTGGTATGTAGCAACGATGACCGTTGAACCCGGACTTATAGCTGTAACTAGGCCTTCTACGTTAACGGAGGCTACATTCGCATATCGGCTGCTCCATCTAACGCCGCTTTCCGGTGACAGCCTCCCGCTTTCCCCATTGTCGTACACTGCTTTGACCACAGACGGGATGGAAGCCCCTGCTTGCATGGTACCGGGTAACCCTTCGATAGCCACTGCCAGCACAGGGGCCGATCCTGTGTCCCCGCGGCCTATTGTTATGCTGCCCGTTCGGGAAACAAGACCGAAATATCCCGGCCCTCTTAACGCATTTTCTGCCGTATCCAGGTAGTTGAATACCTCCTTGCCATCGACCTTCAGGATCAGCCGCACCCCGTTCGCTTCCTCGAAGGAGCCGAGCTGAACCCGATGCTCTTCATTTAACGGAAGCATCGTGTTAGGTACTGCATCCCCGCCCAGACTGGTGTAGCCTGCAATATTTCCGTAGATGACTGTTCTTGCGCCCTCGTTAAACCGCTGAAGCTCCAATGCCCCTGCGCTAACCGTAACGAGATAGGAGCTGCCATTGCTGTAGCCTCTCTCTTTATCCTGATTGCCGAACATCAGCGCATACCAGCTTCCCGTGCCGTTAATCTTGAGTCGGAAATCAAGCATTTCGTTCTGGAATGTGCGGCCTTGATACACCGCATGACCTCCGGGAGTTGATACGGTGATATATTGTCCGTCCGTCTTCTTCCCTCCGCTGCCGGTTGAGCTTACATACCACGGCTCCGCCTGACTCAGCTCACTACGCAGGACATAATCATCCTTGGTCTCGTAATTCCACACTTTTATCAGAACATGGCTCTCCGTCCGCATGCCTAGGAACTCACCCTGTAACGTCAGAACGGCGGATCCCTCTTGATGGCCGGCAAGCACTCCATCAGGTGAAATCGATGCTATTTCGGGCACACTTGTGCGGTAAAGAATAGGATCCAGCTTGATTTTATTTCCGAAGGCAGTACTTCCGTATCCTTCCAGCTTAACGTAAGCTCCTTCCTTTACATAGATAACCTTGCCGACTTGCCCCTCCAATCGAAGCTCGGACAAAGTATCTCCTACATAGACATCTGTTTCCAGCGTTCGAAGGATGGTTCCATTGACAATAGAAAGCCGGATCTTGGTACTGCCTGCTGCAATCCCTGTTACATTCCCTTCTTCATCCACTTGAGCTACGGCCGGGTTGGCGGAGGTGTAATACACTTCGCTCTTGCTCTGGGTCACCGTCTCATCCTTACCGTTCTTTGAGGCTATCCTGATTTTGCCTCTCTCTCCAATGTTCAAATTGACCGCTTCCGTCGACCATCGGCTCACCCTGCCGTCGGCAAGTGCTGCATACTCCGGCTGCAGTCCTGCATTCGCAATAATTTCCTGAGCCTCGGCAGGCCAATCTGCGTTCGGATAGGCATGCGTATTCTCGAATGTAACGTTGTTTCCATTATTAGTGTAATCATCTCCGGTTGTATAATTATTATAGAAATCCAGATCATGGATGGTCTTGGTCCACACAAGCGCCCAGCGCTTTGGCGAATGCCAAGGGGGAGTATCCTTAAGGTCAATGACGTTATTCTCATACCTCCAGTACGCCGAGGCTTCGTCCGCATACAGCGCTCCGTTCGCATCCATTTGATTGCGGATGTAATTGCCCGATACGAGGTTTTTGTTCCCAGGTGAAGCTCCCGTTACCCCTAGACTGTAAATGGCGCCGCCGTCACGAAGCCCCTTTCCCATCAAATCGTAAATAAGATTATTCTGGATCTTGACGTTTTTGGTAACAGGATCGAACGCTTTGGCCCATCCGTAGCCGATATGGGTCCCGCTGTACGGAATGTTGTAGATTTCATTATGGCTAATATCCATATCCTCGGGATATCCTGCGGAAATCGCGGCAGCTGACTTGTAGTCGATTCCGATATCATGAATCAGGTTGTTCAGGATATCGTTATTTTTCATCACTTTACGGTGGTCTGCCGGATTGAACACTTCACGGTCGTTGGAATCGGGCTGTCCTATGTTGACCGCACCGCCGGATATATCATAAAACTCATTGCCCCTTATAAGACTGTTCTGAACCCCGTTGTCCATACGCAGCGCAGTAATACCAAGCTTCGCAAAATGATTCCTCTCAAAGTTCACCGTATTGGCAAGCTGAACCATGACGGCCGCATCAGCCAAAGTGTCTGGCGAACCGGGATACCGCAAGTAATTATTTTGCGCGTCTGCATGGCCTGCGCTGGTGCTGGGACACATCCAAGTCGTGTACATAAACTGCAGTCCCTCGAACTGCAGATTTCTTACCGGCTCATTCGCCGAATCGCCTTGTATAGTCATTAGCTGCTCCAGCACCGGCGCCACGACGTTTGCTTCAGAAAGCTTTTCCCATGGATGCGCCTTATAGTACAGCATTCCTTCCGTCCGGTCGAGATACCACTCTCCGGCTTCATTCAATAATTCATAAGCATTCTCATAGTGAACGGGAACCGTAGCCGAGGTCATCCCTTTGTTAGTCACCGCAGTCCACCCAGGCTCTTCCATGACGATGTCCGCTTTACCGTTCTTGACCGTAACGGACGCAACATTTGCTCTCGGGTTCGTCCAAATTTCGTTATAAACGAATTCCAAATCATCGGGATGACGCCAACTGGCAATGACGGTATCATCCGAAGTGTAGCCGTACGAGGTTTTGACCGCATTCGTTAATCCGCCTTCGCTTCGCGCACGAACGGCTCGAACCCCATTGACAAATAGCTGTCTGGTCTGAAATTCAGTGCCGACATAGGCTTTGTATATTTGTCTGGATTCATCTTCGAGAGTCCATCCGGTAACAGTACGTCCTCCGCTGATGGCCGCCTGCTCCCCGGGGTAGCTGCGGTAAGTGACAAAATGCCCGTTCTTTCCGGAGTCGTCCGGACCAAATCGAAGCGTTTCCGGAAGCACGTACGTTCCTTCTCTCAGGTTCACTACGATATCTCCGCTCATCGTCCCATTTCGTTCCCTGACAGCCTCTTGAGCTCTGGCCAAAGTTTGAAACGGCTCGGTCAGAGTACCGGAATTGGCATCATTGCCGCTTGGAGACACATAGAGCTGATATTGGACAGTGCGTTCAATGACGGTAACGACGGCTTCTCCGCGTACGGAGCCGTCCGCGCTGACCGCATACACCTTGGTGCTTCCCTCACGGAGGCCCGTAACTTCCCCGTAATGGTCTACGGAAGCCACATGCGGATCATCCGAGACCCAGGTCAGCTTCTTGTTCGTGCTGTTGTCCGGCGTAATGGAAGCATGAAGCAGCAGCCGGCTGCCAACGGGGACGGTTGAGGCCGGGGGCGTGACAACGATACCCGTTACCGGTACTTCATATACCCGGACGGTTACACTTACCGGGGGAATGTTCTCTGAAGGAGCAGCCGTAATTATCGCTTCCCCATCGGCGATCCCCGTAACGATACCACCAGTCGAGACGGTAGCGACAGCAGGATGGTTCGTTGTCCATACGACCGTCTGATCTGTCGCATCGGCCGGCTCAAACACAAGAGGCAGCTTCTCGCCCGACCCGGCGGCAATCGTATAGACGGCCTGCGGGAATGAAGCGCTTACAGCCGGTTTATAGGCATTCACATGGAAATCATCGTAATATACGCCACCGATGCTGTCCTTATAAATCCCAATGTAAAAGGAGGTGAATGGGCTGCCTTCCGCCATCGGTTCGTGGGCAAGCTTCAGCTCGTTATCGATGTAGAAATCGAAGGTGCCGGCTTCAGCATTCAGAGCAAGCTTGACCTCATACCAAATACCGCGGTCGTAAGGTTGAATGTTCGTCCAGCTAGAGGCTCCTTTTTTCATGTACGCGAATTGGCCGTTATTAAGAGCAAACTTCGCTATCGCCGTAGTCCCGCTTTTCGGCGAAGGTAAATAAAGGACCGCATCGGTCTGCTCCGGACGCACCCTGTAGGTCAAGACGGATTTGACCGCAGCAGGTTCAGGCAGCATCCGTTCCAGCTGATAGGTTGCAGTGGATTTCCCGTTTTTCTGCATGTGCAGCAGCCGTCCGGGATGTCCCTCCAGCTCTTCTACAACCGCCTTCGCAATATATGGGCTCGGTGCAGGTGAAGCAGCCGCAGGCGGGTTGCCGCTCCAGGACGGTGGCTTTTGGCCGAGTGGGACCTCATCGAACGTGTCAGTTAACAGCTCGCCTTCGGCAGCCAATGCTTTGCTTGCAGTAAAGGGATTCATCGAGCAGGCTGCAAGAGCAGTAATTAAGAAAGCGCATACAATCTGAGACTTCCAAAATCGTAAAATCATTGTTCCACCCCTTTCGATTCATGCGATTCGTGCATAGAATACGGCCAGTAAGGGTTTAAAAACAATATTCAATTTTCGTGTATATCGTCCATTTCCGGCTAATCGACCGCCGATTCGTCGAACTCAAGCCGTACGACCATGACAGTCCCGGTCATTTCGTTGACAGGGATATTTTTGATACGCAGGTAAGGCTTTTCCTTCCAGTACCAGGGCAGCAGCTCGACGCTGCATTGAAGGTCCTGGCCGTTATTCATAAGGACCGCCCGCTTCGGCAATTTATCCAATGGGCGCAGGACGATGCAGTCGCTTTGCAAATCCTTGTATACATGCACGTAGAGATCGTTGCCTTTGCGGGTTAGCAGTACGTGATCCCTTGTCACGACATGGTGCACTTCATCAGACGATACAATTTCGTCACGCCCGCCCATATGGGAAGCAGGCTCAGCATCGATAAACGCCTCCTTGACTGACTTATACCAAGAGCCTATAGCATGGAGAGTTTTAACGCTGCCAGGTTCCAATGAACCGTCAGCTCTCGGACCGACGTTCAATAAATAATTACCGCCCATGGCGAGCACCTTATCCATGCTTTGCATTAAAAATTTGTGGCTATAATAGTCTTCTTCCTCACGATAGCCCCAGCTTTCCCGTCCCAACGATTGGCAGGCCTCGGTTGGCGTGTGAAAAGCTCTGCCCTCCGGTACATGCCTCTCCGGCGTGCTGTAATCGCCTTCTCCCGGCCCGCGATTATTAATGAGGATTCCGGGCTGCAGCGAACGAATCAGGTTATTGATAGCCGGATTATGATACTCGGCGACGTTGATGTCCCAGAACCATTGATAAATCGGACCGTATCCGGTCAACAGCTCCTGAATCTGCGCGGCGACATATTCATAATACTTATTTATATCCGGTTCATGACCGGGACGCGGTCCGAACATTTCATGGTGTCGTCCTGCATTCGGATAATGAGGATGATGCCAATCCGGACAAGAGTAATAGAGGCTCAGGGGCATGTTCCTCTTCCGGCAAGCCTCCGCCAGCATGGCAAGCACGTCCCTGCCATAGGGGGTATTCATGATGTTGTAGGATGTCAACGATGTGTCCCACATGCAAAACCCGTCGTGATGCTTCGCCGTGAAGCAAACGTACTGCATCCCGGCCACCTCGGCCGCATCCAGCCAAGTGTCCGGATCAAAATTCACCGGATCGAACCGATGTATCAGCTGCTCGTAATCCTTTCGTTTCATATTCCCTCGCCAAAGCAGCTGCTCATGCCAGGCAGGGATAGCATACAGTCCCCAATGAATAAACATACCGAAGCGAAGGCCGAAAAATCGGTCGCGGGCATCGTTGAATGTTTTGCGATTCATACTGCCTCTCATCTCCTCTCATCATATAAGGAAAGCACCCAAAACGAACTCAAGGCGCTCCCTGTCCGGATACAACCGGAATGCTATTTGGCTTCCATTTGGTACAGATCCTTCATCAGGATAGCCTTGTCCTTGTTCTCCTCGTACCATTTGCTGTAGAACGCATCGACCTTGGCGCCTCCCGCCTTATCCCAAGCAACCTTTGCCTCCTGGATAAACTGGTCTACCGTGTACGACTTGCCGCTCACGATCGATTTGACGGCCAGATCGATGATCGTCTTGTTGGCGTTGGCATTGATCGGTGCCAAATCCTGCGGAAGATTAGGCAAATAGCTGCTGTGGGTGATCCCTACCATCGGCTTGCTCGGGTCCATGTACGCTTTTTTGGCCATATTGACAATTTGAATCATATCCTTCTCGGCCGGGGTCGGATTTGATTTATTTTCCAGGCCGTAGCACTTGCCGAGCAGCGGTGCCAGCATGTTCATATCGCCGGCGTAGCCAAGCTCCTTCTTGTTCTTCTCCGCGTCGATCGGCTCCGGGCATCCATTTGTCCCTATCTTATGATGAACCCCTTCGATGCCGTTCATAATCGTGCCCGTATACTTCTCGCTTGCCATAAAATCGATCATTTTGACCACAGCCAATGGATCCTTCGCTGCAGCATTGACCATCCCTGTCATTTGGATCGGTGTGGAGAGCATCGGGCTGTATTGCCCGAAAGTCGTTTTCGGCAGCTCAATCGGGATAACTTCAGCATCCGGTACGTTTTTCTTCAGAGCTTCGTAGGTTTTTACATCCGCGCCATTGCCTCCGTAGATGCCCAGCTTGCCGGTTATCCACGCCTGCTTCTGCTTCTCCCCGTTCTTGTCCGTAACGAAATCCTTGTCCGTAATACCCGCGTCGTAGATTTGCTTCTGAAATTCCAGCGATGCCTTCAGCCGGTCCCAATCGTGTACGACCTTATCATGCTCCAGTATCCATGGATATTGCCCTGTGCCGAAAAGCGTGAAGCCCGTTCCAAACATATGATTGAGGATGATGCCGGATACGAAGCTTAGTCCTATGCCTTGTGTATCCGCTTTGCCGTTGCCGTCCGGGTCCTTGGCTGCGAAAGCCTTTGCCGTCTCAAGCAATTCCTCCGGCGTCCTCGGCACTTGCAGATTAAGTTTTTTCAACCAATCCGCCCGGATAAACAGATAATGCTGCGGTGCGAATTGCATCGGACGTCCGAGCAGGTACATTTTGCCGTCGGGCATGGTACCGGCTTTTTTGATGGCCGGGTATTTCTCCAGCATTTGCTTATATTCCTTGCTGTGCTTGGCAATGAGATCGTCCAGGGGCATCAGCTGCTTTTGGCTGTACAGCTGTCCCTGATAAGCGGTATCGAATTCAAGGATTAAATCAGGAGCCGTTCCCGATGCAAACATGACATTAAATTTTTGAAGCGATTCAAACCGCGGCACCGTAACGTATTTGACATCAACCGGACCGTTTTCATTGACCCATTTGGTCCAGCGGTTATTGTCCATCGTTCCTTCATCCGCCGGTACGCTGCCCCGGTCATACAGGGATACGGTAATCGATCCGCGCTTTGCAGGCTCCTCCGCAGCGTTCCCGCCGGTGTCCGCAGAACTTGTCCCTTGGCTGCCGCCTTCACAGCCGGCTGCAATTAACGAAAGCGCCAGCACGGTGCCATAGGCGCGCTTCCATGCGACCTTATGTTTTATCATGAAATCTCGACCTCCCCATTGTATTGTACATGATTTTGACAACTATAGGCCTGCCATTGTATAGCGTTATCCTTTGACTGCGCCAATCATCACCCCTTTGACAAAATACTTTTGGAGCAGCGGATAGACAAGCAGCATCGGGATAATGATGATCATGATGCCTGCTGCCTTCATGCCCTCGGGGGTAATATTAGGGACTTCCTGCTGGTTCATGCTGTTAATTTCCTGCAAAATCGTTTGACTGCGCACCATCTGTTGAATCAGAACGGTTAGATTGTATTTTTCCGGACTGTTCAAATAGATAAGCACATTGAAAAATGAATTCCAATATTGAACGCCGTAAAATAAAGCTATCGTTGCCAGCATAGGAAGCGACAGCGGGAGAATAATCCGGATCAGCAAGCGCCACTCCCCGCAGCCGTCCATTCGAGCGGCTTCATCCAGCTCCTCGGGGATATTCTCGAAGAAGCTGCGCATGATGAGCATATTAAATGTACTGATCAGCCCTGGCAGCCAAAGCGCCCCGTAAGAATCGATCAGCCCTAGCTGCTTGATGACCAGATACGTCGGAATCAACCCTCCCTGGAACAGCATCGTGAAAACGATGGCAAGCGTGATGAAGCGCCGGCCGTAGAAAGCTTTTCTAGAAAGCGGATGGGCGGCAAAAACCGTAAACATCATACTCAAGGCAACGCCTACTACCGTTATTAAGACATTATTGGCAAAAGCTCTCACTACCGGCGTTCCTTTGAACAGCATCGTGTAGGATTCGAAGGTGAACTCCATCGGCCACAGCGTAACGAACCCGGACATGACGGGATCTTTGCCGCTTAAGGATAGGGACGTAAGGTGAACGAGAGGCAAAAAGCATAGTAAACCGGCAGCAGCCAATACCATATAATTAATGCCATAAAATAATTTTTTCGAAAATGAGCTGCGCATTGATACCAACCCTCCTTTCACCACAGCTGTTTGTTAAAGCGCCTTGCGATGGCATTCGTCAGGACGACAAGCACCAGGCCAACCAGCGATTCGAAGAGGCCGAGCGCCGCTGTAAGGCTGAATTGACCGCCCTGTAAGCCTGCTTGATAGATGAATGTGCTAATGACCTCTGAAATATTAGCGACAATCGAATTTTGCAATACGTAGACCTGATCGAAGCCGACCTCCATAACACGGCCCATAGCCAAGATAAGCATGACGATTATCGTCGGACTTATACCCGGCAGCGTCACATGCCACATCTGCTTCCATTTGCCCGCTCCGTCAATGCTGGCCGCTTCGTATAAGCTCGGATCGATGACTGTAAGAGCAGCCAAATAAATGATGGCGCTGAAGCCCGCTTCCTTCCAGATACCGGAGCCTAAGAAGATCGTGACCCACGACCATTCATGAAACAAAAAGGCGTAAGGCTCTCCCAAAAGCTTTGTAACAAGCTCATTCAGCATACCCGTCTGCGAGAATAAAGTGATGACGATTCCTCCGACGACCACCCAGGAGAAAAAGTGCGGCAAATACACCAGTGTCTGAATCGTACGTTTAAACCACATTTTACGAACCTCGTTCAGCATGATAGCGAGTGCGATCGGAAACGGGAAGCCGACGAAAACGGACAGCACGCTCAGCAAGAGCGTATTGCGGATAATTTGAACCGACTGGGCCTGTGTGAACAAATTGCTGAAGTTATCGAAGCCTACCCATTGGCTGCCCCAGATGCCTTCATAGAACGTATAGTTTTTGAAGGCTATGACAAGGCCAAGCATAGGGGTGTACTTGAAAAGCACATAAAAGACGGCGACAGGCAGAAACATCAGCCACAACGGTACGTTTTGGCGAAATCGTCTGCTGCTCCATAAGGGTCGACGCCGGGCAGCCCGCTTCTCTTGAAGTTCTGCTTCCCAGGCTTGCTGGTTATTCATATGTGTACCTCCTTCCCGGCTGTTAATGCGGCGAGCGGTTGCCCGCCTCTCCTTGCTGAGATCACCTTACCTTTTGATGACGGTATTCGGCAATATTCATCTTTCTCGTATACGCTGCAATAACGAAAAAGCCCGTCTGCCTAGGCTCATTGGCGGCCAGGTGCTGGTTGCCGCTCCAATTTGCTCTATGCTGACGGGTCACGTTTTACTGTCATAAGCTTGAATCGTCCGTTCGCAGGCTGTGCTCCTTACGGTAGTCGCCCGGAGTTATTCCTTCGACCTTCTTGAACACACGGATGAAAGACATCGGGTACAAGTATCCAACTTTCTCAGCGATGACCTGGACCGGTTCCGAAGTTTCGATCAGTTGTTTTTTGGCTTGTTCTACCCTGACCTTAGCTAAATAATCAACGAATTTCTCTCCGAATTCCTCTTTAAAAGTTCGGCTCAGCGTCTTCTGGTTCATATTCAGCGCATCACTGACCTGAGACAATGACAAATCGCTGCTGGCATAATGCTCCATTACATACTCCCGAACCCGGGAAGCAAGCGAGTATTGCTCCCGGTTTATACGCAGGCCATGGAGCTTCCGCTCTACGCTGGCTAGCAGCTCTAGCAGCAGGCTCTGCGTCTCCCCGATCCATTCCGGGTCTTCGGGCAGCTCCTGAATGTTGGGCAGCCCATCCGCCTTCCACACGTCCTGAAGCTCCGGCGGCAGCTCCTGCATTTCGCGTTTCAGTTGCCCTTTGAACAAGCGGAGCATCCCCGTGACATCCTCACGGGAATAGATTCCTGCCGCTATAGCTTGAAACGCCTGATTCATTAACAGCTTCCAATCCGGGTTGCCCAACCGGAACAATTGTGCGGTCTCCTGCAGCTCCTGCACTAACGTATCTACACCTGTTCCTTCAGCTAACGAGTCCCATTGCGGGTCATATACGACTACTTTATTGGCACCTAACGATATTTTGCGTTCAAGCGCCTTCCCCGCTTGCCGGAACGACGTGGCAATGTCCTTGGGATCCTTGACCGTCGTGCCGATACCGAATGTTACGGTAAACTTCAGATAAGCTTCCACCCATGCACGGGCCCTTTCGGCCAGCTCGGTTACTTTCACAACCATGTGTCGCTCTCCCCCGCTGCCCGCTTTTCGATATAAGAGCCCGAGCCGGTTAGTACTCAGCCATTCCGTCCATAGGAATTCGCCTTCCTCCTCGGCTATTTCCTGAATCGCACTGCGCAGCGTAAATTTGAACAGCAGCTGGTCCCTGGAGGAATACCTGGCTACAAACCCGGCAAATGCATCCATCTCCACGATAGCTGCAACGACATAATTGAACGGGGCATCCAGCCCCAATAGTGCGGATTCCCGATGAAGCTCTTCCTTGGTAACGTGCCTGGAGCCTTCCATCAACTCTTTGAACAGCATCGTACGCCTGTACTGAATTCCCTCGGCATGCTGTTCTTCGAATTGATTCGATTGCTCGATTAAGCTAACCAGAGCGTGATCAATAAAGGCAAACTCATCCTTCACACTGGCTTGAGGGATACGTCCCGTCTTTTTCTCCGTAAAGGTTACGATACGGCTTAGCACCTGATCGATTGGCCGATAGTGCCTGTGGCTGATGTAAGTCATCCCGCCGATTCCGCCGGCAATGGCGATGAGGCCAAGCACGAACCAGATGTACGAGAATGTGGACATTAACGAAAACCAGCTCCCCTGCTGAATGTTCATATACAGCCTCCAGCCGGTATAAGGCGAAACCAGCGTGACCTCCCCCTCGTCGGCGGATGAAGAAGTCTTAGTACCGCATACGCGACCAGGGCCCTCCAGGCTGTTCCCGCTTGCATCGGCCAAACATGCAGCGCCTCCCCCGCCGGCTCCTGCGTACATTTCCTTTACCAGTGCTTGCAAGGATCCGGAGTGGATATTGATGACTATCAATCCTTGGTCACCCGAGTAGTACGGCATTTTTTTCACCAAGGATACAACAGTGCGCTGCCTCTCCTCTGATTGATATAGCGATAACGGCCTAACGCCGCTCCACGTAATCGGCTTCGTGCTTTTCACCGCTTGCTCAATAAATTCCCGGTCCCCGAACTCGTTCAGATCCGACGAAAATTGCTGCATCAATATTTTGCCGTCGGTTGCACGGTATAAGTAAATGGAATCGATCATCGGCAGAGGAGCTACAAAGTCGAGCAGCACCTCCGTTACACCATAATACGAATAGGGGGATTGCTCCCCCGTATTTTCGAAATATGCGGCTACCTTCGGATTCAGCAGCAAATTTTTACTGGCCAGTGTATCGATATTTTGCAATGTGGAGTCGACAATATGCATAACTTGCTGTGAATATACATGGTAAGCGTTCAACGACTGTTTCTTCGTCCATTCGTTAACGCCGAGGAAAAACAGCAGCATCAAGCAGAAGATGACCGCAAAAAAAATCGGGATGTAAGATAAAATAAAGCGGTACAACCATTTTTTCTGCAAAGCACATCTCTCCTATGACCGTGTTTTGGGGTTAAGTGTTGATTAACCTGCCTGTTTATGTAATGGCTACCACCGATATTGCTGTAATACCGGTCTCATCAAGCCAGCCAATCGTTCACCCATGAGCATATGTCCATAGGGTCCGGGATGAATCATATCGCACGATAACGATGAGTAATCCTGCATGATGGCAGCCCCATCTAGTAAGTATAAATGAGGATGCCTCAGAAGAGCTACCTGCTGATGCAAAATTTCATTATACTGCCGCTCCCGATCCCCTGCTTGAAGGTCGGATTGAGTGGCGAAGTTAGGATACACTGTGATGATAAACACCGGCTTATCCGGGTGGTGCTTCACGACACGGCGCAGCAGGTATTCGGAGCGTTCGGCAAAGGCCTCCGGCGTGAACCGGTCCCGCATGTTCACTCCCAGTTCAAGTGTCATCACATCCCAGTCCTGCTGGTCGACAAGAAAGTCAGCCATCTCCTTCTCGCACAGGCATGAGCCGCTCATCCCTTTGTTCAATACGTCAGCCTGCAGCCGTCGCGCCGCTTGATCGATGTAGGATAGCGGATAGCTTGAGAGACCCTGTGTGATGGAGGACCCGTAGGCGATCCATCTCAGACTCGGTGTTTCATCAGGTCTCGGCGCACGTACCGGATGACCGAACGTATTCAGGTGAAGCAAAATACCAGCCGATCGGCCGAAGATAATTCTCCATACCTCCGGCGCAAAGCCCGAAGACAGCAGCTGTCCCCTTGGGATTGCACTTAGTCTCGCAGGCTCCTCCAAGTGGAGCGTACGGGGAACTCCTGCCTGTAACCGGTGTGACGAGTGAAGTATCCCTCCTTTGTACACGGCCACTTCCCCTTCTTGTTCGGGAGCTACCAGAGAAAGCCGAACATCGGATGCCGTCGTGACAAAACGGATTTCGCAGCCCGTTGATTCCTCGGCAATGAATTTGCCACGTTCGCCAAGTGCATGCCGCACTGCTTGCGGGAAGCGGCGTAGATGAGTCCCTCCGAAATGAGGAGCCTTTTCTAGTGCTGTCACATTATGAAACAGCAATCCGTTTTCAATTAATGGCATCTTGTTATAAACACATCCTTCTATTCCAATTATGCCGCCACTACAGCCTCACTTCTGCTCCGGTTCTCGCCGACTCGTATATAGCAGATAAAATCTTTATCATGTCCACTCCATCCTGCGGCGTGTTCAGCGGCTTGGCTCGACCTTGGATACAATCAATAAAATGATACAAATGCTCCTTATGTCCGTTACCGTCCTTCGGGAGCTTCGGCAGCAGATCGACCAGCGTCCCCTCTACTTCTGTAAACACTTTGGCTTCACCGCGTTTGTAGGAGAGTCCTGCCTTCGTGCCGCGCAGTTCGACGAAGCTCATCTCCTCCTCTACATTGGAAGCCCAGCTGAATTCGATTTGCAAGGTTGATCCGTTATCAAAGCGAATGAAACCGGAAGCAAGATCCTCGACATCGAAGATTCCTTCCGCCTGAGCTTCTCCGAACTGGCTGTGCACCGAATCGCTGATCGTGGATGAAGCGAACTTGTTGTAAGTCGCGCCGGTTACGGACACTGGACGCGGGTTCCCCATCAGCCATACAGCTACATCGATAAAATGTACGCCGAGGTCGATCAATGGTCCGCCCCCGGACAAGGCTTTGGTCGTAAACCACCCTCCCTTGCCCGGAATTCCCCGTCGGCGCACCCAGCCGCATCGTCCCGTATAAATGTCGCCCGCGTGCCCGCCTGTAATATATTTGTGCAAAAATTGCACAGACGGCCGGAACCGGTTGTTCCGCATTGCCATCAAAATTTTACCGCTATCGCGTGCTGTTTGCGCCATATGCTCAGCCTCTTCCGGTGTTACGGCATCCGGCTTTTCACAAAAAACATGGATTCCCTGAGCAAGCGCTGCAATCGCGATCTCACTGTGATACGTATTCGGTGTACAAATATCTACGAAATCCAGATCGGGATGAGACTTCAGAAGCTCCCTGTAATCCTTATATACATTATTGATTCCAAGCTCTGCCGCACGCTGCCTGGCTCTTTCTAAATTGATGTCGCACAATGCAACGAGCTCGACCTCCGGGTGACCGGCTAAGGCCGGGGCGTGAGCCGATTTGAAAATATTCCCCGCTCCGATTATTCCAGCCTTCAAGCTAGTGTGTTTCATAAACGATCTTCTCCTCTATTGATGAATGCTGTATCGTGGTAACATAATCGATGTCACGCATGCGTACAGATAGTTTCAACATAGATCGGAATACCATCGCAAGCAATATTCAACTTTCTTGTATATAGCGTGAGTAATGTTCTTCTTTTAATAAAAAAGAAAAAAGCCGCATTGACATGCGACTTTTAATGTTAGTTAGCTTCCTTTACATCGATTGTGCTGCCCGTAAATATGCCAGTAATTTCTGTTACCAACTCTTCGATAGATTTATCATTTGCATCAATCGTATAATCAGCATATTTTCTGTATAATCCATTTCTTTCATTGTATACATCCAACATGGTTTTCCCTTGATCTATCACGATCCCGCGGCTTTGTATGTCCGTGTTCTCAAGCCGTTTTTTTATATTCGGATAGGAGAGATCAATAAACAGGATATCTGCATTTTGCTTCAGAAAGCTCATGGCTTTATCCGAATAGACCGCGCTTCCACCCGTAGAAATAACGGAATTTGTGCAATCAAGCGAACAAATCACTACAGATTCTTGAATAATAAATTCTTTACTGCCGTTGTCTTCAAGGATTTGCCACAGCCGCTTGCCAAATTTGTGCTCCATGATATGATCTGTATCTATAAATGCCATATCCAGTGCTTGCGCAATCAAGACGCCGATGGTGCTTTTTCCGCATCCCGCCATGCCTATAAATACGATATTTTTTTCCCCATGAACTTTATCCACTATATCACCTTCCAAACCGACTTTAGGCGGATATGCCGAACCATTTTTATCCACTTAATGATAACGAAATCACCGGGGTGGGATTATCAAACAACGTCAACGTTAGCTCAAGATCGATTTGGACTTCAAAAGATGATCTGTTTCTTGAATCAAATCACGCAGCATGGTCAAAGCTTTTGCTGCACTTTCTCGATTTTCTGCTATTAGGGTAAAAATTTCATTAACTCTGCTTGAGTAGCTGCCGGGTACTATGTTAAATGAATCGGCTATGGCCGTTGCTCCCTTTTCGTTCATAAGATAGGTTTCGTTAATGGCAAACAAAACTTGGTTCAAGCATGCTACTGCCCTGAAGCAACACCCGGCGATATAGGACAAATCTTGTTTATAGATTCCTTTCCATCCGTTATCCACAGAAAAGCCGGCTTCCCAGAAAAACTTTTGGATCATCGCTTTTTGAAACAATGTCGGGTAGGGTGCCGTTTTACATTTCAGCTCTGCGATAGCTCCGGAAGGGTCCCATAAAACTTTGCACAATGCGATTTCGGCCAAATAAATGGCGTTGATGAACCCATGCGGATGCCCTGGCTGATAATCTATCGTAATATCTCCCTTAACACACTGCTCCGTGACCTGAGACACTTTATGGTAATCGCGAAATAAAAGATCGACCGGGGTTTGCTCCACCTGCAGCCAACCGCCGCCATTAATCCAAGGTCCCCATTCTCCTATGCCTGTTATTAGGTTCTCCCTATGTTCATCATCAAGGAATGCAGCGGACTGACGAAGCCGGGCTAGATCCAATTCCTCTTCCGAATGGTAGTAAATTCCAACATCAATATCGGAAGTAGGGGTGTCACTCCCCCTTGCTCTGGAGCCACCAAGTACTATGGCGCTTACTCCATTTATTTGCTTCAAACTGTCGACAATATTGGAAATTACGCTGTTCGCGTCCATCTATTTCGCTCCGATCCAAGGTTATATCAGTTCATTGTAATGAATGCCGTCCTTGTTGGGTAGGGAAAGGATTTGTTAAACAATTCTGTCACAGCGCTCTTCCTCCATTATTGAAATACAATCATTTCTCCGATTTCCATAAATCCGAAGCGCTTATAGATATTTTTTCCATCCTCGGAAGCCTGTAACACAACCGGTTTGTGTTTATCTGTTGTTTGGTTTAGAAGGAATTGGAACATTTCACTGCCGTATCCTCTGCCCCTGTAACCTTCCCTTGTCATTACGTCATAAATGCCGTAGCTATCATTGGCTTCTATTAATAAACCGGTGGATACCGTATTTTCCCCTACACAGCCGATAAACATTTGAATCTTTGAACCTAAGGCTTCATGGGAAAAGTTATCAAAATACGCTTTTAACGCATCCTTTTCCGATGTACCCTCAAATAGGCTCATAAAAACCTCTTTGTAGTTCATGAGTTCTTCGTTATTTCTAACAGGAGTAATGGTAAGCTGATGGGCCATTCTCCCACTGACATGAAGCGTGTTATCAAGTTTCATCGTCACATTACGCTCCGCTTCCTGGAGGTCATATTCCCGAAGCAGATTGATCCACTCATTACTCAAATACGCAGCATCCATCCAGGTACAGAAAGGATATGCTTTCAACCGAAAATTTTCGATTCCGTGTGCGAGCTTTGCGGCATTTTGGATATTTGGAGATTTCGGCAGCAGCACGTTGAACGTATCGGTAGGAATTTCTGTATTCGCTATGACGAAATCTTCCTCCTCGGTAAGTTTTCCATTGACCGCTTGGGTAAACGCTTTTAACTTTTCCTCAAAATTATTTAGAACGAATTGTTGAGCTGTATTTACGTTCACGGTTCTATCTCCTCCCTGTTTACTATATTTCTGGCCGTCATAATCACCGATAGATAATCATGTATCATGTCTCGAGTCACTTCAACTGCTCCAGAATGGTTAGTGCTTTTGTTGATCTATTAGTTCTGAGGGGTATGTAACAGATAAAATTTTAAAAATTCCTTATAATTCTGTACTTGGCTAACTCTGTTTTGAACCATAGTCTTATGTAGCTTTGCCATTTGCAGCGCGCATCCCTGGAGGTCACCTGTTTTCAAAACCCAATCCAATAGGGACTCGCCCATGACTCTATCATACACAATATCCATGCGGTTGTCGCAATTAATAATCCCATATGCCTTTGGTTTTGCAAAATGCATACATTGCATTGCCTTGGTATTATTGTATTCTCTTTCTACCGCATTAATGGGATATCCCTTTTTGAAAAGCTTAAGTACTTTTCCTTCCACCCCTTCATACACCGTTGCCGTATTGCCTTCTCCAATGATTTTTCCATAGCTCATTTATAAGTCTCCCTTATTAGGCCTTCAATGGGTGCCTCCTTGTAACTGAAGCAACCCACCAGTATACAAAAATAACTGAAACAAAAGTCCTCACCCTATCCTCTTCATCTCATTCGGATTCGATGGGAGCGTAAACATCGACGCGTCTGCATCGAAGTGATCGTGAGCACTGTTTCTTGCATGCTATGTTTCCTCCTCTTGTTAACCTGCCGTTTATTTGTTAGTTTTTCCATTACATCATCGCCTACAGTTGAAGCCATCGCCGCTCGTTTCATGGGTATATGTCCTGCGGGTCTACCTGCCTTGCGCCTTATCGCCTCTTAATGTCATACAAGTGCTTGAAGCATGAGCGACGAGTTTACCGTTCTCGTCAGTAATATTGCACTGGACAAACCCGATAGTCTGTCCACTCTTGTACAGCATAGCATAGGCTATTATTTTGGCGTTCCATACAGGTCTAAAAAAGTTTACTTTCATCTCGATCGTAGTGAAGGTTTCGCCCTGTTGCAAGGAGGAACCGTAGGCAATGCCCATGGCCATGCGGCAAGAATGCCGATATGATGCCGCCGTTGCATGTGCCTTGCGGATTCGCGTGTTGTTCCAAGGATGGGTCATTTATCTTCGCAGCTTCAGCAAATATATCGCTCCCGGCCTCGGTATCGCCATCGTTGCATGCCGCCCTTCCATCATGAACTACCTGATAAAAGCCAAATTGTTGTCGGACAGCGGGACGCCTTTGGTGAATCAGAAAATTTTTCTGCATTATTTTTTCAGCGAGCGGCTGCAGCAGCATATAGAGAAACTTCGCATTGCGCTTGCGGTCCGCAAGGAAATCGTAGAACAGGAATTGTCCGCTACCGACTGGCAGTGGAACTCCCCTGCTGGCGGATTCAACTTATGGGTGAAGCTTCCGGAAACGGTGGAGATTGAACGTTTACTCAGTACATGCATCAAGCAATCAATCACCTTTGTGCCCGGAGCGATTTGCGATCCGCTCAAGGAGTACAAATCATGGATACGCCTCAGCTATTCCTATCTGAATGAGCAGCTATTGAGAGAAGGCGTCCAGAGGCTTGTCGAATTGGCAGACGAGGTTTGAAAGGATGACCTTGGGAGGATGTATTTATTGAAGACAAAATCAAAACATTTCACCTATAAATCGGAGAATGTGGTGGTATGTTTCTAAAGACTTGATTTGTAATGATATCTTAGTACAATAGTTTTATGACTACTCTAAAAATAACAAGTGATGAGCACAGAGTCAAAATATTTAAGGCGTTAGCTGATGACACAAGATTGGACATCGTACGGGCTCTATACGCCAGCAAGAAAGAGATGAATTGTGGAGAAGTAGGGAACATTCGCGATACTACGAAATCGAATACTTCATATCACTTGCGTACTTTAAAGGAGGCGAAATTGATCAAGGTACGAAAAGAGGCTCAAGCGAAGTATATGAGCATCGATTTGGAGACATTTCAAACTTACTTACCTGGATTTCTGGATACGTTGTAGAAGGGAATCTCTTTTTTTCTTCAATTAGTTCAATTGTCATTGAACTTTAGAACAAAATTGAAAGGGTGGATACCATGTTAAGATTAACAATCCTATTATTCCTCGTCATGTTTGTCATCGGTACGGATACTTTTTTGATTTCTCCGCTCCTCCCCACGCTCCAACAATTGTTTCATATCCCGACCGAATCTGCCGGTTGGATGGTCGGAGCCTATGCCTTAGGTTATGCCCTATTCGCGCTGATTGCAGGACCGCTTTCCGATGGCTGGGATCGCAAAAAGGTCATGCTTTACGGCATGGTATGCTTTTCGGTTTCAACCCTGTTATGCGGTTTTGCCACAGGTTTTTGGTCGATGTTCTTATTCCGTTTTTTTGCCGGAGTCAGTGCAGCATTTGCGGCTCCTCAAGTCTGGGCTTCGATCCCTGCCCTATTCCCAACGACGAAGATCGCCAAAGTATCCGGAATCGTCATGGCCGGCTTGGCTTCTTCCCAAGCGTTCGGCATCCCTATTGGAAGTCTGCTTGCTTCCATCCATTGGTCTTATTCTTTCTTTACAATCGGAGCATTCGCATTATTCGTGGCAATATTCATTTATTATGCTTTGCCCGAAATGAAACCGAATCACGATCAAAAAGATAAATCTCCTATCCTCAGTAGGTACCTCCCGCTATTGAATAGTTCAATGGCGAGAAGAGCTTTCTTCGCACATTTCTTATTTCAATGCGGATTCTTTGCCTCCTTCTCTTTCATCGGAAAATGGGTGACGGATCGCTTTCAACTTTCAATCGATCAAGCTGGGTATGTGATGTTTTTTCTTGGTCTCGGGAATATAGTCGGGAGCCTCAGCGGTGCCTATATAATCAAAACATTAAACCGTTTCAACACGCTGGTTGCAGGATTTCTTGTCTCTATTGCATGTTTTATTGTTTTGCCCCACTTGCCATCGGTTAAAGCTTTCGAAAGTGTTTACTTTTTCATATTCGTTACCATGGGAGTCACTTTTCCACTCATACTGGGACTGCTGAATTCATTAAATCCGACCATACGCGGCACGATCTCTAGCTTGGCCAATTCGATCATGTACGCCGCGACAACGCTCGGTTCTTGGATTGCTGGCCTGATTTACGCGTCTTTTAACGGTTTTTTCGCCGTTGGCTTGTTCGCGGCTACTTGCTTTGCCGGTTCGTTGTTATTGTTTATATTCAGCGGTATTTTGGCCAGTGATGCGAAAATAAAGAAGGAGTATGCAGCATAACTGCAAAAAAGAAATTCAAATGGATATGTTAAATCTTTCGAAATTCAACATCCTAGGTATTAAAGAGAATGAATTCGATATTCTAATTCAAGTCGTCGCAAACTCTCCACCTTTGACTTGCCCTCATTGTGGAAGTATAGCCAACCTTTACAAACACGACAGCAGGGAACAGATTTGTATGGACTTACCTATTCAAGGCAAGCATGTTGGGCTACTTATAAAGCGTCAGAGGTATCGCTGTAGAGACTGCAATCGAACCTTTTGGGAACACCTAAACCACACTATAGACGAGAAGCGAAGTTGCACCAAACGTTTATTGTCTTATATAGTGAAGCAAAGCCTTAAACGCACGTTTGTCAGTATATCCGAGGAAGTTGGATTGCATGAAAAAACGATACGTAACATCTTTCGTGATTACATCAATCATCTTAAAGAAACTCTTTGATTCGAAACACCTAATTGGCTTGGGATTAACGAGATACACATTAAATGCCCCACAGCAACGGGCTATGGGGCTAATATTTATATTTAAAAAGGCATTTATTAATTCACCGTAATAAGATGATTTCAATTTTTAATTTACTCAACTAACAAGAAGGAAATTACTGTATTTCAAGCGAATTCCATATTCATATCATCTTTGCTTCAAACATAATAACAAAGAAGGAGTGATAAAATGCGCTATATTTCAAGAATAGCCGGAGTGGAAATTCCTGTTTCCAATCTGAAAGCCGCCATCGAATGGTACGAACGAGTGATTGGGGTGAAAACGGTAGGCGAATTCGATGAGTCATGGACAGAAGCAATGCTTGATTTCCCCAACCATCCGGTGGGGATCTATCTTGTGCAGACAGATACAGCGGACAGGCTTAAGTTCCACAATACCAATCATAATTACACTCAAAGCGTCATTGATTTTTACACTGAAGACCTGGTCGGGTTTCACAACTACTTAAAATCACTTGGAATCCCTACGAATCGTGAAACAATCGAATTAAAGCCGGGTGAGATTGGCGGATTTGGTTTCTTTGACCTCGATGGAAATTCTCTGGGGGCGACAAACGGTTAAATAGAATTGGCTCCTGTATTTCAATCGAACCACTGATTTGCACACAAAGGCCAATCCCGAAAGGATGGCCTTTAGATATGTATGAATTTCTAGAACATAACTGTCGAACCAGAGAGAGGAAAATTACTCGGCGTTCATGTGTAATAATTGATAATTCTCTCCCCCCACTGAATCCCAAGAAACGGACAATCCAAGCGCCGACGTATTCTTCCAAGTCACATCCCAGGATATCACCTTCATCTTTTAGACGAGGTTGTTACATAAAAAGTTATGGCAAGCAGGATCTGGAATAAAAACCAATCTGCATAACTCTTATTACCTGAATTGGTTTACAATACCTTCAAGAAGCTTGCTGTATTACCCCGATGACCGGGTAGTACGCTCCATTACGCCTTCTAAGAACAACTGCAATTCGTTGATAAAAACCTTAGCCGCACGCCCCATAAATTTATCCGTCCGATGAATGATGCAGATATCCTGGCTGGGCGTCGGATCAATAAGCTTAACCGCCGAAATGTTCTCTCGATTCAGATAATCAAGCAGCAGGCGTGGAAGAATACATGCTCCAATCCCTTGTTCGACTAAAGATAGGAGCGTTGACAAGCTCGAGGTGACAATCGGATTGTAGATGGTGATCCCTTTTTCTTGACAGCAGGTATGGAAGATTCGCGTGATTTGGTGCTCCGGCCCGAACATGACCAGCTTCAAATGCTGCAGCTGCTCAAAGGGGATTGCCTTTGATTTTGTAATGGGATGATCTGAACGGATAGCTAAAGCAAACTCTTCGTGGAACAAAGGAATGATACGGACACGGTCATCCGGGTTCGAAGGAACTGTGGTTACCCCAAGGTCCCTTGTGCCGTTAATAACCTGTTCATATACATCCATAGTCTCCGTTACACTAATCGATAGCTTGGGATAGGTAAGATGAAAATTGATCAGCAGTGCATCAAATAACAAATCTCCATCTCCAGGAAGGATTCCGATGTTCAATCTGCCCCCCTCTATATCCTTAAGATCCGTAATAGCGCCTTTAATATAGTCGATACGTTCGAAGATGATTTGGCATTGCTCCAGCAAGATTTTTCCGGCATCCGTTAGAGCGATCCGTTTGCCGATACGATCGAACAAAGGCATCCCCAGCTCATTTTCCAAAAACTTGATCTGCTGACTTAAATTTGATTGGGTAGTACACAGATTCTCGGCTGCCCTCGAAAAATGCATCTCCTTACATATGGCAGCAAAATACTCAAGCTGTCTAAGCTCCATCCTCTCCGCCCCCTTTCACCAATGGTTTTATTAGATTCGTTATGTCTAGCAATTTGGATGAGAGAAACCCTATATCAAGGTGTTTTCATGATCTCTATTCTCCTATTAATAGAATATACCAACTGCAACCTAGAACTTGTCTGCAATATTTAGAATAAGATACTTGTATTCTGAGACAGTTGGAGGGAGAGCAGGGAAATCATTAAATACAGGCGAATTTACCTTGTTACAACGTGAAATTCAATCCTTCGTCCGTAATGCAACCAAGCTTAACCTAAAAGTAACGGCCATTCACAACCATTGGTTATTCGACAAGCCTAGATTAATGTATGTGCATTTAGAATCCGTCGAAAATCCCATTGTTTTTGCAAGAAAAGTGGCCTCGCTTCTGAAAAGATTAAACTAATACAATCGAGCAGTCTAGAATTTCCAGCCCTATTTATCAGCTATAGAACTCATTATAATCGACACGGCGCCTGAAAAGAAGAAGGGGTTGGACTTACGAGTCCACTTCGAGTCAACACCGTTAGCTTTCGGTCTTATGTGCACTGAGCTGGACAAACCATGGTCGTTGACGGGGCTCCACCTTGGTATGATGCAGGTCCCCCCTGTTGTAACCTCAATAGATTAATAAGTATGGAGCAGCTGCGAGAGTAGTTTGCTCCTTGTTTTTGCAGATTCGTTGGTTAACGTTATAGCCATTCAAAATCTTACGTTCTGCTTGTGGAAAAACGAAATACAAGCTTTTCCCCGTATTTGGGGTGGCGTCCCATTTCTTCAGAGTATTCGCCATTAGTACAAGCTTCCAACGTTTTGCGCCAAAATTGGATAGCACGCACATTTCGTTCGGAAGGGTTAGTCTGCAATTCCCAATGCCCTGGCAACAAACCTATAAGTTGTCGCATCGCTTGTTCTCCGATCCCCTTACCGCGATAATGACGCAACAGGAAGAACTCATTCAAAAAGTAATTGATAAAGCTAGGGCATGGAGCGTAAGGCGGGGTTGCTACAAAAGCAAGACCTGCCGGGATCTCATCCACCTTGATGATGTATGGAAACAGGACACCCGGGTGCTCCCACCAGATGTCAAAGATTCGATTCTGTTCGGCTAATGTCCGGGTATCGTTCTCTTCAAAAACACCATATCGATTGGTCTTAAACTCCCACACTTCAGATAAATCATGTAAATAAAGCGGGTAAATGTTGTTGATGATAAATTTGTCATCGGCGCTGCAAAGCTGTACCACTACATTCGCATTCACATCTATCACTTCCTTAGCACTCAGTTGGGTGAAGCCGGATTGGAATAGTCCCGGTCTTTCAATGAAAAGTATATAGATAGGCAGCACCGAATGATAGGCAGACAATACCTATAACCGTTTATTATACAAAAAAAGCCTGCGTTGTTAGTTCAACTGAACGCAAGCCGTTGGATTATTATTCTTTTGTGTACACGATCTTCTTGATACTGTCTTCGGACAGGCAGTATGTAGTTGAGAGCTGATCCATACGGATGCCCTTACGAAACAATTCTCTAATTTCCGAGTTCCGATTGTTCAGATACTCTCTCTGTCCCGACAGCTGACCCCATTTTTTTCTGGCGCCTTCACGAGCCGGGATATAGAGCACCCTGCCTTGAACGTATTGTTGTATTTCACGAAGTAAATGCTCGGGTAAAATTTCATTCGCGGATATATATTTCATTGGCTTCGCCCCTCCATCTGTTAGTAGATGTACGGTTGCAAAGCCTGCGTGACAAACTTTTGTATCCTATGTGTCTAGAGCGGTTAAGTCATCAGGCTCCATGCAAACAACCGCTAGCGTTTGTCACATAGACTTTGCATGGAGCTTATTGATAAACTATGCATCGAAAGTTTTTGACAAGTTTGCTTGAGATGTCTTGTCATTTCAATTACCTCTCTTTCCATAATGTATAAAAGGTCAGCAGATCGTGCTGGCTGCCCCTGTCAAATATTTTACCAACTCAGGTTTCAATAGCAATGACATTGATGATATTATCATCCGGATCCCAAAAATCAAATAGTCGCATCTCTTTAAAATCAGTGTCTGTATCTACCTCAGTTACTTTAACACCCTTTTCTTTTAATGTCTGATGCAGCTTCTGAATATCCTTTGTAGCAAAGTTGAATGGAACATATTCCTTATTCGGCGTGTGATTTCCAACCTGTACAAGATGAAAGCCGCAATTTGAAGCGACTGCAAGACCCGCCATTCTTTCATTTTTCCAACGCAGCTTAAAACCAAATAATTCTTGATACCATTTCAAAGAAGATTCGAGATTTTTTACAGGCAGGAATACGGCGTCAATTCTTTCGACTAGCTTTTCAGTTGCCTCTACCAATATTCACACAACCTTCCTTATTTTTTGGATTATAAGGTATATTATTCCATCCCATTATAACGTACATTTGTTCCTATAGTAAATAAACGTTCGTGTTCTTATATGATGAAAAGGTCCCTAAATAGAAAAAAGCACCTGATCATGGATCAAATGCTTTGCTCATCTTTATGATGTGTTTATGATTTGGAGGAGTTTACTCCTTCTCTTCTTCCCGAAATCGGAACGAACGCGCCAAATATAACACCGGTGTGCCAGCTGCCGAAATGACGAACTTCAGTACATAGGTTGTTAAAAGAATTTGTACCCAAACGCCTAGCGGATACACCTTGTAGAAGGCTATGGAACAGAACACTAAAGAATCGACAAATTGGCTAAGGCCGATGCTTCCGTTAATTCGCAGCCAGAACTGGTTATGATTAGGAAACCGGTTCTTCAAAACACTAAAGACACGAACATCCAGAAATTGGCTGACAAAATAAGCTGCCAGACTTCCCAGTGCAATTTGCGGTGCCAAACCAAAAATCGTCTCAAGAGCCTCCTGTGAAATATCGCCTTGCTGAGGTACGAAGAACAGCACCATCTGCATAATGATCGCCGAGGCAAACAGGCTGAAAAATCCGAACCACACCGCCTGCCGCGCGGCTCTGGGCCCGTACTTCTCATTAAGAAGGTCCGTCGTCATGTATATCGACGCATAAATCGAATTACCGAGCGTCATCACAATACCGAATATTTCGATCGTCTTGACGACTTGAATGTTGGCCAGCACTGTAGCGAAGCCTACCCAGGCATACAGCCCCTTACGCCCGAACAGGCGGTAGCTGAGCAAGAACAGCCCGAAATTGACGATGACAAATGCAACGCCCCAAACAAAATTGAACATAATCACTTTCCCCTTAGTTTTGATCACGCGGGATGGTTTCGAACCGCGATCGGCATAAAGCCCGCCAATTGGGCAGAGTATGATTGTATCATAGCCCGTTAATTCCGGCAATAAGGGATATGTTAAGCGCTAAGACGAGCTCATCGTTCTGAAAAATTAAACCAAAAAAGCTGCCGCGAACACGCAGCAGCTCTTGGCTGATCATGAATGATGTTCTTGTCTCCCGGCATAGTAAGGCTCTCCCGGGTCAATGTCGATCACGACTCGCCGAGGCGCCGCCAATGCATATTGATGCTCGCAGCGCCAACGCATATCTTCCGTGAAGCCGATAGTCTCACCGTCGGAGATCACGTCTCCCTGGTTGAATAAATAATAGGCGATATCCATTAAAGTCCCGGCCATCTGGGAAGGGTCAAGATCATAGAAGTGACACTGGACGTCCGGAATGCCCAGCGCCGCGAGTCCGATGGAATCCATCAATCCTTCCTGCCGCCCGCTTCCGCTTCCCTCGACATTATAGTAACGGATGTTCATGGCTCCATATAAGAGAGCCCCCTCTTTAATTGCAGTTAAATAAGCGCCTGGCTCGACCAGCTTATCGCTTTCCCTGAAATAAATCGCATCGCAGGGTGCCGCCTCCAGTAGCGCCTGAAGAGCACCAGTGAATAGCTGCAATCTTGATTTAGGATCCAGGCCTGATGCCATCATGTCGACGAGCAGAAGAGAATGGCTGCATGCATTCAGCGTCTCTCCGGCTTCCCGCCAATGCCAGGCTTGTTGAACGGCCGTTGTGTAGTCCGAAGCAGGACGATGATCAAGGTTCATCAGGCTGGTTTGGGCAGGCATCTCCCCTTCTGAATAGGCGATCATATAATTCATATGAAAGAAATGCAGCAGGTTTTCTTTATCTGCGTCATTGGCCTCCCAAACTGCCAGCCTCGAGCCTTCTTCTTGCTGCTGCTCCGGCTGACTCAGCTTCCCTGTATACAGCTCCATTTTTTCATAAAGCAGCTGTCGGTCGAGAGTGGGCGGCTGTTTATATTTCAATTCTACGGCATATACTCTCGCAAATCCGAAATCTTGTTCCTGCTGAAGCAACTCTTCCATAATCTCCAAGCTCCTTTATCCGATCATCATCTATTTCTAGTTATTTCAGCGCTCCTGGCTTGCTCAGCTTGAATAAAGCGAGCAATAGGTTCTGTCAAACCGTCTTGCAAGAAGATCCTCTTTGCGGATGAAAAATTGCAGCGCTCCTGCATCCCACCAGCAAAATCCAATATCATTATCGGATTCCAGCTCAAGAAGCAGCAAAGTATCCTCGATCTCCTGCTTGGCCTTCGCTTCATCACCTGCAAAATGAGCGGTGATCTGTTCAAGCGCCTTGCTTTTGCTGTAGCTGTAGCTTGTCCCTGTCAATATCATCAGGGCTGCTTCATGCTCGGCGTCATCGTGCTGGCCGTCCGGGTAGCCAAACAACGTAGCAACGTCGTCGCTCTTGGAGTCGTTGATCGAAAAGCTTAAATCCTCGTAATCCTCATATCCTACCGATTCGTTCTCTATCTGATCATAATCGACATAAGCATAGTTCGGCGGTTCAAGAGAAGGCCTGGCCGTAAGCCGGAACCCGCGGAAGCTCTCCTCCAAGGCCGTCTCTTTCGGAGCAAAGCGTCTTTCGACGCCAGCAAGCTCTTCCTTGGTCACATACAAAACACGATGGTCAATATGATATGCCGGCTGGTCTATCCCTACAAAAAAATAAAGCATCCCGTCAACCGGCAGCAATGATGCTGTGTCATGACCAGACAACTCTTCCAGATTCAGCTGGGCCAGAAATGTCATCGGTACCCCGTCCTTTGTCAGCGGCCACTGTATGGAAGCCGGTAAATCCGGATCTCCTCCGGCTCGGGAATCGCACAGGGTTTCGTAGCCAGTCTCTCCGGCTTTCGTACAGCGAATGCTTGGACGGATATGGTCCAATATATACTGGGAAGCATGGGCAAATCCATACTCCTCAATTAAGCTCTCCACTTGTTTTCGCTGCTGCTCATTCAAATTCAACTGAAGTCCTCCCATTTTAATGATTATGTCTATTGTACCGGGATTTCCCATCTGCTTCCATAATGCCATGTACCTAGGCCGCTTAGGGCCTTCAGGCTCAAAACGTCCCCAAAAGTAATAGAGATCAGTCTGTGTCCCCTACTGTCATGTTCATCGTTGAATGACGCGTCCCTTCACGGGAGATCGTGCAACCGTTCACGTAGACGGGTATATCCTGGGGCAGCCTCTTTTTTCGTACTCTGGTACCTTGGAAAATATAGGAACATTCATTAACCTAATGTTGGGTTACGAAAATAGAGCTGAAGGAGGAGTTTATCGTGAACTTCAAAGGCAAGCGGCTGGCGCTCATTCCCGTCATCGTTGTTCTGCTGACGTTGCTGTTCAGTCTGCCGGCCGCTGCGGAAGAGCCTGTAAAGGTATTTGTCGATACTACAAAAATCGCTTTCCAGGTGGAGCCTCAAATTATTGAGGGTACTACACTGGTGCAGTTCCGGCCCCTTTTTGAAACGATGGGCATGGAGGTGAAATGGGATGAGACCAAGCAGCAGGTGACGGGAGCGCGGCCCGGCCTGACTATTGTCCTCACCATTAACGATTTGAAAGCAGACGTAAATGGGAAGCGGGTGGAATTAAGTCAAAGCGCACAGATTATAGACGGCAGCACGATGGTGCCGCTGCGTTTTATCGGCGAAGCCACGGGAGCCATTGTCCATTGGGACGAATATACCCGCGAAATTCAGATTGTTACCGATGCGTTTCTACAACAAGCAGGCATATCCAAAGAGGAAGTACAGAGGCGGCTGGCGGAGTACGACGCCAAGCAGGCGAAGCAGCATGCCTCTCAAGGCACGCAAACCGGGCAGGAGACAACGCCGGCTGCACAAGAACCATCCCCACCACCTCCTGCTGAAGCCAGTAAGCCCGTAGATCTGTCGAATCTTTCGGGAATGTATTACGGTCTGAGGGATGATTTTGGCGGGTTTGAATGCGGCGGCGCCTGCTGGGATCTGTATACCTTCCTTCCGGATAACCATATCTTCGTCGGCCCTCCGCCTCAAGGCGGACCGGAAACCATCGATTGCTCCAGGGACGGCTGCAGCACATACACCATCGCGAATGGGAAGCTGCAGATCAGTGCGAATGACATCCGTTCCATCCGTCTTAACGATAGGGGCGAGCTCGTTATTAATGATGTCGATATGTCCCCTATCGCAGCGGTTCCCGAGGGGACAAAGCTCAATGGAACATATCAGTATATCGGCTACAGCGGATTGGTCGGGATCAATGCGTCTTCCAGCTCATGGACGGAGTATTTGAGCTTCTCCGCCGATGGTACCTTTGAAAGCACGGATTTGACTCTTTCCTCATTGAATAACGCAGTATCGTCCACCAGTGCGACCGGATCGAAGAGCGACAAAGGAACCTATGACATCTCGGGCAACACAATCACGCTAACTTATAAAGACGGAACCGTCGTGCGCAGTGTTTTCTTTTTCCATGACAATTACGGCAAGGACTCGTTCCGTAACATCCAAATCGGGCAGAACCGCTTCTATATTCCGAAGGAGAACTAGCTCTTTAGCATACAGGTAGCCACTTCTACTTAATTCGAGGTCATCCAGCTATTACTGGTTGACCTCTCTTCTATTTCATCTATTCTTCTATTCTTATGTTCCATGGAGCAATGACCCCTGAGATCCCCAAATTCTCTATTTTACCGATTTTACCCATATAAATGGGAAGCACTTTCTCAATTGCCTTTCCCCGCTTCAAGCTCGGTAGGCTTTTCATTAATGCAGTTCGCCAATTTCCATAATGTTTTTTTGAAAAACCGTACAATCGAGTCGACATCCATCCCTTAGATATATTTGCCGTGAAGCCGTCGTTCATCCACGATTCTAATCGAAAGTGTCGAGTCAATTTATATCTCCCGCTAAATTTATAGTAATAATCGGCAGGATATGATCGAATATATCGATGAGCGAGTAATAAACCTACAGCTTCTCCATAACCTTTATGAGGACTATCAACGGCATGTCTGACGGCTTTCATACCGCCTAAATAAATGTATCGGTTTGCTATAGTGAGGATTTTCTTGGATTGAATATCTCTGGTGCCTAATTCTAATAAGACGATGTAAGCGTCTGGAATTATTACACGTATGGACTCCAGCGTTTTCATTGTTTGTTTCAATCTTTCTTCGGGTGTAAACCTGGAACGAGTTTTGCTGTAGGACAACGGGGAAGGCTCGAAATAAATAACTGAAGTAACAATAAACATGATCTTTTTCCGATTCAAAATATCACCTCCGTTACAAGGTTTGGCATGTCTTATTCTATGAAAGAAACGAAGATGAAGTGATAGAAAAACAAACTATATACTTGTAAGTTGGGTCTATGAATCCACCGTTCTGACCTACCAAAGTAGTGCACTAAACAGCTGCTTCCGTTTGCAATAAGCAGTATGGAATAGAAGAGCAAACTATCGATTATCACATACAAGTAGCAGTATCTCTTCTAGAGACCCCACTAAACCAAACGTCAGAGCTGTGCTTGAAAACGAAAGCGCAAAAAAAAGAAATCGGTCACAAATGGGAACGATTTCTCGAGGAATTGTTCGGGATAAAGGTAAGAATCTCCTTCTTATGCGATATATCTTATTATCAAGAGGATGGTAACCTTGTCCACTCCGGCAGATTCATAGAGACATGCGTCTATTTTGCTGCCCAATCCATGTGGATAAGCATCTATGCACAGATAACGAACATAAACTGTTGACGTAACATAAAAAATATTGAATTTAAGGAGGATTTTTCAATGGCTCAAAACAAACGCTCTTATCAGCATTATCCTCATCATATGTACCATCATCCGTACCACCCGCATCATGGTTATCATCCGTATGGGTACCATCCTCATGTCTATCATGGGTATCACGGCTACCACCCTTATGGATATCATCCGCATCATATTCACCACCCATATCATCATCATCATGGAATGGGACACCACGGCTATGGCCATTAATTCGACGCTTGAGGGTCCTCCAAACTTCTCTTCGTTGGACGGACCTTCGCGGTCCCTTATTACGTTTGGACAAGCCTCAGCATAGAAACATTCCAGTTCTATATACCCAGACTTTGTTTGTACGCAAAGATTTCCTCGACGGCTCGCCGGTACCCTCCCGCGACACGGAAAGACTCCCCAATGGCTTCGCTTGCTTTGCGGAATGATCCATCCTTGAGTACTCGTTCTGCCGCTCCTCTGAGCTCATCCGCGGTCAAACTCTCCTTATTCAGCTGGATGCCTGCCCCGGTTTCCGCCACGCGACGCGCTATAACAGGCTGGTCGGCACTTTGGGGAAGAACGATCAGCGGTACACTGTTATAAAGTCCTTCACTGGTGCTGTTCATTCCTCCGTGCGTAATAAATAATTGGGCATGCTGCAATATTTCCAGTTGAGGAACGTAATCCCGAACGATAAAATTGGCAGGAATATCCCCTAATTCTTCAACCCTGGTTTGTTTTCCGATGGACATGATGACAGAGTAGTTCGTTCCGGCGAACGCGGCAAAACAGAGCTTATAAAAATCCGCAGCTTGATTGAATACGGTGCCGAGAGAGATGTAGATCAGGTGCTCCTTGTCCACATTAGAAAAATCAAACGATCCTTGAGAGCGAGGCACGATAGACGGACCGACAAACTTATACGTCTCGTCAAAGCTATCGCCATCAGGTTGGAATAATTTGGATGTGTAGACAAGAGTCATTGGAGCCGGATTGTTAAAAACCTCATAAGCGGAGTTAATCTGCACAGGATATTCTGCCTGCACTTTATTGACCAGCTGTTGAAACTCCTGTTTCGCTTGATCAGTTACCTCTGCCGGAAACTGTTGTGTCAGGCGATCCTGCAGTTTGTCAAAGTCGTTTTGCCGAGAGGCAAAGCTTGTGCATGAGTTGATTGCCGGCAGATTAAGGATTTGTGCAAGCAGTCGGCCGCAGCCAAACATCGAGTCATGAATCATGTAATCAAACCGCTCTTCTCCAATTTGCTGCAAGAGGCTGGGAATGACGATATCGGCGGTGCGCAGCAGTCCGCCCACTCGAGCCCAAGGACTTCTTCCTCCCGCAATAAATGCCTTTATAAATTTGCCGTTATCGAGCGTAATGACCTTTGCCCCCGTTGGCTCTACGAGATCACGAAAGGGTTCCGATAAAAAGTAAACCACCTCTTCACCGCGGCGGATCAGTTCCTGAACCACACCGAGCGTTGGATTAATATGTCCTTCGGAACCAGCGTTAACCACCAATACACGTGCCATACCCATCACCTTTCAAGTAAAAAATTTTCCGCCTGCCTTTCGCGGTCTTAGGTTTAGTATACTCCACCCTTCTCAACTAATCATCTCTTCTTGGGGATAGAATCTTACCGGCCATGTGCCTAATCGCCTCTTAGCGTCATACATGTGCTTGAGGAGTGGGCTGCGAGTTAGAGGACAATCCGCTTCAGCTCCTCTAAGAAGCTGAAGCGTCCGTTCCTGCACGGACCGGACTTCTTGAGGCGTTCATGCCCTCGAGCTTGCAAATCTTTGCTTACGCAGCATCATTACATTGTAAGTGACGTAGTAAGCGAACATAATAAGCATAAGACCGGCTGTCCAGCCGGAGCCCGAACTGAATACAGGGTTTTCCCAGGGATTGCTTGATTGCAGGGCACCTGAAGGACCCGCCGTAAATATCCCAAATAACCGATAAATGAAGCGGCCAATAAAAATAACAGTAACGAGGCTTCCGATCCATAGATTCGGGCGATAAAACCAATGACCATTGCGCAGCTCTATCTGAGTAAGCTGAGCTCCAACATAAGCCAGGATACTTCCAACGAGAATACCGAGCAGATCCGATATGACAGTGCTTGCCCGGAACGTTCCTTCCATAAGAAACAACAGCCCAATGATACTAAAAAGAACTATGGATACACCCATTTTTCGCGGCAGCAGCTGCTGCCAGCCAATATTGCGGCGAATTCTCAAAAACATACGGTACATAATAAAAATAATAAGTAAAGCCGTGATTACAACCTGTGATTGCATAAAGCGATGCCCCCTTAACATGATGCGTTTCGTTTCATGCTTCTATACTACCTTTCCCGCGAATTGAGTTCGACTAGCTGAAGATAGAATGTATTCCCGCTCTTCTCTATCTACAGATAGATGTTGCTCCAAAATCGGCTCTGCTGATTGATATTTTTCATGAAGACATGGCACAATGGAGTGGTTGCATGGTAAAGGAGGGTCACGATGAAATATTACTTGTACGGAAAACCTGTAACCGACTCCGCTTTATTATTTTTTTTAATGCAGTTCAATCATTTTTTCCAAGGTCCTCCCCTTAAAATCGTACTCAATGGAGTACTCTGGGTAACCTATACCTTTATGCTTTTTCTCCCTAAGAAGCTCTGGACAAGAACAAGACTAATGCTGGCTGCATGCCTGCTTTTGCTGGAAGCCGCAGTCGGGGTGTTCGGATTTCAAGAAATTAACCTCATATACATCATCGCAATCATTCTATTTGTGGGGGCTATTCGCCTATCCTTTATCAGACTGCAGACCCCTGCGATACTGGCCATTTGCATAACCGCAGCATTCTATGTGAAATTCGGAAGCGGAGATATTTTTAATATCATCTCCTTTCTCTTCTTTGCGACAGCCCTGTACTTCTCCATACGAAGCCGAAGACAACGCAATGAAATGTATGAATTAAATAAAAAGCATTTGGAGGAGCTTCAATCAGCCTATGACCAGCTCCATCAGGCTTCGGCCACCGCTATGCAATACGCGGTTCTCGAAGAAAGAACACGGATTGCAAGGGATATCCACGATGCGGTCGGACATAGTCTCACGTCCTTGATTGTGCAAATACAGGCTCTGCGCTATATGGTGAAAGCAGATCCGGAGCGTGCCGCACATTCGCTGGACGGTATGCTGGCCGTAGCGCGCCAAGGGCTTCAGGATATCCGCACCTCTGTTCATGCTCTTGCGGACAACCGCTCCATACCTGGAGTAACAGGTTTAAAATCACTGCTCGCCCGAATGGAGGCTACCGCTTCCATTGCTTATACCTTTCACACTGATTTACAGGATAGAGAAGTTGAGGCGGAGGCCTATGAAACCTGTTTCAGAGTGCTTCAAGAAGCCATTACGAATATTATCCGTCATTCGCAAGCGACCCAAGTCGAGGTTGGGCTTTTTAGGCGGTCCGATAAGCTTGTGATGTCTATCCGCGATAACGGGGTTGTCAAAGCTATAAACGATATCAAGGAAGGTTACGGCATCAAGGTTATGAAGACAAGGCTTGAGGAGCTTGGAGGTAGTCTTCTTCTCACGAGTTTAGCACCAAGCGGGCTGGAACTCACTGCGGCTATTCCATATAGAGATCGTTCATCAGGCGAATGGAATGAGGAGGATTGAGGATGCAGGAGCATCATAAAATCAAGGTACTGCTTGCCGACGATCAAACTATGATTAGGCAAGGATTCAGCTATGTTATCGGATTGCAGTCCGATATGCAGTTAGTCGGAGAAGCCTCCGACGGTCAGGAAGCGATAGATTTGACTTCACAGCTTCAACCGGATGTGATATTAATGGATATCCAAATGCCAAGAAAGTCCGGCATCGAAGCTACGCGAGAAATTATGAGACAGTGGCCGGCTACGAAAACGGTTATTCTCACGACTTTTGATGATCAAGAGTATATTTATCAAGGAATTCGGGCTGGAGCGGTCGGATATTTATTGAAGGACGCAGAGGTAGAACAGATGCTGGAGGCTGTACGTTCCGCATTTTGCGGTGAGGCCATTTACAAGACAAGTCTTGCGGCCAACGCCCTGCTTCGAGTCGCTTCCTCAGCAAATACCCCCAACGTAACGGATGTCAAGACACCGCTTATTGGCCCATTGACGGAACGTGAACAGCAAATCCTTCAGGAAATGGCCTACGGTCTCCGCAATGACCAAATAGCGAAAAAGCTGTTCATTACCGAGGGCACCGTTAAGTCCCATGTTCACCGCATTCTGCAAAAATTCAGCTGCGAGGACCGCACACAGGTCGTAGTCGCCGCTCTTCGAAACGGGATGGTGGATTGATGCGCAAAGCGGAGAGGGGTTAAAGTTCTGATAGCCAATGCGTCAGAGGAATCCCTGTAAAGTAAAAATAGAATAGATCTGTCCATTTTACTGGATGATCTATCCCTTTTTAGCTGAGTTGTCATTTTTTTCTTTTTTAGAATCGCTTCTTCTTTATCTCCAAGCACTGATCCGTTCGGATTTATCGGCAAAACGGGCGGACATAGCTTTCAGCCTGGCGGAGATGGCGTTTTTTTAAATGCTGATCCAGGTTGTCCTATATTCTTTGCTGATAAGATCGCCATGAATAGCGAAACGAGATGCTTGAAGGAAACTGCTTCATGTCAACACTCGCCCTCAAGAAACCGGATGAGGTACAATGCAGGCTGAGCCAGGAACTCCGGGAAGCTGCACAAATCGGCATACTCTTGATGCTCCGCATCATAACAGCCGATCATGCCTTTTTTCTTGGGATTCCACACGAGCTGAACATCGGAGTAATTATCGATATCGGCCGATAGCCGCAGCAGCTTTTGACGACCGATTCGCATCTCAAAGGTATCAGTCAAGGTAAAAAAATCGATATACCTGATCTCATAATCATTTGCCGGTAGCTCGATACGAAGCTCATCTCCGGTAAGAAAGCGGATCAGCTCATCGGTCAATTTATACTTTTTCAGTTCATATTTTTTGTTTTCCAAATGATGAAACTCAGCCGGCTCCAATGATTTCAGATAATCAGCCAAAGCCGTATTTTTATTCATTACCGCAATCGTGTAAGGCCTCTCGCCGTCTTTCTCTGCCAGCGTAACGTCCGCACCGCGTTCAATCAAATGTTTTACCATCGCTGCATTACCCAAGCGCGTTGCAACGGTTAAAGGAGTCGCACGATAAGGGTACACCATATCCGGCTGATTGTAATTAATATCCACCCCATGCTCGAGTAAATAATCGATTGTTTTCAAATCATGATCGGATACGGCTTGACGCAGCACGGCACCCCCATGCTGTTTAATATCCAATCCCAGCTCACGAATAAGCGGAATATTGGATTTTTTGCCGTAGTAGGCTTGGGAATAAGCTCCGGACCGAACTTGATTCAGCATGTCCATCCTGGCGCCATGTTCGGCAACGTAACGAACCATATCTTCCTTGCCATAGCGTACTGCGCGTAAAAAAGCAGGATTATGTTCAACATTCAAGTTAACTCCATGCTCGACCAGCAGCTTAACAACATCCAGTCTTCCGGATATTATCGCCAGATCTAATGGACTTAACGTGGTATATTGGCTAAGTACAATACCTTCCTCTATATCCCATCCCGATGCTACGGCTTCCAGCAATGCGGGAATATTCCCTTCGTAAATGTGCATCGCGATTTCCGGCAGTTCTGCGAACTTCCCAATATCTTTCAAATGAATCATGACATACCCGCTCCCAGTCAAAGTCTTATGAAGAGTATAGAAAACTGCCAGACAAAAAACAACGGGTCTTTGGGCTTAAGACTATTCGTACACTCTTTATGGGACATAAAATACCTCCGCAAAGCGGGGCGTTGGTTTTCGTGCCATAAAGAAAAAGGCCCTTATCAGCCGCTTCATATTCCCATGGAGCCTAGCAGACTTGGATTGGGAATATGAGAATGGCGATTCAGGGCCTTACTGCAGCCTATCGGCAAAATCCATTAACGCTTAGGAGCGAGCTCAATAGCTTGGCGCAGCGCTTCCTTCATGCTTTGTTCATCGGCAATGCCTTTTCCTGCGATGTCAAAAGCCGTGCCATGGTCGACGCTCGTACGGATGATCGGCAGTCCTACCGTGATGTTGACGCCGGCTTCCAGGCCGAGCACCTTGATCGGGCCGTGACCCTGATCGTGATACATAGCTACGACGATATCGAAATCCCCGCGCGTAGCACGGAAAAATAACGTATCAGCAGGCAGTGGACCGACGGCTTGAATGCCTTCCTGTTGAGCACGCTGTACACCGGGAATGACCTTTTCTTCCTCTTCGCCGTAGCCAAACAAACCGTTCTCGCCCGCATGCGGGTTGATGCCGCATACCGCAATTTTTGGTGCGGCGTAGCCTGCCTTTTGCAAGGTTTCGTGGGCCAGACGGATCACCTTGTACACACGGTCCGGATTAATCTGCTTCACCGCATCGATAATGCCGACATGCGTCGTCACATGAATGACCTTCAGCTTAGGTGCGGACAGCATCATCGAATAGTCCTCGGTGCCGGTCAGCTCCGCCAAAATTTCCGTGTGGCCCGGGTAAATATGGCCTCCCTTGTGAAGAGCTTCTTTATTCAACGGCGCCGTACAGATCGCGTCAATCTCTCCCCGGTTCGCCAGCTCTATGGCTTGCTGCAAGTACATGAACGCGGCATGGCCCGCCTCAGGACTTACCTTGCCGAACGGCAAATCTGCGGGAAGCAAATTCAAATCCCAGCAGTCAACGGTACCGTGCTCGAATTTTGCTTCCTGAAGCGCTGCAATCGTATTGACCTTGAGTCCGCTGTGAACAACCTGCGCCGCTCTCTCAAGAAGCTTGGCGTCCCCGATAACAAAAGGACGGCTTTGCACATACATCTCCGTATCACTCAGCGCCTTCATAATAATCTCCGGCCCGACTCCGGCTCCGTCCCCCATGGTAATACCAATGATCGGTCTATTCATGTGTATACTCCCCTTTCAAAATTTGCATGGCATGCCATAACGAATCGACATTGCCAAAAGCTCCTGCTTTGGTGACTGTAGGTACATTCCGTGCGCCAATCAGTCTGCCGAGCGGAATACCCGGTTCAAGCTCCGAAGTCAATTCAATACCCCTTACATCTAGATGGCGGCATACCGCCTTAGCGGTATCGCCTCCGGTCAACACCATTCCCTGCAGCGTATATGCCGAGCACACAGCCGCGGCTACTTCCCCTAATGCATCCGCGATGGCATTGGATACGCTGGATGCATCCATCCCCCGGCTCGACCCGAGCTTCTGCGCCTCAGCTACCTGCTCCGGCGATGAACCTGCATAGAACGAAACGTCCGAGCCTACGTTAAGCGCCGAGGACAGGCTGCGGTAGCAGTGCTCCTTCTCCTGAGCGGCTTGCTCCGGCGATGCGAGCAGTGTCAAAGGGTCCAGCTCCACGCATGCCACATCCGGCTGCTCATTTACCTTCTGTACCTGAGCGCGTGTTACGCGAGAGATGCTTCCGGCCACGAGCATGACAGGCTGTCCGCCGCGTTGAACCTTTTGCTTCAGTTCCGCATCTGCCGCAGCTTCAGCCACATCAGCCCCTTCGGGAGCCGTATCCAAGCCGTCCATTCCAATGGATGACAGAGGCAAATATTCAGCCAATCCGGCAGAGCCAGCCCATAATAATCGTTCCTTAAATTTTGGCATCAGCTCTGCAATATGTTGAAGGTCCTCGTCCGTCTCAGCATCGATCACTAATAGCTCGGCACCGGACTTCAATGCTTGATCGATGCTCTCCTCCAACGCCGAAAGACCTCCGCGAACAGCGGCGAGCGGAATGCTCACCGCTGTTCTCCTCGCTTGCCCCGACAGCAGCTTGCTGATATCAGCTTCGGGAACAGGCGTCTTCGGGTCCCTGCCGATCTCTGTCTCATGGATCGGCACCCCATTTAAGTAATGCCTGCCGCCGACCGTCGTTCTCCCTATTCTCGGAAAGGCCGGAACGATAATGGCCCCCTCAAAGCCGTACACATCCAGGACGGCTTCGATTTCTTGACCCAGATTTCCACGAAGCGTGGAATCCATTTTTTTATATATAAAGGCGCAGCCTTGCTCCTTCAAGGACGCGGCCGCCTCTCGTACGCGCTGGTACGCCAGCTCCCCTGGCACCGATCTGCTGTCGGTATCTAGGACAATGGTCTCCGTTCTAGAAGATGAAGCGTTCAGCTCCGACCAATTAAAGACTACTTGAGTCGGCAGCCCTTTTCTAGCCACTTGCACACCGGAATCGGAAGCTCCCGTTAAATCGTCCGCAATAATTGCTAACCGCAGCAATCCGTCTCCCTCCCTTACTTTGAATAAAATATCCCCACAAAGTGGGGCCTTGGCTTCGAAGCTGATTCAGGTACTTTGCGGGGAGCCCCGAAATTTATAAACCCTATAATAGATGAGAAAGCATGTCCGGCAAACCTGCCGGAACACGCCTTCCTACCGGTTATTGCCGTGCCGTTACACCGACGCGTTTGGCCCACCAGGCCGTGACAATCGGCACCAAAATCGCTGTGACGATAACGCACGACGCCACCAGGGCCGTCGCTGACGGAACAACCGGAGCGTACACGGAGTTGGCTGCGGCTACTGCCGCCGGAACTCCTGCTGCATTCCCTGCTGTGGATGCCGCGGATAAGCCTGCAATCCCGTTACCGCCTGTCAGACGATCCATCAACAGAAGGGTAATTCCTGAGATAACAACAACACCAATACCGAGCAGCACACCGAGAATACCGGCTTGCCATACATTTTGCAAATTCAAACCGGCGCCAAGGGCGAACGAGAAGAAAGGAACCATCACCGGTACGGCCTTACCCAAAAACTCGCGCAGCTCTTTATCCAGGTTCCCCAGAATCATGCCGACCACAAGCGGCAGGATGGCTCCTACAAGCGTCTGCCATGGAAATGCAGCCAACCCTGCTACGCCAAGTGTAATCATCGTAAGAAACGGGCCGGACTCCAAGCACATAATAGAGTAAGCCCCGACATCTTCCTTCTTGCCGAACTGACCCATCAGCGCCATATACAAGCCGCCATTCGTGTCATTCATCGCTGCTACAATCGCTACGACGGACAAGCCTGCGAATAATCCGCTTTCAATCATGCCCTCACCGAGAAATCTTGAGGCAATCAAGCCGACGATAACCGCAGTTAAAATCTTAGTCCCGAGCAGCGTCCCGCCTTTTTTCAAAATATAGGGGGTAGCTTTAAAATCGATGGTCGAACCCATGCAGACATAGAATACAGCCAGAATCGGCAGCGAACCGGTCATCAACGCTCCGGTAAACGAACCGAACGTCTTGGGAATCGAAGGAAAGAGCGTGTTAATAATGGCACCCAAAAGCAAAGGTACAATCATCATTCCGCCGGGAATGCGTTCAATTGTCGCTTTAATTTTCACAAGTAACCCTCCAAGATGTTTGTATTATTTTGCAACAATTTGAAAGTTACAAGACCTTTCCTTAGTATTATAACAAGCTCTTTCTTCGTCGCTCAATCCTGTTTATGTTTTATTTTTAAACATTTTATTCATTTTCCTCCACAGTGTAGCCCGATTAATGCCAAGTCTCTTACAGGCTTTGGATTGATTCATTCCCTCTTCCTGCAGCACTTGCAACAAGATCCGTTCCTCAATCTCCTCATAGGTACCGCTTAAATCAATCTGAGCATACGCTGCGCGGGATGTGCCGGAGCCTGCATGCTGTATCAGACGCTCCCAGACTTCATGGACTTCTTCCCACTCGGTATAATGACCTTTTGTCATAAGAAGCATTTCCTGGATCGTACTCTCAAATTCCGGGATATTACCAGGCCAATCGTATTGGGTGAGCCGCTCGAGCACCGTCTCTCTCATCCCTACGATCTGCTTCCCGAACTGTGAATTATATTCTGCGATGAGTCCCCTTATCATTTCTTCCGCGTCCTCCAGATGTTCGCGGAGCGGCGGAACGGTTAGATGCAGCTCACCTACGGCATAAATCAAATCCTGGTTATAATCGCCACGTTTAGCCAGCTTGGACATAGCAATGGAGGAGGAAGCGATAAAGCGAAAGTTGCGGTTGCTGCGAATGAGCTGCAGAACGATCTCCTGCGCCTCCGGACTTAGACGGTCCGCGCGGTTAAAATACAGTGTCCCTGTATAACCTCCGAGCAATAACCCGGGAACTCCTGCACTTCCGTAAACAAGCCGGTTCATCTCTTCATCGGTTACATCCTCGCATGTAATCATATAGAAGCCTTCCTGCTGCCGACGGCTGGACGAATGGATCGCTTGCGCGAACATGAACTTGCCGCTTCCCCTCTCCCCCGATATCCAAATATTCCGGTCCGATTCGGCGAATTTTTTGGCGCGGTTGACTGTTTTTTGCAGTGTCGGGCTTGTGCCTACAAGCTGTGTGAAAGTAGCAAGACGTGACGGGATGTATGCTTCAAATCGACGCTCACTCCTCCATGCGGTAAGCGACTCCAGATAAACCAAATAGCCCCGATGTTCTTCCTCCTCTCGAAGCATGACACTGACCTTGTACTGCTCATCAAACAAATGCACATAGTGCTCGCGGTCTGAGGTGTTCCGGCTTTCTCCGGTCTGCTTGATTACATTCGCCAAGGCGGCCGAAGCCAGGACGATGTTTTGCCCCCGCAGTGTTCCTTCTGCCTGACGCAGCATCCGGCAAGCCGCTTCATTAACATATTCGACACGCCGCTTGTCATCCAGAGCGATGATCCCGCGAGAATCCGCATCCAGCAAACGCTGGTAAAAGCGCACCTGCTCCTGACCTTTGCGGTAGACCTCGTACACTCTGTGCACTTCGCCCAGCATATCCGCGGCCGATTCCCTGCCGGATGTGATCAATATGCCCCGATGCCCCATGTCCTGAGCGGTACGGATAGTAACCATGTCGCCGAGTACAAGCTGGACACCCGATTGAAAAGCCTTCTGCAGCGCTGCCGCAACCTCGGACTTGTGCTGCACTTCATAGGAAGGGATGTCCATTTGCAGTAGGCTGGATACTTCTTTAACCCCGCGGCATATGGAAGGGAATCCAATAATAGCCACGGAGGCGTTGGAATTTTTCACAAGCGTTAATACCCTCAGGATGTCATATCCCGAGACTGGAATGTCTACGACTGGAATGGTCACATGCTCGCGAATCACCGTTGCCGTACCGCCCCGGCTCACAATCATGTCATATCCGCTTTCCTCCGCATGCTGAACGAGCGGGATCGCCTCCTGCAAATCGGCAACCTCTACGTCCATTTGAATCGTCTCTTTTTGCCTTGCCGCATCAAGCAGTACATCCTTTAAGCCGGGATAAGGCGCAATCGCTAATACGCGAATTTTCGTTTGCATAGAAATCCTCCAAGCTTTGTTGCTAAATTAATCATCAAACATAATTATACCTCATTACAAACCAAATGTTGGAGGTCTATTCAAATGTATATGTTCATTTTCTAAACAATCTTAAAAATTTTATCCGTTGCTTCAACTATTTTCCCTAAAGTGAGCAAATAGAATTCACCTGAGAGGGCAGGTTGATTAGTCTGTCAGATCTGCTTATCAGACCGGCGTAGTATCAATCTGGAATGGGTTGATTGGGCCGAAACGCCCGTAAGTAGGGCATCACAAGCATGTGATATATGGGGAAATTAGCGGAGAAGTTAGCATAGATATATTGTCTAGCCTTTATATGTCCACGGGAAAAGCTTCGTTTTTGGAGATGTGTATCTTATCGCTTGGAAAAAACTTCATAAAATACTTTTCAACTTTAAAATGGATATCCTTATGGTACCACTTCGATAAATCATGCGCTTCAAATATACGGGACATCCCCAAACGCTCTGAACGCTTCCCCATCGAACCGTCGCCGATATGAAGCGTATCGATCCAAATACGATCGGCAATGCCTTCGAGCACCTTGGGAAAATCAGGGGTAAACGGTAACACCGGAGAAATAGAAGCCTGTGTGGATATACCCGCCTCATGTACCTCTTTTAATGCTTTTACACGCAATCGGATTCCCGGAGCATACGGAGCAAACGTTCGCTTGATATCCTCCCGGTCTGTTTCGATCGTCATTGAAACGAGAAGCTTGCATTGATCTTTCAATTTCACCAGTAAGTCCAAGTCCCTTGTGACAAGGGGGCTGCGGGTCTGTATTTGCAGCAAGTCCGGCGGAGCTTCCAGCATTTCTTCCAGTACCCGCCGAGTAACAGCCGCTTCCCTCTCAATAGGCTGATACGGATCGGTCGCCGAGGACATGAACAGACGAACCGGCTTGTTTCTTCGACGAAGGCTAGTGATTTCCTTCCTGTAATTTTCAGCGGCGTTTGTTTTGATGTCTACCCATTCTCCCCAAGGGATCTCTTTGAACTTTTGGATCGGCATTTCTCTCACATAGCAGTACTTGCACGAAAAAGCGCAGCCGCTGTACGGATTTAAGGAATGAGTAAAACCTATATCCAAGTATCCCTTGGCATCGCTAAGAATTTTTTTCGAAAGGATATTTCGTATTTCCATCTGCATGGTGCCCTAACCTCCGTTGGCCGATTTGACTTCTTTATTAACAGTACCATTTTGTGAGGTATCCGAACATAGCTTTCTCCCTGCTTCCGTTACTTTCCTCTGTCTACTGCTTTTCGATTATTAAAATAAGAGCCGTTCACGTATACCAGACTAGCAATTGATAATCCTAATACAGGGAAATGGTAAACTGTAGGGAACCGTCACGATAACTGCCTAGGGAGACATCACGGGGTATTTGCCGCAGCGAGTCGGCATTGAGGATGGGAGTGAACAACATGAAGCAGAAATGGATGGATGTTATCAAAAACAAAGCGATCGTATGGAAAATCCCGCTGGCGGCAGCTCTTTCGTGGGAAATTGCGGAATGGGCCGGGTCCCAGCATCCGTACCTTGCGCCACTGACGGTCATTTTATCCATTCAATTAACCGTCGATAAGTCCATTCAATTTGCATGGCAGCGTATTGCAGGCACCATTGCCGGTGTCCTGTTTACTGTATGGATTGCGCCTATAGTTGGTACCAGCGGTTGGAGTATCGGCCTCCTCCTGTTGGTCGGAGCTCTATTGGTAACTTGGTTGAAATTAGACCATGCCATCCTGGTACAAGTTGCCCTCAGCATTTTATTGGTCATGTACTTTCAAAGCAAAATGCCGAGCTATCCCATGGACCGGGTACGCGATACGCTAATCGGAGCTGTTGTCGCTATGGTCATTCATTTGCTGGTTTTCCCGCCCGATTCCATTCACAAAGCCCGCAAAAAGATGGTCCATTTCTCAGATCATCTGTCCCATCAGTTTACCAATACGGCGCTATGGATCAAGGAAGGCTGTCCCCCTCATAAAGCTCAAGCCCTGCAAAACCAATTGCAGTCGTTATTTCAAGAGCTGCATCAGACAACGACCGAGCTGGATCAAGCGGATAAGAGCTTGAAGTACAATCCGTTAGGCGCCAGGAAGCGCATGATCTTGAACCAGCTGACGAGGCACATGGAGCGGCTGCGGTCCGGTTATGCCAATCTGTCTGACATGCTGCGGGTTTTAACGAAATGGTCCGAAAGCGGCCATTTTGCAATCGATCATCAACGAATCTGGTCCGAACATTTGTTAGAGTTATCAAGTCACATCAAGCATTGGAAAAAAGGGTTAGAGGAACCTGAAGCTGTTAACACCATTTCTAAAGCGTCCACCCAACTAATACAAGCTCCCGCTCATTTAAAAAACGAGCAGTATCCGCTTGCGTTATATATGAACGCAGAACAGGTGATTCAGGATTTCCAGAGCTCCAGTAAATTCCTGTAGTCATCTGGAGTATCCACGTCCATAAACAAGTGCGGGCTCGTGAAATCTAGACAAATACCGGAGGGATCGTTGCGGATAAGCTGCCTCGCTCCTTGGTCCTTCTGCAGCGTAAGCAGGTCTGGGAATTTTTCCTTCGAAAAAAGTACCGGCGGTCTTGCCAAGCCTTCATATCTTGAGGCTGCAAAGCTGCTGTTGGGATGGGATTGATATGCAAGCAGAAGTTTGTTAATCATTGATGGGGTGATCAAAGGCTGGTCCGCTAACAGGATCATAATCGCTTCCGCTTTCATCTCTTGTGCAGCCATGACACCGCACCGCAAAGAGCTCGCTTGCCCCAAGTGTGCATCAGAACACGGAACAACGGACCATTTCCGAGACTTCGGCTCCGCATACAATGAGCTGTCCATCCAATCTGCTTCACCGTCCCCCGAGACTATCACTACATGATCCAAGTCGGAGCTTAAGGCCGCTCTCAACGCATAATTTCCTAAAGGCATTGTCCCCAACGGGAGCCGAAGCTTATCCGAACCCATTCGAGTGCTTAGTCCTGCGGCCAAATAAATCCCTACGATCTTATTCCGCTTCACGGTGCACCAATCCCTGTAGCGCTATTTTTTCTAAGCACGGCTATGAGTTCAGCCACAATACTGACGGCAATTTCCTCAGGCCCTTCCGCTCCAATGTCGAGCCCGACAGGATAATGAGCTTTCACAGCAATCGGCACATCGGATAGCAAACGTTCCGTTCTTCCTTTTGATCCCAGAATGCCCAGATAGCGAAAGCGCTTCATAGACAGCAGCCGAAGCAGCTCCTGATCCCTTTTCAAATGATGAGTCATCACAACTACAAAATCGTAAGGTGAAAACGTAATCTCCGGTATCGTTTCTTCGGGAAACCCAACAAGGATGGAATCGGCATCCGGAAAATAACGTTGGTCGCACAATGCGGGTCTCCAATCGCTAACCAACACGGAAAAGCCGGCAGCAGCCGCCAAAGCGGCAAGCGGCCTTGCATCGGGTGCCGCACCGAATAAGACGAGTCGCGGCTTCGGTTCATATCTAAACACAAACAAGGAGGACGGGTCGGATGAAAGGAATCTGTTACCGCTATTGCAGTATGACCCCTCCCCGGTCGACATCAACTCTGCAGGTGACACAGGATGGTCTCCCCTCCATTCTCCGAACAGTCGGAGATCTTGGGTCAAGAACCCGTATTCGGCAACGGAGCCATCCGGTTCGAATCTTTTGATCGCCATAACCGGGCTTTGCTGATCCAGGTAATGCTTCAATGTGGCCAAATGATCCTTGAGAATATCATCTACCGGCTCCATCGTCACCTGAACAATACCGCCGCACCCCTGCTCTTCCCCCCACGACAAGACATCCGATGATTGCAAATCGAACACAAAGCTGCGGGAAAATCCGGTTTCCAATACATCCGGCACGCAGGCTGCAAGGTGAGCTTCCAAGCATCCGGCACTGAGAACCCCAATTTGTGAACCGTCCTCCTGAAACAGCATGTTGGCCCCTTCTTTCCGGTAGGCGCTCCCTTTCACATGAGTAATTGTAGCCAATACACTCCTAGCTCCGGTACGTTGGACAGCTTCCAGAATACGATGTATATCCGCCAAACTCTTCCCTCCCTCTGCTTCGAGATTAGTCCATCATGATGATTTCGGGGATAATATTTCCTTTACCGCAAGGTATATTTCTTCATAGGACGTGCACCTGCAAATGTTGGACTGAAGCCACTCCCGAATGGTCTCTTCGTCTGCTTGGGGATGTGCCCGCCGTAACCCCTCGCAGTTCATGATAAACCCCGGGGTGCAAAAACCGCACTGGAACGCCTGATATCGAACAAATGCCTCTTGTACCGGGGAATTCATCAGGCCTTCAATTGTCGTTACCTGCTTTCCATCGGCTTCCACGGTAAGCATTAAGCACGATTTCATGGGCAGGTTACCTAATAAAATGGTACAAGCGCCGCAATCGCCGTTATCGCAGCCGGATTTGGTTCCCGTAAGCCCGAGATGATCACGAAGCGTATATAAAAGAAGCTCGGCGGCTCTTGCATGGATCGTTCGCTTCTCGCCATTCACTTCACATTGCACCTGAACCATAGTCGAATCGCGCAACACCATCCTTCACCTGCCTTCCAATGAGTGTAACGTATCCGCTATCGTTTGTTTAAGGACGAACCGGCGATAAGGGGCAGCCCCCTCGACATTAGTCAACAATGGGGCGGGAAGCTTGCCGATTGCCAGTTCTATTCTGGTCTCCAATGCCATCGAAGAATCGTTCAATAGCTCATCCATCGGGATGGATCGGAACGGGAACGAGCAGACGCCGCTATATGCGGTATGAACCTTACGTTCCTTCTTCATCGCGGCTATGGTCACTACAGGATAGCCGATGCTCCCGATCTGCCGTTTTTTGTAATGAACGAACGGCAGCGACAAATTACTTTGGTCTGTTAATATCTGTACGAGAAATTCACCTTTCTCCAGTCTGATTTGCTGTGAAAACACCTGATGGATCGAAGCCTCCCGGATGCCATGCGCTCCTGCAACAAGCACACGGCTATCGGCCAGAAGAAGTGGAAGAACTACTTCCCTGTAATGAATTTTGCCACAGATGTTTCCTCCCAGCGTAATTTTGTTCCGGGCTGTTTGATCAGCTATTCCCAAGGCCGTTTGGCTGAGCAATGGAAACAGATTCGCGGCGGATAATGCGGATAACGTGACGCAGGACCCGATGATCAGCGAACCGTTATGGATGCCCATAACATTGCATTCCGGTATGGATTTTATATCGATAACAGCATCCGGATGGATGGCGTGAGTTCGAGCCCATGTAATGATTTCCGTTCCCCCGGAATAATAGATAGGCTGCTTCCCCTGCTTCTGCAAATGCTGAAACTGTTCAACAGCCATCTGAATGGTAGAAGGCTTGAAGTATTCAAAGTTCAGCGGTATCATGTATCGTCCTCCAGATCATCTCGGGCGTCAGAGGCAAATGGTTCAGCTGCACACCGGCGGCGATACTCAAGCTATTGGCCAAAGCCGCGGGCATGCCGATCAAGCCATGTTCCCCGATGCCGCGCAATCCGTAAGGCGCTTCCCAATGAGGCGTCTCTACGAATTCAACGAAGTACTGTGGCTGCTCACCATAATGAATCAATTTGTAGGTTCTAAATTGCGGATTAAGGACGGCACCTTGTTCATTGAATGCAAAAGCTTCCCGGCTTGCCAGACTTAAGCCCATACTCATGGCGCCTGTCACTTGGCTGCGGGCAAATGCAGGGTTAATCACTTTGCCGGCATCCAAGACCGCTGCCGCTTTGATGATTTTGTACGTGAAATCTTTGCTATTCCATTCCACCTCTACCGCTTGAGCGCCAACCGTCCATTCCGGCCCGGGGTTCCCTTTTCCAGTCTCGGGATCCAATAAAGTCAGGTTCCGCATAGCGTAGCTTCCGCGGCCGATGATTTGTCCGCCGATCGTATTGCCGTTCAGGTATGTATAGCCGTAAGCAATTTTCTCGATAGAAATCCCTCTATCAGGGTCATTCTGCAAGTAAACCCGGTCCCCTCCTACCTCCAAGTCTTTTGGCAAGCATTGCATTACGGCAGCCGCTATGCTTTTTAACTGAAGGATGGCATCATCGGCCGCTTGCAGAATCGCATTACCGACTAGAAAGGTGCTGCGGCTAGCCACGGTTTTCCAGTGATGGGGATCGGTTGCTGTGTTAACATCCGGCGTTATGTGGATCCTCTGTTCGTCCATTCGCAAGCGCTCGGCTAACAATTGAGTCAGCGCGGTCCTCGTCCCTTGACCAATTTCCACTGCACCGCAAAGCAAATTCACGCTCCCATCGGGATTGAATACTACAGTGGCTCCCGCTCCGGCATTTGTAGGCGTACTCGAATTTTTCCAGAAACAGCTAACCCCTGTTGCCCTGACGAGGTGGCCATGAATTTCACGCTGGGGACGGTCGTCCCAATGAATTAATGCTTTTAATTTCGCAATACACATGGGCAAATCGCCCAGGTTACTTCTATTCAGCTCTGTTTGTGTCGGAGACGTAGCCCCTGGTCCTATCGCATTATAAAATCGAAATTCCAAAGGATCCATCCCGATTCGTTTCGCCAGCTCATCCATAGCTCTTTCTATAGCGAACGTCAGTTCCGGATGGCCGAATCCCCGAAAGGAAGTCGAGTACGGGTGGTTCGTGTACATGCACAAAGAATCGCAATGAACATTCTCGATGTGATACGGCCCTGTACAGTCGACGGCTGCGGCCCGGCTCATGATCGCTCCCCTGTCCGAATAGGCTCCGGCGTCAAAAAAATGCCATATTTCTGCAGCCATCAGTTTGCCTTCACGGGTGCAGCCAAGCTTTATGGTGGATTCGAGTCCAATATGAACAGGAGAAGTGACCATGTCCACTTCACGGGAATTAATCAATCTCACTGCTTTGCCGCCTACAGCAAGGGTTGCCATATAGACAAGAAACTCCAGCTGTATCGTAGATTTCCCGCCAAAGCTTCCTCCGACCAGCGGAGTATGGACTGTCACCTGATGAAGCGGAATATGGAAAATTTGGCTGATCTCCTTCTGAATTTCATAGGGTGATTGGGATGCGGAATGGATGATCACTTGTCCGTCGGGCATAATCTGGGCCGTACTGCAGCGCCTTTCCATCGCAGCATGATCTGACTGAGGTGAACGAACCTCAATTTCAACAATTTGGTCACTAGTCCTCCATCCCACTTCCATATTCCCCTTGCGTATTTTAGTACGATTTGCAACGTTGGTCCCGGGCTCCGGGAACACCTCCTCATGGCGCGCATACTCTTCCAACCGCTCATGAATGATCGGAGCATTGCTCCGGTAAGCTTCCTTGGGGGACTGAACGACGAGTAGCAGCTCGTATTCTACCTTAATTCGACGGGCCGCCATCTCAGCTATGTATTCTTCTTCTGCGACAACTATCGCCACAGGTTCGCCGTAATATCTCACCTTATCTATTGCAAGTGGAGGGCGATCGGACAATGGCGTCCCGGTCAAGACGGGATAATGACGACCTGTAACGACAGCTTTAACGCCAGAAATCTTCATGGCCTCGGATGAATCGATTGATTTTATTAAAGCGTGGGCGTGAGGACTTGTAGCAAGTTTGGCATGCAGCAGCCTTGATGCCGGAATATCATTTACGTATTGCGCCGCCCCTGTAACCTTATCCCACGATTCTTTTCTGGGGATGCTTTTCCCAACCGACCGTCGGATGTAGACCCCCTCCTTACATTGAGTTCATTCGCACGTACCTATCTTCCTTTTCTATCTATATACAAGAGATGTTGTCCGTATTAACTATTTAAATGAATGAACTTCCAGATAAAGGAGAACCTATTTTATATGGTACAAGGAAGGGATCTGAAGCTGCACTATGGAAGCAATATGGCAAAGCTCCATCCGAACGTTGTTAGGCTTTATCGTTTTGCTGTTATTAACGCGTATTTTAGGAAAAAAACAATTAAGTCAAATGACCTTCTTCACCTACATTACAGGAATTGCCCTTGGCAACATTGCGGGTGAGATGGTTTTACATAAAGACGAAGTCGTTTCCGGTATCACAGCCATGACCGTTTGGGCAATGCTGACTATCTTTGTCGAGCAGCTAAGCCTTAAATCACCGATGATAAGAGTTCTATTCGACGGTGAGCCTGCAATCGTCATCAAGCATGGCAAATTACAGCAAAAGGCGATGGCTTTAAGCAAATTAAATATGGATGATTTAAGCATGCTGCTAAGGGACAAAAACGTTTTCTCCATCCGGGAGGTCGATTATGCGATCCTGGAGCCTAACGGCAAACTAAGCGTGTTAAAAAAGGAAGCTATGGAAAGCCCGACAAAAAAGGATCTCCAGCTGCCTGTTCAAGATCGTTTGTATCTCCCTACCGAGCTCATCGTCGATGGCCAGGTTGTCAAAAGAAATTTGAAAGAGCTGCAACTGAGCTATAAGTGGCTGGAAGAACAAATCAGGCAGTCCGGCGTCGCCTCTATTCAAGAGGTGTTTTTTGCCGAGCTTCAAAGTGATGGCAGTCTTTTTGTGGACTTAAAATCATCATCTTTTCATAGCGGTAGATAGAATGTCTGAAAAATGATAGCGGTTTTTATTGATCAATCAATTACTATTTTGCAAAAAATATCTCACTTCTGCTCTGCAATTCCTGGATTGTTGCTGCAATCCCGTCTGCTGGCTTCGTAACCGGAATCGGTCCAATGTGGCGCTTGTATTTCTCCCCGCTTAAGCGCAGCGGTTCCTCCGTTAAGTATAACATTTCAACAACCTCCTTCATGACAGGAACGAATAGGCCCAGCAGCGACAATCCGAACCTGCCAAGGGCAATAACGGGCTTCTTCGTTCCGCTCGCTTGTCTGGCAATCCGAACTATCTCATGTCCGGAAATCACGTCGGAGCCAGGAATATTCCAATTTTGCCCGTATGCATGGTCGCGTCCCGCCAGTTCAACAACCATCACAGCCGCGTCAGGCAAATATACGTATTCCCGCGGTACGGTCATATTGCCAATGAAAAAGGCCATTTTGCCCGCGGCGATCGCTTCGAGTGTCCCGCCCAGATACGAAGCCTGATTCGCAGTCGGTCCGTAATAATCCGGCAAACGAACTATCATAGCCTGCGCTTGCTCCCATCTGCCGCTAAAGATCATCTGCTCGAAAGCAAGACGCACTTTTCCTTTCTTGGTATGCGGCTGTTTAGGGTGCTCTTCCGTAACCGGATTCGTCTGTCTCCTTCCATAAGGATAGATACCGTCTATTGCGACTACCTTCAAGCTCAGTCGATTAGCTGCCTCCATTACGGATTCACCCAGGGGAATCAGCTTGCTCTCCATCTCGTGGTAAGGGACATTGGCACAATGAAACAATACATCTGCTTCCTTCGCGGCCTTAGCGACATCATCCGGCTTGAACGCATCCCCAATAGCCAAAGATAGATGTCCTGGATGACCGAGTTCTCTAGCAAGCTCCTCGAGCTTTTGGCGTGACCGCCCGAAGGCAATGACGGGAATCCCCCTTTTTGCCAACTCCGCCGTAATAACAGCACCCGTACCTCCGGTTGCGCCCACCACTATCGCTTTATTCATCGTTCATCAGATCTCCTTTTATATTGTAATTGATCAATCACTAACTTATGTGAAAACTATACCAAGTTGTTATTGATTAGTCAATAACTAATTTTCGATTTGCTGAAGAATAATAGAACAGCTGCCGCGGCACGCCGTTACTTAAGCTTTACGGACTGGTTATAAGTATTGAGCACGGATATAGGAGTTGAACCATCGTGGACAGCGCGTATAGACGTAAAACGGGATGCGAGTGTTTTTGTCGTATGTACAAAAAAGCCCCCTTAAGTAAGGGGACTTCAGAGTTATTACATGCTAATTATTAATTACGGATTAGATAGTCGAATGCGCCTAAGGCTGCATTGGCACCTGATCCCATAGAAATAATGATTTGTTTGTAAGGGCTGTTGGTGCAGTCTCCAGCAGCGAATACACCAGGCACATTCGTTGCGCCATGACGATCTACGACGATCTCGCCGAAGCGAGTACGTTCAACCGAATCGCCCAGCCAATCGGTATTAGGAACAAGTCCGATTTGAACGAATACCCCTTGCAATTCGACATGGTGCTCATTACCCGAATCGCGGTCGATATAGGTAATTCCGTCTACCTTGTCCGTGCCTGTAATCTCCTTGGTTTGGACGTTCTTGAGGACCGTCACGTTAGGGAGGCTATAGAGACGATTTTGCAGGACGGCATCGGCCTTAAGCTCAGGCATGAACTCGAGGACCGTCACATGCTTCACGATACCGGCCAGATCAATAGCCGCCTCGATACCGGAATTGCCGCCGCCGATCACAGCTACATCCTTCCCGATGAACAATGGGCCGTCACAATGAGGGCAATAAGCTACCCCCTTGTTCTTGAATTCCGCTTCACCCGGAACCCCGACATTGCGCCAACGGGCACCGGTCGAGAGAATGACGGTTTTGCTCTTCAGCACTGCGCCGTTCTCAAGCTCAATTTCGACGAGATCCTTCTTCTCCAAGCGTTTGGCACGCTGAAGCTTCATGACGTCGATACCGTATTCCTTCACATGCTCCTCTAAGCTCGCCACGAGCTTGGGACCTTCGGTATACTTCATGCTAATGAAGTTTTCAATGCCCATGGTATCCATGACTTGTCCGCCAAAACGCTCGGCGACAATCCCGGTGCGAATTCCTTTGCGTGCCGCGTAGATTGCCGCACTGGCGCCGGCAGGACCTCCTCCAACGACAAGGACGTCGAAGGGCTCTTTATCGGCAAATTCAGCCGCGTCAGGTGCGTTGCCGAGCTTCGCAAGAATCTCTTCAAGTGTCATACGGCCGCTGCCGAAAAATTCATCATTGAGATAAACCGAAGGTACGGCCATAACGTCTCTCGTTTCAACCTCGTGCTTGAAGGCCGCGCCATCAATCATCGTATGGCTGATACCGGGATTAAGGATGCTCATCAGATTCAAAGCTTGGACGACATCGGGACAATTGTGGCAACTCAGGCTGACATAGGTCTCGAAACGGTATTCGCCGCGGATGCCCTTGATCTGATCTATGAGGTTCTGCTCTACTTTAGGCGGTCTGCCGCTTGCTTGAAGCAGTGCAAGTACCAAGGATGTGAACTCGTGCCCAAGAGGGACACCGGCAAAAACAACACCCGTGTCTTCACCCGCACGGTTCACGCTGAAACTTGGCGTCCGATAAAGCTCGGTTCTTTCTACCGTGATCTTGGAAGAGATGTCGGTGATTTCATCAATCAGCTCCAGCATCTCCTGGGATACGGCATCAGAACCCGCACTCACTTTGATCTGCACATCGCCTTCCATGAGCTGCAGGTATTGAGTTAGTTGTTCTTTGATATCCGCATCCAATGCCATAAGTTATCTCTCCTTAGATCTTTCCGACAAGATCAAGGCTTGGTTTCAATGTTTTGGAGCCTTCTTGCCATTTTGCAGGGCACACTTCGCCTGGATTGTTACGTACGTATTGAGCAGCCTTAACTTTGTTCACCAAGATGCTTGCATCACGGCCGATTCCGCCTGCATTGATTTCAAGCGCTTGGATAACGCCGTCCGGATCGATAATGAACGTACCGCGATCTGCAACGCCTTCCTCTTCGATCAATACGTCGAAATTACGAGAGATCGTATGGGAAGGATCGCCGATCATGATGTAAGTGATTTTTCCGATTGTCTCGGAGCTATCATGCCATGCTTTATGTGTAAAGTGAGTATCTGTGGAAACAGAGTATACTTCAACGCCCAGGCTTTTCAGGGTTTCGTACTGGTTTTGCAAATCTTCAAGCTCTGTAGGGCATACGAAGGTGAAGTCTGCAGGGTAGAAGCAAACAACGCTCCATTTTCCTTTGAAGTCGGCTTCTGTAACATCGATAAATTTGCCGTTATGGTAAGCTGATGCTTTGAATGGTAACACTTCTTTTCCGATTAGAGACATAGTGAAAGTTCCTCCTTAGAAATTGGATTCGTTTTTGTACATATCATATGATACCTCAAACTGCCATTTTAATCATGAAGTTATGATGAAGAAATTATGAAAGAATGATGAAAATCATGGAGACTCCGGTTGGGTACCGGATATTTATTCTATAACGTCCTTTGGATCAGGAAGAAAAGAGGGAAACCGTTGCTTGCTAGCAAAAGTCTCCGTCATTATATTGAAGTTGATGATGGTCCCGATTTTCTAGCCGCTACACTGCAGCAGAAACAATCGGTTTAGCCGGGCTGTATCCGGAAAAGCCGCGAGCAGTACAGATCAGAAGATTAAAAAATAATGAGCCGAAGTATGATAAGATGATGTAAAAGGAGTTGATAGACCGATGAAATATTTGCATTCCATTGCGGAAGAGAAAATTCAGAAGGCCATCCGGCAAGGGGAATTCGATCATTTGCCCGGTGACGGAAAGCCGCTGCCTCCCGATGAATTGGAGAACGTCCCGGAGGAGCTTCGCGTCGGTTTTAAGATCCTTAAAAATGCCGGTCTGCTTCCCGAGGAAATGCTGCTTCGCAAGGAAATGGTTACACTAGGGGACTTGATTGCCGCCTGTCAGGATGATACGGAACGCGAGAGGCTTCAGAACGAGTTAACCGTCAAGAAGCTGCGTTATCAATCACTTATGTCTGGCCGCGGCTGGCTGGCATCCGATGCATTCTCCGAATATGAGCATCAAATCAAACAAAAGCTGACTGACAATGAAAAGTAATGAGGTCTAGGCAGCTCGCCTACGCTACTGCAAATGGTCTCGAATAATGGAAGCCAGATTGGCCGCTTGTTTCCCGGGCTATTCTGCTTCCCGTCAGCAGCAATGCCGGTCACTTTTGTCCTAGGAATCTCGTTAAGGACTTTCTCTAGTATCCTCAATTCAATGAATCCGTTATATAGTGCGGAATCCATGCCTCCACCCACTCAAGGCTCATGGATTTGTTAAATCTGTACCATGGTGACATCATTCGATGGTAAAAACGATCCCCCTTCCTTTTCGCTCCCCTTAGCTAACATAGATTCTATTTTTAAAGCTAAATCATTCGACACCCTAACCTATTTTCCTTTTTTTACCTAATGCTTCTCCTTAACAGTTCCCATTTCATCCCATATCCCCTTCTTTCTGGTGATTACCTGCAGTAAGGATGTCTGCTTTCTCTCTTTTTGAAAAAAACTATGTATTTTCAATGCTAAATTAAGTAATATTATATAGCGGAAAAATAATAGACATCAGGAGGTAACTATGCTGTTCAAAGAGCAATTCGACGAGATTCACCGGATCGCGCGGACGATCTTCGACAATCCCGAATTGGGTTATAAAGAAGTGAAGACCCGGCAGACTGTTGTGGATTTTTTGACTCGCGTCCATCACGGGATCGAACTCGAATCCTTCAGCACGACAGGACTCAAGACGTCGCTCGGCAGCGGCAAAAAGCTGAACATCGCTTTCATTGCAGAGCTGGATGCCGTCTACGCCCCTTCGCATTGGCGTTCGGATCAAGCTACAGGTGCGGCGCATAATTGCGGCCATTATACCCAGGTAGCCATCGCGCTGGCGTTGTATAAGTACTTTTATACTACGGGCGCTTACAAGGCTTGGGATTACACGATGACGTTCATCTTCGTTCCTGCGGAAGAGTATCTTGATCTGGCTTATCGGGACGAGCTTCTCAAGAATAAGCAGATTTCGTATTACGGTGGCAAGCCGGAAGCGATGAAGCTTGGCGTGTTCGACGATATCGACATCGGCGTTTGCGTCCATGCAATGGGCGGCGAATTCCCGGTACGGACGATTGAAACGAACTGTGACTTGGCCGGATTTTTGTACAAGCGCTATACGTTCGAAGGTAAGGCTACCCACGCCGGCTTCGACCCGTTCTCCGCGAAAAATGCTTACAGTATGTCCACGCTGTTCAATGTCGCTCTGGGCCTTGCCCGCCAGCAAATGAAGGATTCGGAAAAGGTCCGGATGAATCCGATCGTGATGGAATCCGACATGTCCACCAACGTCATTCCGAACCGGATTAAGGTCGGGTCTGACTTAAGAACGCTTACGGTCGATTATATGAAAGAAGCCGCTGTCAAAATGGACGATGCGGCAAGAGGAAGTGCCCTAGCGCTGCAAGGAAGCGTGTCGATCGAAACGCAGATGGGCTATTTGCCGTTCGTACAGGACCGTTATCTGTCCGAGTTCGTTATTGAAGCGTTCCATGCTAACGACGAAATCGCCGCCTTCCGGAACGAGACGCCCATCAGCGCCGCAGGCGACATCGGGGATTTGTCTTATATGATCCCTTGCATTCAAATCGGCTACAGCGGTTTTACCGGAACGATCCATGGAGATGACTTCAAGGATATCGATCCCGAGTTCATTTACGAAATTTTCCCGAGATTCCTCGCTGACGTATTTGAACGTTTCAATGGCCGGATCGACCGATCCAGGCTCTATCGTCGTTCTTATAAAGAATACGAGACATTAATTAACTCCATCGCGCAACAGTAATTAACGGAAAAGAGGATTATCATGAAATCGACGGCATCCAAGTCCCAATTTATACTTTTGCTTGTTTTCGCGCTTTTGGTCATTACCGTATCAGAGTTTATCGGCATCCAGTCGGTGAAGTTCGGTTCGGTTAAGATCAGCTTCCTGCCGCTGGTCTACGCGATCCTGATCACGATGATACTAGGGATCACCGTTGTGCGCAAAGGCATCCTGAAAAAGGTATACAGTAAAGAAAACGTCAACTTTTCAGGAAAATATTTGATTTTCATCATGCTTCCCTTGATGGCCAGATACGGGGCGGATGTAGCTCCCAAAATTCATGAGATTTTGCAGGTCGGCTGGATTTTCGTTATCCAGGAATTCGGCCATTTATGTACTGTCTTGATCGGCCTGCCGATTGCTATTCTGATCGGATTGCGCCGGGAAGCGATCGGAGCTACTCTCGGAATCGGACGTGAAGGCGAGCTTGCCTATATTTCCGAGAAGTACACGCTCGATTCTGACGAAGGCCGCGGTGTCTTGTCGCTGTACATCATCGGTACGCTCTTCGGAACCTTGTTCTTCAGTATCGTCACACCGATTCTGCTTTCTATCGGCTTCGACGTAGAAGCCTTAGCCATGTCGGCGGGTGTCGGCTCCGCAAGTATGATGACCGCTGCTTCCTCTGCCCTGGTCGCTGGAATTCCGGACAAGGCGTCCACTATTACGGCCTATGCATCAGCAAGCCAGCTGCTGACCAGCTTCATGGGTACGTACACGATGGTATTTCTAGCTGTACCTATTCAACGATTCATGTACAAACTATTGGTTAGAGGTGCTAAATAATGGAAGGCGGATTAAATAAATACGTAAAGTACGCTTTGGTGCTGCTGTTAAGCATATCCCTGATTTTGTTCACGCAGGAAATTAAACTGCTCAAAAACCCGAACAGTACTCCGATTTCGATGATGACGATATATGGTTTGATCGTGCTGTGGGCGTTTTCCTTCATTGGAATTCTGATCTCCAGCCTGATGAAAAAAGTGCCGCTCAAGCTGATTCAGGATTTCCCTGTGCTCGGCTGGGTATCGATTACTTCCCTAGTTTTTTGCCTTATTTCCGATACTTTTATCCATATGATCCAAGCCGTCGACTTTCTGTCGATCACAACGCCGATCCTGACCTTCGCGGGAATTTCCGTTGCCGATCGTTTGATCGACCTGCGCAAAACATCCTGGAAGGTTGCTATCGTCGCAATCTTCGTCTTTAGCGGCATGTACGTAGGCAGTGCTATCCTGGCGCAAATCGGTCTGCATCTTTCCTAAGTACCTGCTGCGGGTTGATTCCAACACGGTTTTCCGGCCTCGCCGCATTTCCTGTACAGCAAAAAACCTTAGTCGCATGCAGCGGCTAAGGTTTTTTGAATTTTAACCTGCCCTATCTCTCCTACTCTGCTTCGCTGATCATACGGGGGCACTCCGCAGGAAAATCCCTCCCTAGGCTCGCACTCGATCCAAATATTCGTGCCAGATCTTGCTCTCCTCATCTGACATGCCACCCGTGATGGTAGAAAAATCGATGAACCGGTCGAATCGGTCTTTTAAAAGAGCAAATTGCTGGAATGAGGCCGTTATTTTGCTGAGCGAAGCTGAACTTGCCAGCTGCTCCAGATTGCTAGCATGAGTACCGCTTAGTTCCAGAGATTGAAGGTTTTCAAGCTGAATCAATGCAGAGATATCCTCTATTGCCGATTCTCTTACAATCAGCTTTTCCAGTCTATGGAGTCCTTCCATAAACTTCATATTCGGCAGAGTGCCTCCCTCCAGCACCAGCTTGCGCAAGTTTACGAGCTTGCCTAATTCAGTCAATTCGCTCTCCGTTATTTGACCCAATTTGGAGATGGTCAGCTCCTTAAGCTGTTTGAGTTCAGCTATACTGCGAAGCTGCTCCTTATCTGGATTGGATATTTCCAGGGCACGCAAGCTCTTCACCGGCTTCAATGGAGAAAAATCGCGAATCTGAGTATCCTGGACATCCAGTATTTTTAATTTGGGAAGCGAGCTGAGAGGAGTAACATCCGTTACGGCCGAGCCGGAAAGAATCAGCTCCTGCAGCTGCTCACATTCTTGCAGAGGGCTTAGATCCGTAACCGGATTTTTCACCAGGTACAAATTTTTCAGCTGCTTGCAGCCGGTTAATGCTTCGATGGAGCGGATTTCGTTCACGCTCAGGACTAGCTCACGTACATCCGTGCACTGCCCTAGCGGAGAAATATCCGTCAATCCTTCTCGTATAAAATATAACTTTTTCGCACGAACAAACGCATCTGGAGAGCCGGTCGTCTTGATGATTCTCTCTTTCCAATCGTTATCTAGACTGTCATACCACTCATTCAAGTTTTGTCCGCCTATCTCTTGTCCAAACGGCTCACACACTGGAAGCTCCATTGTGCGGATCGCATCAAGAAAATGAACTTCCCCTTCCTTGCCGAAGCTCCAGGTGATGTATTCTTCATCCTCGCGATTGACGCTGTAATTGCCTTCCCTGGCTGTATCACGGATAAATTCAAGCAAACGAGTAAGCCGGAGAGCTATTACATACTTAACCTCTTCGTCGCGTCCGAAATTAATAAGCTGTCCCTTTATTCCTTTGTCCGCAGGATCCATGTCAATGCCCAGGTTGTTACCGCCCCAATCCTTGCTGATCGGCAGCCAGTAACGATGGATATATTGTTCCTTGATCCAGCCGGCGGGAACAGAATAATGCTCGACTTCCATAGCATGATTCTCTAGACCGACCCAAATCCTCCATTCCGCAAGCATGTCATCCAACGATAGAAACGGTAGTCCAAAAAACAACCCCGGACCCCCGTCCTTTTCCCCATTATGGACCAAATAAAGCTCTCTCAGCTCTGCTTGCAAGGCAAATCCCATTTCCGCTTCCGCCTTGTGAAGCTCCTCCTCCGATGCCGGCGGATTTAACGCTCCGGCTAGCTCAGGAAGATCGGTCTGCAGCAGATCTATTATTTCTTGTAGTAATTGTTTCATTTAGTACATTTCCTCCTTAAATAAAGCGGCGCTGAGTCCTGGAGCTTCTCATGAGCTCAATTAGCTTTCATATTCGACACATGCTAGAAGCACGGGTGAAGCCACTGCCTGTAAACCTGCTTTGTTGATACGAAACAACTCCTCGTTAATAGTTCCATAAGGCGATTGGTTTCCGTATTGGAGGATGATCGCGTTATAAGCCTGGATCGCCTCATCGATCGCAGCAGGGAGCTGCTCAACGAATGCTTGATGCTGTGAATATTCCAACCGCAAATAGTTAATAAAGGACTTACGATCTTCCTCGGCTCTGAAAAAATGCAGCTCTTGAAAATCTTCATCGATCCAGGAACATCCTATGCTAATTAAAAAAGCGGAAGGCCGCGCATCTCCTTCATCATCATACAGGGTCTCAGTAAAAGCTTCTAATTCTTCTTCCGTAGAAAAGTTAGCCCCCCATATCGTTACAATGTGCTTCATTATCATTCACCTGCCCTCAAGTTCAAACCCCCGGGATATCTCTCCTTACTTACGCTTGTCCATTCTTGCCAATATAGCTGCGAATAATTGCTGCTCTTCTTCGCCCGCTTCCTTCCGTGCTCTTGCCTCCAGGTTCTTCCTGCTGCCCCAGATCAGATACGCCAAATGCTCTACCTCATGGGATTTGAGCGGCTCCATGAATGTCAACAGAGCCTGCAAACTCCCTGCGCTTTCAAATCGGGCCTGTTCCTTGGCGAACTTGCCTTCGTTGCACCTCAAGAGACATGCTGCGACAGTCGGAAGCGTTGTCGAGTCAATGCCGTACTGCTGGATAAGCGCCAGCGTAAACGCCTGCTGTACCGATTGATGCTCCTGGTCAACTACGCTCATATAAGCTTCTACCAAGGGAAAATAGGACTTACTCTGCAAGGCCAAGCCGAATACTGCATATGTGCCGGGCATGCAATTTTTCTCCCCTTCAGTATCGTCGTACCACTCATGCTCGACCATGGCTAATCGCGCATAAGACTCGAGCTTCGGAAAGAGCTCGGCATATTGCAATGCATTGGCGAAGAAACGATGCGTCTGCGATTTAGCTAGCCCGGGGATAGGGAGCAGCTGCTTGGATTTGGACTTCAGCTTGATTTGATAGCTTCTGGAGAAGCCTTTGTTCAGCAGATTGCAAATAAAATCAAGCGCTTTTGCATAGCTGTCCGCTCGTTCCTCCTTGATATGTATCGTAATCGTCGAAAAAATATCGTTAGCCCGGCATTCAAGCTGACTATCCTTATAACTGATATCTTCATCGGGGAGAGTGCCGCTTCCATTCTCCATAGCCTGCTCCGCCCTGGTGCTCCCAAGCTCCTTCAACAGCTCCAACAGCTCGATACCTGTGCTTCTGCTGTAATTCGGCTCATGCTTGATGATCAGAATAGCAGTCTGCAGAGCAAGCTCCATAGCCTGCGAATCTATGCTGCTTGGATCAATCCCTTCCTTCTTCGTGTAGACAGGAAGCCCCCATGTCTGCTTCGCACAATGGAAATAAAGTGGAAGAAATTCGGTCTCGGTCCAGCTTCGAAAAGCTCTGATAAACGTTGCCCTATGCTCAGCCAGCTTCTCCTGTTTGCTCTTGTTTAATTCGAGCACCCGGTCGTAAATACGAAATAGTTCCTTTAAGTCTATTGTCGGGAACAGCCCGGAATCGACTAAGTGATTCGACAGAAAGAAGCTGTCCAACGGAGCTGTCGGAAAGCTCTTGGCTTCCAGCTTATTGCGTATGTATTGATGGATTCGTTCCAGCAAATTGTTTCTCTTGCTTTGATTGATATAATCGACGACGATGACATCCCATTCCCCATCAGCTAAGGCGAATTTTCCTGCTATCCTGAAGCGGTAATCGAGCAAGGGGCTGCTATCGTACCTTTTTAACCGACGAAGAAGCCTTTCTTCGAGCTGCGGCAGCAGCTCTTGCTCAATGCTTTCCTTTGTTAAAGGCACCACGGGCCGAGACCCTTGGGATTCGAATTCCGGTGAACTGAAATCATCGTCGAATGAGAATACACGGATGGACCCGTCATCATATTCGAACCGGACATAATCATGTACGCCAATCTGTAAGGTGGTACGCCGAATAATGTCTTCAGCATCCTTCTTATCGATTTGATCAAACCATTCGTTCAATATATCGGCTATTTCGTCAGCTATTGCTTCAACCATTGCTTGAGTATCCATTACGGTCATCTTCACCACCTGATTTATTAGTAAAAGGATTCCAGTAAATTCTATTATAAGTTTTGAAGCCAAAAAGGTCAGCGGTCTTAATACCTAATTAACAGGTCTTGGGACATACGATTGCCCAGCAGGCCTATTTACGTCCCGCACAGTGGTGAGAGACTGTTAAGAAGACCTTGAACTAACGCCAATAACTCTGTAGGGGTATGCCCCTCCAGCCAGGCTTTTGAAGCGGATCATGGTACTTGGTGGGGGCGCTCCGAAGTTGTTCATTCCGTCAATTCAAAAAGAACGCCCATTGACCAATGAGCGTTCCTGTGTGGTTCATATAACATCTGCCCAGGATTCAGCGTTCCTGCTTGATCTCCTTAGGCGCTTCCTCTTCCTTGATCTGCTCCCATTCTTGAGCATACGCGCCTTTGGCTAATACCTTCACATAAGCTCCTTCCGGCAGCTTCGTGCTTGCTGTAAAGCTCACCTTTTTCTTAAGCCCCTCTGCGTTGTATCCGGTAAGGTTGTATCTGAACCTTCCATCCTCGTCCTGTGCCGGTTGATTAATTCGAACATATACGTATTCTTTATTTATTAAAGGGTTGAAACGATCAATAACGTCTTTGGAAGTAATAAATACAATGGCAACAATCACAATAATCAATGCCAGAACCGCACCTGCTTTTTTCATCGAATTTTCCTCCTATTCCTTCACCGATGAGCTTATTTAGCCCCTACATCGCAAGCTTCACCATTCTCTTGTAATACCCGATGGTTAATGCTGCAAAGACAAAGTAAATCAAAGCGTACACTCCCATAGCTATCGTAGACGGCACGACAATATTAGACAGCACGAGGATAGAGGCTGCCTTAACCGCGAAGACGGAATGCAGCAGCCCGATTAAAAGGGGGATCGCAAAGACGAAAAGCTGCTTGCGCACAACGCCTTGCATTATGTCCTGTACGTCAAAGCCAAGCTGCCGCAGGGTGACAAAGCTTCGCTTCTCCTGCTCCGCTTCCGTCATTTGCTTGAAATATAGAATGCTGCCGGTCGCAATCAGAAAGACAAGCCCAAGGAAGCCCGAGATAAAGATAAACAAACCGAACGACTGAAGTGCAGCCTTAAATTGCGTATAGAAATCAGGCATGAATTTATCCTTCGGAATATATTTTGCAAAAAGTGCGGAAGCCTTGGCCCGTTCTCCCCGGTCAGGGACTTGAAAAGTATCAAAACGAACCGCTTCAACCTCCGGCAAGCCCTGCAGTTCCTCCCTTAGCTTCTTTAGGATAGATTCGGTTACGACGAGCTGGTCGCCGTACACGTTATAATTCATGGCAAACTTATCGACAAGCCCGGTTAGCCGAATTGTTGATTTGCCTCCACCGGTACCCAATTCAATATCCAACGGATAGTTCCTGTTGCTAACCCGCTGATTCCAATTGAGGCGGGCCCGGCCATCATAAAGAACGGCTTCGCCTTGACCAGGCGATTGTATAGCAGCCCCAGCTTCCAGTAGCTGCTCTGCGGGAAGAAACAGCATTCTTTTTTGAGAGTCTCCATCCGGGCCATTCACGCTGTCGCGAACCGTTCCCAGAACCCGTACGGCATCAACCGGCCTATGAACGAACGGGATTCCCTCCCTTTTCAACTCCTCCCCAAAAGATTTCGCATCCATCCCGCTGTTCTCAAATACATAATCGTACGGGAGTGACAAACGGGTATCTGTTTCAGCGGAGAAATATAAAGAATAAGCCATTGCTACCATCGTAAGTGTCATGGCAGACAGCACAGTAATCAAGGTTAACGAATTGGCGTTGGCTTTCATTCTGTGCATAAGAGGAGCCAGCGACAAACTGTTCTTTAGTCCGAGATGACCGTTGGCGCTCCTCCTGAATTGATAGAACAGCCAGCTGATGGTGACGCGGAATAACAGATACGTACCCATGATGGTCGAGAACAGGACACCAAGCATGTTCAAGAAGAGCATATCGTTCAGCATGTGCCCCGAAAGATAATAACCGAACGCAATAAGAGCAATACCAAGAACAGCGAGAATCGCGGCTGTGACCGTTTTGGGTTTGTGGGGATGCTCGCCCTGCTTCTCTGCATGAAAGAGCTGCAGCAGTGTGCTTCGATAAACGATCCGCAGCATCTGTATCGAGGTAAGCACGATAAGAGCGCCGTATACGATAGCGGTTTGAACGAGAGCTTGGCCGGAGAAATTGACTGAAATCACTTCTTCAATTCCCAGGAGCTTCATGAGAATGAGCAGGAACAGCCGAGTCACCAATGCACCTGCACCTAGTCCGATCAGCAGCGCCCCTACACCGAGCACGATATTCTCAATGATTAAAAACCGCGCGACACCTCTCTTCGTCAGACCGATCAGCTGATACAGTCCAATTTCCTTACTTCGACGGTTTAGGAAAATGGAATTCGCATAAATGATAAATACCGCAACAATAACTAATAGTAAAATTCCTGCTGCCTGGAAGGAAGCGGAGAAATTGACATCTGTGCTTGCCAAACGAATGATGGACGAGTCATACTGCAATGTGGCGAACACAAAGTAAAGACTTGTACTGAAAATCAGCGCGAAAAAGTAAAGGTAGTAATGCTTAATATTTTTTCGCATACTGCGGATAACCAGTTCATATAACGTCAACCGTGTCACCCCCAAGAATAGCCTGAACATCCATAATTTCTTTGAAAAAAGCTTGCCTTGACTTATCGCCGCGGTACAATTCCGAGTAAATCACCCCATCCTTTAAAAAGACCACACGGCTGCAGTAGCTTGAAGCAACAGGATCGTGAGTGACCATAACAATGGTTACATTCCTTTCCTTGTTGAGCTCTGCAATGGTCCCAAGTAACGCGGAAGCGGTTTTGGAGTCCAGTGCCCCTGTGGGTTCATCGGCAAATACCATGGAAGGGGGATGGATGAGAGCGCGGCCTGCGGAAGTTCTCTGCTTTTGTCCGCCGGATATTTCGTGGGGGTATTTGTGTGCCAGCTCCTTGATCCCTAGAACATCGGCGATCGTATTGAACTCCTTCTCTGCCTCGGCCCGGTTCATTTTACCAAGTGAGATGGGAAGGAGAATGTTCTCTTTCACGGTCAGCGTATCCAGCAAATTATAATCCTGAAAGATGAAGCCCAGCTTGCTGCGGCGGAAGGACGATAACTCGGTATCCTTCATAGCGGATATATCCGTATTCTCAATAAGAATCGTACCTTCCGTTGGACGGTCAATGGTTGCAAGCACGTTCAGCAGAGTGGTCTTCCCCGATCCGGACGGTCCCATAATGCCTACGAACTCCCCTTCGCCGACGCGAAGATCAATCCCTTTTAGAACCTGCTGGACACTACCTTTCGTTCCGTAAGATTTGCGTACATTCTGGGCATGCAGCATCGTTTTATGTGATTGGTTCTGATTCATATCTAACCTCCAAATGTGCTGTAGCCTTATTGTAGTATGTCCGTCGGGCCTTGTCGTACGTTTTAGGTGATATTTGAACGGTCTAATGTTACATTATTGTCACTTTCGTCGGAAGCAACCGCTCCTGCTATTAACAGAAAAAAAGCAGTCAGGGGCATCCTGCTGCTTGGATTTCTTGGCTACGCTTCATTGGTCTGAATGGCCGCTCTTCGGATAGATTCAAACTCATTCCTTGCAGAAAACGTCATTTTCATGACGGCCCCCATGTTCGGCCGGGATTGGGCTTCGAGCGTAATCCCTATTTTGTCAGCGACACTCTTGGCAAGATACAAGCCGAGGCCTGTGGCGGCATTCTGAATTCTTCCGTTTCCTCCGGTGAACCCTTTATCAAAGATGCGCGGTAAATCATGTGCAGGAATACCGGGGCCCTCGTCTACAATGCTCAGCACGACCTTGCCGGTTTCCGGCATCGTGGTAGTCCAGACCGAGATTGTCCCTCCATCCGGGCTATATTTCACAGCATTCATAAGGATTTGCCGGATAATGAACCGGCACCATTTGGAATCCGTTATGACTTCCGCTTCTTCCCCTTCGAACTCAACCGCAATATTTTTCTCCATGCACCACGAGGCCAGCTCCCGGACTTCCTGGGCTGCAAGCCGCTGAATCACCGTTGTCCCCAGGACATAATCCGATTCCAGCGTCGGCAGACGTGTCATGTAAAGCTGACGATCCACCAGCAAATGGATACGAAGCCACTCTGCTTCCAGCTTGCGCATAGCCGGTACGCTTTGGTTCGAGTCGATGACGAGCTTCATAGCGGTAAGAGGAGCTTTGATTTCATGTACCCATGAGGTGATAAAGTCTTGCTCCATGAGGTGATCTTTTTTGAGATCGGTCCATTTTCGTCTATAAAAGCGGTCTGCTGCACGCAATGCTTCATTTATTATCTCGTCCCGCGCATCTCCTGGTCTCGGCAATGCTTCCAGCCAATCGTCATGAATCTCCTGAGTGAGAGCCTCGAGAGCTTGTATGTATTTCATTTCCTTGAAATAACGCCAGATCAAGAAGATAGCAAAAAAGAGAACAAACAAACTATTCAAATAAATAATGGAGCCGGCATGTACAGAGATTCCTCTATCCAGTGCGATAAGGAGGTCCACAAAGCCAAGCATCAGGATGAACATCAAAATCCAGCTTTTCCTGCTGCTCACAAAGCGCATAAACACGGCTGTTCTTCCCCCTTATAACGTGATCGCCATGTAGCCCAATCCCTTCTTGGTGACGATGGCATCTTCAAGCTGAAGGGTAGCCAGCTTTTGACGTAAACGGGTTATATTCGCGGTCAAAGTATTATCATTGACGAATTGCTCATCCTCCCATAGCTTCCGCATGAGCTCATGACGCTGAACAATTTCGTTCTTTGCCTTTAAGAGAACAGCCAGAATGAAAAATTCATTCTTCGTCAATTCGACCTCCTTACCCTCCCTGCGGATCACACACCGCCTCATATCGATAACCGCACCGTTCCATTCAACTAGATCGGACACTTCTTCTCCATAGGCATACGTGCGTCGGAGGATCGCCTGGATCTTGGCAAGCAGCACGTCCATGTGGAATGGCTTCTGAATGTAGTCATCCGCTCCCATATTCATGGCCATAACCATATCCATCGGGTGATCTCGTGATGACAAGAAGAGAATAGGAACCTTCGATACGGCGCGGATTTCCCGGCACCAATGAAATCCGTCATACAACGGAAGCTGAATATCCAATATGACGAGATGCGGCTGTTCTTTCAGAAATTCGCCAAGGACATCGTCAAATTGTTGGGGTCCTGTGACACGCAGCGACCATTTCTCTAAGCGATCCTTAAGCGAATCTAATATGGAGGAATCGTCCTCAACAATGAAAATCCTCATATCCATTCAGATCCCCCTCTTCCAGGCGAATGTTAAAAATGCTAGATGGCTTTGCCGGCTTCTTCCCGCCTCTATGGTTCCCAATGCAGTATAGCCATTCAACCCGATTTTGAACTTATCGTTGTAAACTATTGTTAAATAAAATATTGTACCGGGTCAAGCCCTGGCTTCGAACCCCCTCTTTTCTTCCCCGCCATGAAGCAAGGCCCCCTGTCATTCCTGCAGCCGTTGCTTATCGTTTATTATGCTGCAGCTCTATCTCAAACGCAAAAAAAGCCGCACAGAAGGCGGCTTGAAATAAGTTAAGCTTATTGTATTTGATCTTAGCCCAAGGCTCTTGACCTGTTTAGGGCTTCACCGTCCATTGGTCGGTACTGCTTGGAGTATAACGGGTACGGCCGAGTTCCCTGCGGCGTCGACAGCTGTAATCGTAATATCGTTCATCCCCGGGCGAAGCTCCACCGGCGCAGAGGTAAAGCCCAGATTGTCGCCTACCTGCGCACGAACACCATTCACCTGAACGTCAGCCCTCTCGTTTATCGTACCGGTTAGTATCCAAGGCTTTGTCCCGATATTATAGTGATTGCCCGTTTTTTTGCCAACAGGCTGCAGCGAAATCACTGGTGCAATTGCATCTTCTACTCTCTTCATATCACCGATATTCAGAGACTGGCCATCAGCGGTTTTGGAGCTGCTGCCAATGACTTTGACGTAAACGCGGTTTTCGAAATAACCAACCGAATTAGCTATTTTGAGCAGGTTTAGAGGCCAGCTGCCTCCCCAGCTGTACCCATTGCGCCGCTCGGCTTCGATTTCCAATATATTATGTTTGATAACGCCGTCACGCCCTGAGAAGATAGGCAGGTTCGTTCCTATTTCATAGAATCGGTACCAGGAAGTACTGGCCGGATCTGGTACGAAATACACATTGTTTTTATCTCCCGAAACATATTTGATACCGCTAAGCTTATTTGCGTCAAACCAGGCTAAAGCGCTTTCGATAGACTTTTTCACTTCCGGCGTTTGATTAGGCAGCGCCATCAAATACTTGACTATCTCGACAGATTCAGACCCGGAGATGGATGGATGCTCGTAGGCGCGGGCCTCACGCGGCTCATAAGTCACTGGGTCATGCTGAGCACACCATGCTGTGAGAATACCATTCACCTCAATTTGCGATTTGAGAATGTAATCCAATCCGCGATCCAGACTTTCCTGCAGCTTCGTTGTGGTGTCATCGGATACAATGTCGGTATTAAACGGGTACTCCCTCTTCTTGGCCATCGTAAGAACGTTCATGACACGCATCATCGCATTATCGTTAAAGGTGACATAATCGGAATAATTCCCCCGCGCCGGATATACCTGCGGCCATCCTCCATTCGGATACTGCATCGTCAGCAGAAACTTCAGCCCTCTATCCACCGCTTCCTTGTAGCGGACGTCTCCGGTCTGCTTGTACATAACGGAGAGGAATAAAATTTCATTCGTAGTGGCATTATTGTCGATAGTGCCGATATCCTTGCCGTCCTTGGTCCGCCAATCCGATTTGCCTTCCTGGCCGTCCCAGGCACGCCCGTATTTATCACTGATACTGTATTTATACCAGCCGCCTTCCGCTGTCTGCCATGTCAACAGGTTGTCCGCCTGACGAATATCTTTTTCCGCATCCCCTGTATAATATGCCGCTTTTTGAAAAGGAACACTCTTCGGGTTCTCTTTCGCCGGCCGGGTTATGGTAGCATCCGGGTTCATGGCTTCCTTGGTCTCAAGCACGACTGTCGTTCGGCCTTCCGAATCCGTGGCTTCCGAGGCGTTCATGATTGTAAACGCTTTCGAAAAATTCGGATTTAGAGAATACCAGTCTCCCATAGCTCCCTGAAGTTCAAGATCGGCTGCGTTAAAGCTGCTCAGCTTGCCGCTTAGTGTCACTTTCACCTTTGTCGGGGCGATCGCTTCGGCCTTGACGATCTTCGGCGCTTCGGCAGCTAATGCAGCGGATCCGGTGCCTGCCGGTTGAAACGAAAGCATCAGCATTCCCAATGAACACATCGTTGTAAGCAAGACTCGTTTCGATTTGGATATCGATACCATCACTTTGATCCTCCTAATTCATGAGATTGGTAATGCGATAGAGAGATCGAAAAGCGGTTCGCTTTCCGATCCCTTTTGATAGACCGCCTATTCATTGTATAGGATAATGAGATGAAATTCTTGTCAAAAAATTGTTCATTCCTCCCGATTCTTTAACATTTTTGTCTAGATGGTCTTATTCACGGTAGCCTGTATAGACTTCATATATGTCAACAAGTGTTATATAAATAAATCCCAAAACTTCCCGCCGCCGTAATGATCGTTCATCCGTTATAATTACCTTTGAAGTGCTTACATAAGTCTTCTAGAAGACTGTTGAACATGGTTTAACGATGTCAGGAATCTGCTAACAATACAACATGAAAAGGTGTGATACCCCGTGCAATACCAGGTTATACATCTGCAAACCCGCGAACTAAAGACTCTTACGGCTTCCGATATACTAGACATGGATTATGATTCCGAGGGCCGAGTCCTGATTACTGCCACCGATCAAAAAATATATTTATTGCTTGCAAATAGAGACCTTGTCGAAGAGATTTAATTTACTTTTTCGGAAAAAAGCCCTTTATCCCAACAAGGAGATAAGGGCATTATTTTTACACATCCATCTTCCGATCAATCCGTCCATCAAGTATTGTGTTCAGAAAAGCGAGCTCGGCAGCTGTCATAGTTTTGTCTACAATTTTTTGCATCCAGCTCCAATTGAGCTGCCCATCGTTATAGGCCTTACCTAAAACCTCATAGAGCATGTCCCACTGCCATTGTTCCAATTTCATCGGCATATTGTCCTCATCCTCCTCTAACCTGTCGTACCGGTCCAAACCATAGCTCTTGATGATTTGAATCAACTTCTCCGCGTATCCGGGATCTGTTGCATATCCTGCAATCTGCAAGCTTCGGGCAGCCCCGGCATAATCCAAGGCCGCGCAGCAAATGAAGAACCCGGCCTCTGCATATCGGGGATTCTCGATCAGGAAATTGCTATGGTCGGTCACACTTCCTTCCCAATCCGTATAGCTTCTGAATCCGGCGATAGTATCTATAAATGTTCCGTTCACATACTCCTTGGTGCTTAACTCCTGCCCCGTTCCTTTGATGCCAAATAAATTATTGCCGGGAGCTGAAGATCCCCAAGCACTCTCTAAGGCCCCTTGGGCTAATGTGATAGAAGCCAGGACACCGGTTCGGCGTTGTTCTGAAACAGCAATCGGTGCCAGCAGGTTTATGAACTCTTGTGCTTTCACATCCATCATCCTTCATTTTTCATAGTGTATTCATTTTTGGATTTGCCCGAACCTTGTGTGTGTCCTGTTGTATTTTACGTTGTTTTGGAAATAATAGTAACAAAACGCATGGAGATAATAACCGAATGATTGAAAAAGGGAAAATTTCAGCTGGTCAGCTGGGGATATTGACTTTATTACTCGTAGGGGCAACCGGCATTCTTACCGTACCTTCTATCACTGCGAAGCATGCGGAACGTGATATGTGGATGTCCCCTATCTGGAGCTCTATCAGCGGTTTTTTAACCATCTACATAGCGTTTCAGCTAGAAAAGCTTTATCCTAACAAGAGCATCATTGAGTATAGCGAAGCCATCCTGGGCCGGTGGTTAGGAAAGATTTCAGGACTTTTTGTTTTGTTCTTTTTACTGCATGGTTGCGGAGGTGTTGTAAGGGAATATGGGGAGTTTATTATAGGCGCCTTCCTTCAACGAACTCCTCTTACTGTTGTCATATGGAGCTTGGTAATCACCTGCAGCTTTGGAGTGCGGGGCGGCCTCGAAGTTTTGGCCAGATGCTCGCAGGTATTTTTTCCCATATGTGTTGTTATATTCTTGGTCGTAATAGTCTCGCTAATTCCTGATCTCAAACCCTATCATATATTGCCGATTCTGGAATTTGGGTTGACCCCTTCTCTGGAAGGTTCAATAATACCTCACTCCTGGTTCGTCCAATTTTTTTTAATCTCCTTCCTGCTGCCCTTTCTGAGAAAAGGAAACGGCAAAGGATTGCTGTGGGGTAACGTTACTGTAACTGCATTGATGTTGATTTTCGTCGTAACGAACCTCACATGTCTGTTCCTTTTTGATGATAAATTAACAAGCCGCCTCACCTATCCCGTTTATACAGCGATTCGCTTCAGCAATCCTGCAGGCTTCCTTAGCCACCTTGAATCATTGGTGATGATGTTCTGGATCATGGCCGGATTTGTACAAACCTCCGTCTGGTACTACTCCCTTGTGCTCGGCTGCGCCCAATGGCTGGGACTTAGCGATTATCGTCCGATTGTGTTTCCCATGGGAATGCTAATTGCCATGAATGCTGTCTGGGTTGCACCTAACTTGAGTACATTGATAACACTTATTTCAACAACAGAGATCTTTTTTAAATACACTGTCTTGTTAGCCCTCCCCATTATTTTATTATCTATTGCTTTACTGCGAAAAAGGTGGCTTCATTAAGGCCGTCTAATTTCAGTCGTGAACATCTACCTAACAGGCTTCGAATCTCTGGAGCCCTATTGGGCAAGGTTAAAAATTTCTCCGTGTTGCCTATCTACTTCCTCTGCGACATTCCACATTCCCACTATCATCATAATCCGTCACTATCTTGTGCAAAATAAATTAAAGCTTGACGATGAGACATTTTAATACTATAGTAAGCCCATCGGAATTAACTTAACTGACTCGTCAGTTAAGAAGAAAGGAGTTTATTATTCTGGCCTCATCCTTGAATGAAGAACAGCAGCGGGAGCAGATATTAATGAGAGCCGCTATGGAATTATTCGCCCGCAAGGGATACCATAATACGAAGATTTCCGACATTGTAAAGGCTTCGGGAGTATCCCAGGGAACATTCTATTGGTACTTCGAGAGTAAAGAGCAGGTGGCGATCCGGCTGATCGAGGACGGCACAACGAAGCTCACGAAGGTGATCGAACAGGGCTACCGTAAGCACGCAGGATCGGTGGACGATATGATTCATTCCTCTGCAAGGCTGCTGACGGACTTATTCGAATTCGGTCATGAGAATAGAGCTTTAATGGCGTTTTTACTTATCAAGGGTCAAGGAGCCGATCCATCTGTGCGGGAAGCGGTATCGCAAACCTGGGTCGCCTTCGAGGAAGCGTTCAAGAAAAATGTGAACCGGGCTATTGAGCTGGAAATGATTCCGCGGTTCACCGATGTTACGCTTCGCGTCAACATTCTTGTTTCCTTGATCACTGGAGTTTTGACCAAGTGGTTATTCGGACCTATGCAGGACGTGGATTATCATTCCCCGTATTCCCCATCGCAAATTGCCGAGGAAACAGCTAGGTTCGAATTCAGGGGATTACTTGGCTAACCATAAAAAAATACTTAGGAGTGCATCAAAATGAAATTTCAGGTTAAACCATTATTAAAAACCGTTTCACTTGTTGCTATCGTCGGTCTGGCACTGGTCGGCTGCGGAAAAACGGCGGACAAGCAGCCTGCTTCAAGTCCGGCCCCGGGCAACAACAATGCTGCTGTGGCGCCTGCCGGCAACCAGCTTGAGCAAATCAAGAAAAACGGCAAAATCAAAGTGGGCTTGATGGGGACTTACGCTCCTTACAACTTCTTGAACGATAAAAAAGAAGTGGACGGCTATGACGCCGATATCGCGAAAAATATTGCGCAAAAGCTGGGCGTTCAAGCTGAATTCATCACCGGGGAATTTTCCGGTCTGATCGAAGGGCTGCAAAGAGACAAATATGATGTATTGATCAGCCAGGTTACCATCACGGATGATCGTAAAAAAACGATGGATTTCTCGATTCCTTACATTAAGAACTCGGTGAATGTCGTCGTTAAGGGCGATAATAATACGATCAAAGCGATCGAAGACTTTAAAGGCAAAAAGATCGGTGTAGGTCTTGGTACGAATGACGAGAAGTATTTGCGCGATACGGTGATGCCGAAGGTCGGTAACTTTGAGATCGCAACCTATAACGATGTTATTACTTCCCTCACAGATTTGAATACGGGCAGAATTGACGCAACGATCAATAACATGTTTGCCTTAAAGCCGATTATCGATAAAAACAAGCTGAACATAAAAGCAGTCGGTGAGCCGATCAAGGAAGACTTCGCCGGTGTGGCTATGCGTAAAAACAATCCGGAGCTGCTTGACGCGGTCAACAAAGCTCTGAACGATATGAAGAACGACGGAACTCTCAAACAAATTCATCAAAAATGGTTTGGTGTAGATCCTAGCTTTTAAGTCATTTGCCTTGGGAGGCCGTAATCCATGGAACTTGTTATAGAAAACATAGGCTATCTTCTCAAAGGCGCATATTATACCCTTTTAATCACGGCCGTCTCGATGTTCTTCGGTTTTTTCATTGCACTGCTTGTCGCTGTTGCGCGTCTAAAGGGAAATTGGCTGATTAGCAATATAGCGAGAGCTTATGTATCTCTTATTCGCGGGACACCGATTATTGTGCAGATCTTTATCATCTACTTTGGTTTACCCGATTACGGGATTACCCTTGGGCCGCTTACAGCGGCCTATGTTTCACTTAGCATCAATATCGGCGCCTATTTATCCGAAACATTCAGAGGGGCTATCCTGTCCGTACCCAAGGGACAAACGGAAGCCGCATTATCGTTAGGTCTGTCCCCATGGCAGACGATGCGCAAAATCATTCTCCCACAGGCTGCGAGGGTGGCCATACCTCCTATGGGGAATACGTTCATTGGCATGCTGAAGGAAACTTCGCTTGTATCCATAGTGACAGTTACCGAGCTTCTGCGCTCGGCTCAGCTGCTTATAGCCCAATACTATGTCGCTATGCCTTTTTACATTGCCATCGCCCTCATGTATTGGATTATGAGCATGTTCTTCTCCAATATTCTGGACCGGATCGAGAAAAAATTATCCAAGGCTTATTAAGGGTGTGAGTGAGCTTGATAGAAGTTGCAAATCTTAGTAAACGTTTCGATAGCTTGACTGTACTGAAGGATATTCATTTAAACGTAAAATCCAAGGAAATTGTCGTGCTCCTGGGTCCAAGCGGTTCCGGCAAAAGCACCCTGCTCCGCTGCTTGAACGGGCTGGAGGAAGCCAATTCCGGAACGATTCAGGTCGGCAGCGTCCTGCTGGATGCCTCCATGAACAGCTCGGAGAAGAAGAATGCTATCCGCGAGATCCGCGGCTTAACGGGGATGGTGTTTCAGTCCTTCAACCTCTTCCCCCACCTTACCGTATTGGAAAATGTAATAACCGCGCCCATGACGGTGAAAAATATGCCTAAGCCGCAGGCCGTAGAGCTGGCCGAATCGCTGCTCGGTAAGGTAGGCTTGGCAGAGAAGAAGCACGAATACCCTTCCCGGCTGTCTGGCGGCCAGCAGCAGCGGGTGGCGATCGCCCGCGCTTTGGCGATGCAGCCGGAGATTATGCTGTTTGATGAACCGACCTCGGCGCTGGACCCGGAGCTGACCGGTGAGGTGCTGCTGGTGATGAGGCAGCTTGCCCAAGAAGGAATGACCATGATTGTCGTCACGCATGAGATGAAATTCGCTCAAGAGGTGGCCAATCGGGTTATTTTTATGAGTGAGGGAGTCATTCAGGAGGAAGGGACTCCTGAATCCTTTTTTGCCCATCCCCAAACGGAACGCGCACGCAAATTTTTGCGGCAGATGGCGCTGGAATCGGAAGATGAGTAACGGAGAAAGGTTAGCCTAATCCGAAGGAGTTGAAACTGTGGTTACCATAGATCCTAACCATACAAGAATCATCACAGAACGGGCCCGCTCCTATATGGAAGAAGAGGGAATCGACGCTATTGTTGCCTCGAGCCCTGAGAACTTTTATTATGTATCCGGCCACCAAAGTGCTTTTATGTATACGCTTCGCATGTCGGATGTGGCATTGGCAGTTTGGTTTCGGGAACCCAGTCGCAAAACGGTCCTGATTATGAACGATTTTGAAGCCGCCGGAGTTGCACGCGATTCTCAATTGGAAATTTGGACGTATCCCACCTGGGTGGATGTAGATGACCCTCTTGGCCTTAATGGAGGAAAATTCGAAGGCAAGCGGCCTGTCTCACCGCAAGTAGACGAAATGTTTAAAGTGCTGCAGCAGGTTCTGGAAAACTATGGGATATCTAAAGGGAAAATCGCCTTCGAGCTAAATGCGATGAGATATCCTTCCGTTGCCGCTCTCCGCCAAGCCTGCCCCGGTATCGCAGAACTGGTAGAAGCCGGGCCGACATTTACAAAATTACGGACGATCAAAACCCCTTGGGAAATCGAACAGCTTCGCAAGGCTTGCGGTTATGCCGAGGAGGGCATCGTTGCCGCTATTAACGAATTCAAGCTGGGTATGTCCTCCGCCGATCTCGTTGCTGCCTTCCGTAGAGGCATCATGAACTTCCCGGATGGCTCGAACGCCCGCTTTCATATGGTATCCGTTGGAGAAAGATTTGCCCCGGTACAGGTATTTGATACAACTCCAAGCAAACCCGGTGATCTGATCAAATTGGATGTCGGCGTGGAAGTCGCCGGTTATGGCTCGGATATCGCCCGTACCTTTGTACTCGGACCTCCGTCAGATGTAATGAAACGCATCTATGGAGCATTAAAACGCGGCCACGACCATCTCCTGCAAATGATCGAGCCGGGCTTGCCGATGCAGACGGCGTTCCACGAGGCCATGGAGCTGATCCGGTCCTACGGCCTGGACAATTACAACCGGGGGCATCTCGGCCACAGTGCCGGACTCAGTCTCGCCGCTGAGGAAGGCCCCTTTCTGGGTCCTTCTGAAACTACCGTGTTTCAGCCCGGGATGGTGATTTGTCTGGAAACGCCTTATTACGGCCACGGTCTTGGCTCCATCATGATTGAGGATATGGTGCTTGTGACAGACAAGGGCTGCGAACGATTGAACAGCTTAAGCAGAGAGCTCGTTTCGTTATAGGCTATGCAAGAATCGGCTTCCTTCAAGGCACAGAGCGCCTGTGGAAGCCGTTTTTTTTTCTATAGTGCGGGGCATTAGGTTTGATGGAACTTTTTAATGAAATTTTTTTGATCCTTGGTAAATACATAGCCGCGTCGTTCATATATTCTATGGGCTTGTACTCTGCTTGGATGAGATAACAGCTTAATCCCGGAAAATCCGTTCTTCTCTGCCCACTGTTCAAGCTGCTCTATCAGCATGCTGCCAATCCCCTGTTTCCTATACTCTTCTTTCACCACAAAGCCCAAGACATTGACCAAGGATTCCGAGAAAAGCAATTCATAGGGACTTCCATGAATGTATCCTATCACCTGGTTATTTTCCTCGTAAACCAAAACGACATCTTTGGTTTTCTCCATAATAATGTGGATTTTTTCTTTTACTTTGTCTTCGGAAAACGCTCTCAAGTTGGGGTTAAAATCCTGATTCAGCAAGTAAATATCACGATAATCGGCTGCTCTAATTTCTCTAATCTTATTTTCTTTCATTCCGCATGCCTCCTCTATGATCTCGTTCACCTAATCCAATGGTAGATGTCTTTTCCAATTTTTGCAAGATGTTTGACCTGCTTGTTTTGATAAAAAAACTCTGAACCCTTCTCCTATTGTAAAACATGATTTTCAACCAAAAAATTGTTATTGTGGAACATTTATCCGTTATTCTCCTTGTTTTATGATGAGTTTAGCTTCATTGGAAAGGAGGAAACCAACCTTTGTATTCGCTTACAGCAAACAATAATTTCATCTAAACACAAAAAGGAGAATGGTAATGAGAACAACGATTCACACTAGTCATTTGAGAACATCAAGCTTACTAATCGCAGGGATGGTGCCGTTATTATTTGCTATATGGCTGGTCTTCTCTCCAAAGGCGCATGCCGCAACGATAAATGTAAGCAATGATTCCCAGCTTGCATCGGCCTTAACGGCCGCAAATCCGGGGGATATTATCGTTTTGGCTGATGGAAGCTATTCAGGCCTCACGATTACTACAGAAGGAACGGCTGCCTCTCCTATTGAAATCAAGGCGGCCAATCAAGGGAAAGCGGTGTTCAACTCCGGTGTTATCCACCTTCAGGGGGCCAATTATACGACGCTAAACGGCATCAAAGTAACAACAAGCGGCGGTACCAAAACGGTTGACGGCAAAAACCGCAACGTCGGGGTCTTAATCGAAGGAAGTAACAACCGGATTACCCGCTCCACGTTCCAGCTCAATGTTACAGGGACAACCGAATGGGTATTAATAGCCGGCAATAGCAGCAATAATCGCGTAGATTACAGTGATTTTGGCCCTGCAGCCGTAGGCGGACACTACATCATGGCGGTCGGATACCAGACTATAGCCGGCGTAACGAATCCAACGGACCGTACCAACTGGGCGAATTACCAATCTCCCTATAATCCCAATATGCCCCGATATACGCAAATCGATCATAATTACTTTCACGACAACAGCAACGGTCTGGAAACCATCTGCCTGGGCTGCGCCGGAATGGCCGGAGATTATCAGGATACTTACATGACCGTCGAGTACAATCTCTTTGAAAACTGCGACGGTGACGCTGAAATTGTGACCATCAAGTCCTCCAATAATACAGTTCGCTTCAATACGATCAAGACCTCCTCCGGAATGCTCTCCTCCCGTGCGGGCAACAAAAACTCGATTTACGGCAATTTTATGCTTCAGGGCGGCAAGTCCGGAGCCGGCGGCATCAAAATATATGAAAAAGACCATAAGGTCTACAACAACTATATCGACGGAGCCTCCGAGTATCCAATCCTGATCGGCGGCGGTGATGCATATACGGACTCAGGCTTTGCCCATGCTCAAGTATTCCGCGCCATGGTAGTGAACAATACCATAGTTAACGCCAACAATCGACCGGTCATTGTCGGACATGGAAGCAATCTGCCGCCTGTGGACAGCGTGTTCGCCAACAATATCATCAAAGGCTCCGCATCCTCCCTGCTCAATAAGCGGCTTGCATCCAATACAGTATTTTCGAAAAACATAGCTCAAGGAACTCTCGGAACAACAGCACCGCAAAGCGAATTTTGGATGACGGACCCGTTGTTTACAACGGTAAACGGACTGCAGAAGCTTTCTGCGAGCAGCCCCGCGATTCAATACGCCAATACGAGCTATACTTCTTTTTTAACCCATGATATGGACGGTCAAACAAGATCCTCTCTTATCGATACAGGCGCTGATCAATATACGACCTCGGCTATCGTCATCCAGCCATTAACCGCTTCCGATGTGGGTCCTTCTGCAAGCGTAGGAGTGAATCTGGCAGCTGGAAAATCCGCTCTCGCTTCCTCGGAGTGGAGCAGTACGTATTCCGCAGGCAAGGCGGTTGACGGGACGACAAGCACGCGCTGGGCATCCGCTAAAGGGTTGATCGCAGGAGAGTGGCTGCGGGTCGATCTGGGCGCCAGCCAGCCCTACAGCAAGATCATTATTAGCGAAACCACGCATGCAGGAATCGCTTCTTTCAAGCTGCAGTCATCGAATGACGGGAACAGCTTTACAGATATAATAAGCGGCACGACTATCGGTTCATCCAAGACGATCACCTTCAACCCGGTCACGGCCAGATACATCCGGCTGCTCATCCTATCGGGAACCGGCGAAGCCAATGTCAATGAGTTTGAGGTTTACACCAAATAACCGCATCTATTCGATGCAGTTAATCCTCTAAAATAATCCCGGTTACTTTGTGGAGAGCATAGACAGTTAAAAAAGACGGGGAAGGATTCATCTTTTCCCGTCTTTTTCTGTTTTCCCAAGCACAATATGCTTTCATTGGCTGGGCAATTTTTGATCTGCGTTCTATTGGGTTTCATAAGCAGCCCGAATGTCGAATTTCAGCTCTGGGAATTGTTCGCCCCATTCTTGAATCCTAGCTTCGATGATTTCTTTGTCAAACCGGCCTGCAAACAGCTCCGGATCGGGCAAGAATGTAACGGTTATACCGGTCTCGTTCGTTCTCCCCACCGTCATGAGCCCGGATTGCGGAATGCCGTGACGGTATTCCTGACGGTTAATTTCCCCGTCTCTTCGGATTTCCACGCTTAGCGTGCGTGATAATGCATTGACAACCGCTATGCTGATTCCTTTCTCCGCACCAGAGGCGACAAACGATAGCTTGGGATCGCTGAACATGTCCAGCTTGGTCATCATGGATTGGACCGCCGGCTGTCCGGTTTGCGGAAGCAGCCGGATGGGAATCCCCCGTCCGTTATCCGCAACGGTGACTCTTCCGTCATCATGTAAGTAAATGCCTACCTCGGAGCAATAACCCGCCTGATGCTCCTGGATTGAATTACTGAGGACGGCCCATAGAAGCTGATGAAGGTCATAGCCTTCCATTGAAGAACGGCCCAAATAATTATGCGCTTCATTTCGCGCTTCCGTCATTTCGATATAATCGCCGGTATCTATTAATTCCGAAACGGCTGATAACAGAAGGAGAATCGGCATCCGGCGGTGAGCCGGAATCGTATAACGCCCGCCGCGCTCCTCCTGCTTCAACAAATCAGCGCCGGTCAAAGCTTTCAAATGGTGGTACAGCTGTCCCGTTGTTCCCATGTTCAGCCGTTCGACCAGCTCCGCACCGGTCAAGGGCTCGTTCCATACTTCAAGCAGCAGGTCCAGTCTTTGCTTGTGTCCGAGCGCAGACAATATCTTGGCTGCCTTGCCTGACTGAAGTCCGAACAGCTCTTCGGCTTTTTTTTCCTGGGGCTCGCATCGCACGATCTGTTCTCCACTACGATAGAATCCGGAGTAATAAATGGAGCAGGATGAAGCGCTGTCGGCCCCTTCTATTACGGGTAACTTTTCCTCAAAGCCGTTCATCTTCCTAAGCAAGCTTTTAAGCTCGGACATCTGCTGCTTCAATTCATCCAATTCAGCGTCATAGTCTCTATTCACGAGATGATGCTCCTTTTAGTAATACATGAATTAACGAACTCAATGTATATTACGGTTTTATCGATTTACGTATTATAATATCTCAAGCGCCATTGGATGTAAATGGATATAACTTTTCCTTGGTACAAATGAATTCGCTTGATTCTCCACCGTATGTTCCTCCTGCTATGGAGGATCCGGATCTTAATGGATTATTTCACCATGTAGGTCTTCGCAAGCTTTAGCAAATCTTCTTTCGAAAGGTCACCTGTAATTTCCAATGAAATGACTTTTCGATCCGCCGTTTTGTACTTTATAACTAGCAAGTTCTCATACTCATTTGCCGTAAACATGGCTAGTGTATCATTGTCAGCTTCAACATTCTCCCATGGTGCATCCTGATAGGTTATGGACATCGTCAGCTCTCCATCCTTCAAAGCTTTCGTCATATCGCCGTCCAACTGTTGTCTTACGACAATATCCTGTTGCTCCCATTGGTATAGATCATAAAATCCGCCCAGCCACCATTCATCTGCTGACTTGACACGATAGTTATTATCTAATGGAACCACTCCAAATGATTGGACAAGAGTGAACGGACTCGCTTGCGGTCTTAACAGGGAGTAGGCCCATTGGTTCTCTGCCTCTTCCGTGGATACTGTCTTCCAGATTGCTGTCGATCGGGATAAAGCCGCTTCGAGCTTGTACCTATAGGAGACTGCATTCTTCTCAGTATGTGAAGCCTCATGCCCCCCATTGTGAAGGATATTGATTTGTACTCCGTTCCAGGAAGCGTGAAATATAGTGGCAGCGCTGACGGAAGCGGCGGCAGCAAACAACAAAACGCAGGCAACCCACATTGGCATTACTTTAAGCCGATTGCGCTTTTGCAGACCTTGAGCTTTATGAAAGGCATACACTTGCTGCATGACTCTATCGGTGAGATCGGCCTCAGGCCATGCTGTCTCTCTCATTCTGCGAATCAGATGGTTAACATTCGAATCGTTGTTCATATCCCGTATCCTCCCATTGCTCTCTGTTTCTTTTCAATTTTTTCTTTAGGCGCTCGAATCTCTTACGTACCGTAGCTGAACTGATTCCCAGCAGCTCTGAAATTTCTTGAAACGACCGATCTTCAATGACCCGCAGAGCCAAAATCTCCTTTTCTGCCGCGTTTAAACCCTCGAGCCACTGCAAGTCCATATCGCCCCGGTCGGAAACTATTTGCTCAGCGCTCTTCTCGTTACGAGCAATTCCAAATAGCGGCATGAGGAGCTTCCATTTCTTTTTTCTTTGGATCAGGGTTCTGCAATGATTCCCGGCAATCTTATACAGCCATGCCAGGAACAAGTCATCATTGGCGTGACGATAGCTCGCCAAATTCCTGTATGCTTTGAAGAAAACCTCTTGCGCAGCGTCCTCCGCCTCCTGCCGATTTCCAAGCATAAAGTAACAGTATGCCGCTATATTCCTCTGATACCTCCGAACGACCCACTCGAACGCATCCGGATGACCTTGAAGAACCTGGTCGATGTGTTTCTTAATCTCCATGGTTACAGACCTCCTTTCCATCGGGTTCATTTAGTGAAGTCTTCTCTATGTATAACTAACTAAGCGCGAGGAATGTGACCTTGTAGTGTCAAAAAGAGAAAACCCTCTCCCGGCTTCTCCATTTCTGACATGATGTCTCAATGGATGCTGTTGTTCACAAACAAAAAAGGCCAGCCAGATAGTTCCGGCTAACCTAATAATACGAAAAAGCAGCGATAGCTGCGAAACCCATATTGAAAAATGCGCAAGGGAATAGGTGGGATACCGACGCTGCCGGGATGTAATCCTTAACGATTTGTTGTTATCTCCTTATAAGTAACTACGGCTGATAACAGAATAATTTCCAGTATAATGGGAGTTCCGCGGTAGATCGTTGTGTCGCTGGTATTAAGAGTCAATGTAGTAGGACTGAGGCTGTATACGTCGCTCGTTTGCAAAATGCCGTTGATAAATAAACTGTTATAGCTGCTAGGGCCTATCCCTTGAAAAAGAGCGGCGGGCTCGCCAGCGTCGTTCGTAAACAGTTCAGCCGGGATCTCTATTGGCTCTGTCGAAGACAAGTCGGACTCAACCAGATAGTAGTACCTGGATGCTGCCGGGATGATGGTTATTTCCGGGAGCGGCCCCGGAGGTCCTGCCGGCCCAGGTTCTCCCTGAATCCCTTGTAGGCCTTGAGGGCCCGGTATGCCCTGCAGCCCTTGTTCGCCCTGCGGACCGGGAGGTCCTGGTATTCCCTGCGGCCCTTGAGGGCCCGGAGCTCCCGGTATCCCTTGTGGCCCTCGTTCGCCTTGCGGTCCAGGAGCTCCCGGTATCCCTTGCGGCCCTCGTTCGCCTTGCGGTCCGTGAGGCCCCGGTATCCCTTGCGGCCCTTGTTCGCCTTGCGGTCCGGGAAGCCCCGGTATCCCTTGCGGCCCTTGCTCACCTTGCGGTCCGCGTGATCCCCTTCCCCCCGGTAAACGGTATATCCAGCGGCAGGTTCGCGAACGTTTTATTTTTGGATCCTTCTTCTCTACTTTTCGTTTAGGTCTTCGAAAACACAGCTTTATTTTTTTCTTAGATGCCTTCAGCTTCATTCGTTTTTTTAAAAGAGGTTGATGTTTTTGCTTACGGGCTGGATTGCGCCTCACTACCGTTACCTCCCAATCTCCATAAAATACCATATTTTCACTCTTGATCTACCTATGGTATTCATTCGCCGGGATTAAGAATGGACTGGCGTCCATATTTCTTTGTGCGAGAGTCTATTTTGGCAGATAAGATTTCATGAATCCATGAAATGAACCCCACTAAGTGGGCCTTAGTGGGGTAAGCAGTAACCTACCGTATCCTCTTAACGCAGCAGGCAAGGACGCTTAGGATCGAAAGTCCATCCTGGTATTAAGTACTGCATGGCGGCTGCATCATCGCGCGCTCCAAGACTCATTCGGGTGTACAGCCTGTGAGCCTCTTCGATTTGCTCCATATCGGGCTCAATACCAAGTCCGGGCTTATCCGGAACTTGAACGCGTCCCCCGACTATTTGGAGCGGGTCCTTTATTACATGCTGTCCGTCCTGCCATATCCAATGCGTATCGATCGCTGTTATCTCACCCGGAGCGGCAGCAGCTACATGAGTAAACATCGCAAGTGAAATGTCAAAGTGATTATTGGAATGCGAGCCCCAGGTGAGGCCCCAATCATTGCACATTTGTGCAACACGGACAGAGCCCTGCATCGTCCAGAAATGCGGGTCCGCCAGAGGAATATCAACCGAGCGGAGCTGTACGGCATGACCCATCTCCCGCCAGTCGCAGGCTATCATATTCGTAGCCGTCGGAAGCCCTGTCGCACGACGAAATTCTGACAGCACCTCGCGGCCGCTATATCCCTTCTCAGCGCCGCAGGGATCCTCGGCATAAGCTAAAATCTCTCTCTTGCCTTTACATAACCGGATTGCTTCTTCTAATGACCAGGCTCCGTTAGGGTCCAGAGTTATACGCGCATTCGGAAATCTCCGGGCAAGCAGCTCAACGGCTTCCATCTCCTCTTCCCCGGAGAGGACACCACCCTTCAGCTTGAAATCGTTGAAGCCGTATCGGGCATGTGCCGCCTCGGCAAGCTGCACTATCGCTTCACCTGTGAGCGCTTCCTCATGACGAAGCCGGAACCAGCCGTCCTTGGCATCGGGATCGTCAGTATATGGCAGATCAGTTTTACGGCGATCCCCGATATAGAACAAATAACCGAGCATCTCTACGTCTTCCCTCTGCTGACCGTCACCGAGAAGCGCAGCGACCGGGACATTCAGGAACTGCCCCAGAAGATCCAGAAGCGCGGCCTCCAGCGCTGTTACGGCATGGATGGCTATGCGCAGATCAAAGGTTTGAAGCCCTCTGCCTCCGGCATCGCGATCGGCAAACCTGCGCTTTACCTCTCTCAAGACATTATTGTAGCCTCCGATGGACTGCCCGACTACAAGCGGCTTGGCGTCTTCCAAGGTCTGACGGATACGTTCCCCTCCAGGCACCTCACCTACCCCTGTATGCCCGGCACTGTCTTTAAGGATGACGATATTGCGGGTAAAAAACGGCCCATGAGCCCCGCTCAGGTTCAGCAGCATGCTGTCCCGTCCGGCAACGGGGATTACCAGCATGTCCGTAATGACGGGTGAAGAATGGGGCGATGAATGCAAGGATTCAAGCTTCATAACTTAGCCTCCTCGTCATGATTTGACGAACACGGTTTTGACTGCCGTAAAAAACTCGATCGCCGCACGTCCCTGCTCGCGGGAATGAGAGCTCGACTGCTTCATGCCGCCGAACGGAGCCTGAAGTTCCACCCCGGCACTTTCCGCGTTGATTCGTACAAGGCCGGCGTCCATCTCTTGAATAAACTGAAGCATGGACCCGATATTCGACGTAAATATGGATGCGCTAAGCCCGAATTCGGCGTCATTAGCCAGCTGCAGCGCTTCTTCGATGCTCTCAACCTTCATCAGGGCAAGCACAGGGCCAAAGATCTCCTCCCGGGCAATCGTCATGTTAGCAGTGACATTCTCGAATACTGTGGGTTCAATAAAGTAACCGCCGGCGAAATCATCGGCTTGGGTCTGTCCCCCGCCGCACAGCAGCTTCGCTCCCTCTTCAATTCCCTTACGGATATAAGCAAGAACCGTTCGATGCTGCCGTTCATTTGCGCAAGGTCCCATCCACACCCCATCAAGCATGCCGTCCCCGACCCGGATCTCCTTGATCCGATTCAAAAGCAGCCGCTTGAACGGTTCATAGATCTCCTCATGTACGATGACCCGGCTCGTAGCCGTACATTTTTGTCCTGTGGAGCGAAGGCCGCCGCTCACCGTAGCCTCCACTGCCAGCTCAAGGTTAGCGTCCGAAGCTACGATCACCGGATTTTTGCCGCCCATTTCAAGCTGATATTTCGCTCCGCGGGCAAGTGCAGCCTGACCTATCGATTTGCCAACCGAATTGGAGCCGGTGAATGATATTCCCTGGATTCCAGAATGCTCCGCGATGCCTCGGCCGATAACGCTGCCGGAGCCTGTTACCATATTGACGACACCGGGAGGCAAACCTGCTTCCTCGAAGCATTCCATCAGCAGGGCGCAGGTCACCCCCGTCTCCGACGCAGGCTTGATGACTACTGTATTGCCGTAGACTAGGGCGGGCGCCATCTTCCATAGCGGAATCGCTACCGGGAAATTCCAAGGTGTAATAATACCTACTACGCCTAACGGCACTCGGGTCGTGAACATGAGGGCTTCACTATCCGTGGATGGAATCACATCTCCAACAGGGCGCATCCCCTCGCCCGCATAATAGCGAAGAATAGCAGCCCCGCGGGCCGTTTCGCCCTTGGCTTCGGCGAACGTCTTGCCCATTTCCTTGGTCATCGCCGTCGCTACCTCATCCAGCCTTAGCTCCAAAAGAGATGCTGCTTTGTACAGATAATCTCCTCTTACGCTTCCAGCCAATCGCCTCCACGCCTTTTGAGCATCAGCCGCAGCCTGTACAGCCTGATTCAGATCCTCCAGCGAGGATTGCTGTACATACCCAACCACTTCGTGTTTACGGGCCGGGTTTAGGCTGGCTTCTGTTTCCCCAGTATGGGAGGGAATCCACTTCCCGCCAATAAAATTCAAATAAGTCGGACTAGCCTGTGATGTGCTCATGCTTGGGGGTTAACCTCCTTCCTAGGCTCAGGAAACCGGTCGAAAGCCACCTTAATGATTTCCTCCAGCTTCCGGTAATGTTCTTCTTCCACAGAGATAATCGGCGGACGAACATCAGTCCCAACCGGCAGTCCGACGATTTGCATGCCGGCTTTGATCAGGGCTACCGCATAGCCTTTTCTTTGACGGCGGATCGCACTGATCGGCAATATAACATGACGGTACAGATCATTCAGCATGGGCTGATTGCCATTTAGCAGCGCGTTATAAAACAGGCGTGAAATATGCGGAATATAGTTCGATATGGCTGACGAATAGGCACTGAAGCCCAAATTCACATAAGCCGGCATCGTCACCTCGGCCATGGGCATTCCGTTCAGCCAAGCCAACCGGCTGCCTATGGTCTGTGTCAGTTCAATATTCAGGTCCATATTCCCGTGTCCATCCTTTAACCCGACCAGCTGAGGGTGCTCGAGCAGCCGTTCCAGCGTACTTAACGTCAGGATACAGTTATCACGCTGATATACAATAGCGTTCAGCTCCGTGCTCCCGATAATGGCGCTTAAATACCGGTACAGCCCCTCCTGCTCCGCATCAATCAAATAAGGAGGAAGGATCAGATAGCCGTCCGCGCCTAGCTCCTCAGACAGCCTGGCCAGCTCTATCGCATGAGTGATGTTGCCGCCAACGCCGGTATATACAGGGACCTTCCCTCGGGCAGCCGAAAGCGCTGTCTCAACCATGAGACGGTAGTCCTGATGGGACAGGGCATGAAATTCTCCGGAGCCGCAAGCTACGAAAATAGCAGAGAGTCCCTCTTGAAGCAGAAATTCTACATTTTGTTCAAAGGCATTCGCATCCAGTCTTCCGCTTTGATCCATCGGTGCAACTGGAAAGCCTAGTATACCGGTAGGTACTTTTTTGGAGCTATGGTTCATGTTCATTGTCTATCCGCCCTTCCTTTTTCCTCGTTTATTCTTTTTCAGTATAGGGGCTGGGAGGGCGGAAGTCTTTTCAAAATCACGCCTTATTTTTGCACTTTTCGTGATATAATGAGGCCGTTGGGAAAACCCTTTCATATAGAATTCCAAGGAAACAATATAAAAGGAGGAAGCGCATGGTCCCTAGCACAGCCTCATGCCAAAAAAGTAGTTTATATTTAAACGAGCATGTTACGAGACTTCAGGGTCCCCCCGCCTCCTTCTTTATACACTATTGGGGAGGCAAACCAAGTCATCGCGGCAATACGCCTCATGCCCATTCTTTTTTTGAAATTTGCTATGTAGCGGATGGCTCCGGATCTTATGTTCATAATGGCATTACCTATCCCCTTCATAAAGGAACTCTGTACTGCTCCAAGCCCAACAGCTCCCATCATATCGTAAGTGAGTCCGGCATGGTGCTGCTGTTCGTCGCCTTTGATGTTTTAGAGGAAGCTTCCGATCCTGATGTAATAAGCAGTTTCGATAAGCTGAACCAGTTTCATCATTTGTTTATAGCCGATGCAGAGCAATCCGCCCCTGTACTGACCTGGAAAGCGCTCATTGCGTATTGCTCAGGAGAAACCGTCGATTATCCATTAGCTGCTGAAAAGCTAGCCCATTCTCTGCTTCTGACAGCTCTGTCCATGTTCTCCCGGCACGGCGGCACGGTTACGGCAGAGCAGGAAGCCGAGCCTGTTTATTCGGGTGCACTAAAGGAAGCGAAAGATTATATGCTCAGCCATCTTTCCCGGAAATTGACGCTTAAGGAATTGGCTCAGGAAATTCACTTATCGGAGAGGCAGCTATCCCGTCTTCTGTCCGAGCAGCTCGGGCTTACGTTTCCTTCGTGGATTCGCAATGAGCGCATCAAAAGAGCCGCCTATCTGCTAGTGTATACCGACATCAACATGGAGGATATCTCTGCGGAGGTCGGTTTCGAAACGGTGCATTATTTCAGCAGGGTGTTCTCCGACCTGATGAACATTACACCGGCCAAATTCCGCAAGGCCGTCCGAAGCAACGAGATGGACTTTTCCTTGCTGCATCGTTACTTGCAAGCGGCTGTCAACCGAAGCTTGTCTTAAATCTTAATCGTGATGTGCCATGCTGTACGATTCAAAAAGATGATATGGGCATCCGCACAAACATATAGTCATTCACCTACGTACTTTAAAGAAGTGAATGGATTCTGTTATTCGATTAAAGGGAGAGGATTACCATGATGTATACACCGCTGTGGAGCACCCAGGGATTGATGAGGCAGCCGCAATCACCTCCGCCCGCGTACATTCCCCCAAAGCCTTCTGTTTCGTATGTAATCGACTGTATTCATGAGTACACCTATGTTTGGCTGCTTAATGGGGACCAATTTTGGTTCTATCCTACCCGCGTGGAATACGGCGAAATTTCCGGCTATAGATGGAACGGCGCCTTTTGGATGTTTTACGGGATAGATCCAAGGTTGATCGATGCTGTCGCATGCCCCCCGATTCCTACCCTTTACTGACAGATATTTGCAATTTCAAAAGAAAAGTCCCCCTTCATGCGCATTTCGGCATCAAGGAGGACTTTTTGACTTTTGTATGATGAATGAATTCACGCTTAAGGTGTTCACCTTGAGCGGAGATAGGTCAGCACATCTTCAACAGGCAGCGAGTGAACGATGTACCCTCCTTGGCCTGTTGTTGTTTCCGCCATGAATAAGGAGTTATAGATCGCTTCCTCCGTTGCGTCTGCAGCTGCGCGAAAACATTCAGACATCAGCGGCCCGTCTTCACGAATACATTTCAATGTGATGAACCCCGTATCCGGCGAATGCGGTATAAGGCTGCCGTTGCTGAATGCGATCACGATGTCCCCGCTGCCATGATGAGCGATGGAGCCTGTTCGCGCCAGACCGATGCCCGCCCTTTTAGCAATTCTTTGCAACTGGCGGGAGTCTAACGGCAGGTCAGTCCCTACCACGATAATGATCGAACCGTCATTATTCCCGCGTTCTATCATTGGTTGATTAAGGAATGCCCCGACCGGCTTTCCAAGTATTGTAAGGTCCGTGCCCTTTCCATAATTAGTAAGAACCAGCACCCCGATATGATAAACATTACCGTCTACCGTTATTTGTCTGGAAGAGGTGCCGATACCGCCTTTATACCCAAAGCACACCATGCCGGTACCGGCTCCGACCACTCCTTCCGCAACAGGCTGCCCTGCTTTCGCTTGCCGAATAGCTTCCATAGCATGCTCGGGCCGCATATGCAGGCCTCTCATATCATTTAACAGCTTGTCATTGCATTCGCCGGTAACGACATTCAGCGAACCATCCTGGCCGCCAATCCCCTCGTCCAGCTCCATCATGAATTTCAGCGCGCCTTCCGTCGCTGCGGGGACACTGAACGTATTGGTCAGCATAATCGGGGACTCCAGCGTACCCAGCTCATTTACCTGCACCAGTCCCGTCGTTTTGCCGAAGCCATTGATGACATAGGCCGCGCCAACTGCCTTTTCCCGAAACAGATTCCCCGGATGCGGTAAAATCGCTGTCACTCCCGTCCTAACGCAATTGCCCTCCAGGTTCTTGTTCAAAGTCACATGTCCGACGGCAACGCCGGGCACATCGGTTATACTGTTAAGCCTTCCCGCCGGCAGCTTGCCGACAGAGAAGCCATAATCGCGAAATCGCCGCTTGGTCATTCGTCATTCTCTCCAAATCTAATTAGAATATTATCTAATTTTAGTATATAGCATATTTCATGGATTAGAAATATCCATTATTAACCGCAAAAAAATAAAAGCCTGATTTCTCAAGCTTTTCTATCTCGACTTATCGCATGTTTCATAACGTTCGCCTTATAAGGACTCCCGGTATTTGCCCGGAGTCGTTCCTTCATACTTTTTAAATACCCGTATGAACCCAATATCGCTGGCATAGCCGACTTTGTTCGCAATTTGCGTAAAGGTCAGCTTTTTATCCTTCATCAGCTTCTTGGCCTCCTCAATACGGACTCTCGTTAAATAGTCCGTCAGGTTCATACCCGTTTGTTTCTTGAAAAAAGCGGATAAATATTGCGGCGTTAAACTAAAGTGATCCGCAATGGTCGTCAAGCTGAGCATATCGTCCCCATAGTGCTCTTCGATATAGCGGGTGATTCGTTCTGAGAGCTGTCGGCCGTGATGACTGCGTCCCGCATTCAAATGCTGGCACAGAGCGAGATACCACTCTCTGATCTTGAGCTTCATCTCCTCCACGGTCGTGCACGAGGATAATTCTTTCAGCGGATCGAATCCTTCGCCGAATACCTCGTGATACAGCGGCTCCATCGGATTCATGATTTTCCATAAGGTACTGACCATATTAATAAAGAAATTCCTTCCCAGTTCAGGAGAGATCCGCCGCTGGCTGAAGTGCGCATGAAACAGATTGTCGATAAGCCTGCTGACATTCTCTTTGTCGCCGCTTTTGGTGAAGTTGATAAGCTGAATCTCCGTTTCGATTGGGTAATAATAGTGACCGTCCGTGTCCGAAATTTCCCTGTAGCGGATAATGGAACTGTGGCCCCTGTACATTTTATAATCCAGCGCACTGAGCGCTTCGAAGTAGGATTCGCATGCGTGCTCCGTCCCTTCATGCATATTCCCTATGGCGAGGGTGATATACGTATGAAAACGTTCCTCCATCATCTGCTTGAGCCTGGCTGCGATATCGTCGAGCGCCTGGTCCGCTTCTGCTCTGCGCGCTTCCGAGAAGTTGACAAGCAGGGCTACACGGTGCTGGTCCAGCTCCACCGAATACCCCCATTCTCTCTCGCGAATCAAATCGTTGCCTATGTTGGAAATAATAAAACGAATCAAAGCCCACTGCCGTTCCGACGAATCCGCACTAAACCGGCTGGTATCGGCGATGTCGATTAAAATCACGGCAAATAAATCGGAATTAAACCGGATATTCATAAACGCAAGCGATTCATCGGTCATTCGGCTTACGTCAACATGCCCGCGAATAAAACGAGACAGAAAGCTTGCCTGAATGACCGGAGTTTGGCGGGACAATGTCTTCCGAAGCTCACGCTCTTCATCCATGGTCATTTGAATGGTTTCCCGAATAAACTCATACTCATTGGACGGCTGCTTCGTTCGCAGCGGCTTCCCGTTCTGCAGCACGCGTACTACGTTACGCAGCGGTGTGTAATTGCGGTGCAGCCAGAACCAGATCGCCGCTCCGCCGCCGGCCAGACAGATCAAGAGCAATGTGATCATCCAATTTCTCAGCGTATAGACCCGCTCCAGATACACATTCTTGGGCATGATGTGGACGTATTTCCACCCATTTTGTTCCGAGGCGGTATAAGACAGCATCATCTCCTTGCCATGGTCCTTATACTCGTAAGGTACGCCTTTGTACTGGACGACGTCACGGATTTGGTCCCAGGGCAGGGCTTGACGATCGTTTCCGATCATCAGATGCTCTTTCCGGTCCAGGATGAATACCGAGCTTTGGTAAGCCGATTCGACTTTGGACAGCATGCTGCGAATTTGATTCACATCCAGCAAAATAACAAGCGCGCCGCGGATATCGCTCGGCTCGCCAAGCGGCAATGTCTGGATATACGTAATGGTATCCAGCGTGCCGGTGGGCGTATCATAGGTGACCGGGATAAAGTCCTGGTAATGCGGACTGCTGATCAGCCCGTTGCGCCAGGCTTCAAAGCTGGTTCCCACCGGCCGGTACAAACGTTCATAGAGCACGTCCGCCGAAGTTTTGGCTGTCGGCATCAAGACCGTATCATTCACGCCTAGATAAACGTAGTAGCCTTGAATGAGATCGCTTACATTTTGGTAGCGCGACATATGCTCCGAGACGAATTCCACGAATTTATAGGCGTCGGCCGAGTCCGCCGTCTCCGCATTGTTCATAAGCCATTGCAAGCGGGGGTTCAGCGCGATTTGCTGGGACATGAGCTGGACATCCCTGAGCTTGCTGTCCATGACTTGACGGAGCTGCTCCAGCATGGCATAATTCGCCCGATTCGCATTATCGGTCATAATCGTATTGGTTTTCGTGTACAGAATCGATCCTAATGCAATAGGAAGCAGAAAAACGGCCAGATAAGACAACAAAAGAGTTGTGAAGGCACTCCCACGAGATATGCTTTTGATGCGCACCATACCCCACCTCTCCCAATTCGTTCTCCGTAACTATCTTATTCTGGAAGTGGGTCCCGTTTTCCTGCTTCCCGGCTTTTATTCCTTCAGCGCACCGATCATTACCCCCTTGACGAAATATTTTTGCAAGAAAGGATACAGTACCAGGATAGGAATGGTTGCAACCATGATCGTTGCATATTTGATCGCTTCTCCGATCGGCATTTTATCCACGCCCGACGCATCCACCATCATGTTGTCCGTGCTGTTCGTGATTAGAATTTCCCGCAGGATCAGCTGCAGCGGATACAGATCGCGGTCCCGCAAATAAATCATCGCATTGAACCATGCGTTCCAGTGAGCAACAGCATAAAACAAAACCATGACGGCCATGACGGGAATCGACAGCGGCAGAATAATTCGCCACAACACGGTCCATTCGCTTGCCCCGTCGATCTTCGCCGATTCTTCGAGACTCACCGGCACCGCCTGGAATGAGGTCCGCATGATGATTAAATTCCATGTATTGATGGCCCCGGGAATAATCATCGCCCATGGGGTGTCTACTAGACCCAGATTGCTGACCAGAAGGTACGTGGGAATAAGTCCTCCCTGAAAAAACATCGTGACCACAATCATAAACATGACCGCGTTCTTAAAAAAAACATTTCTTCTCGAAAGAAAATACGCTCCGAGCGCCGTCATGATCAGATTGAAAATGGTTCCGACAATGACATAAAACAGGGTATTGCGGTAACCGCTCAAAATGTTCGGGTTCGCAAACACGGCTTTGTAGGCATCCAGACTAAAGCCGTATGGTTTCCATAGCAAGCCGCGATGCTGTGCCAGCAGGCCGGGATCACTCAGGGAAGAAAATGCGACGAACAAAAACGGATACAGCGTCAAAAAACATAGAACAATCATAAAACATGCGTTCAAAACGTCAAACGTTTTTTCGCCGAGAGTCGGTTTGTCCATTCTGCTGTTCCCCCCATTACCATAGTTTAGTCTCGCTTACCCGCTTGCTTATGCTGTTGGAGAGGATAAGCAGGGAAAAAGCTATAACGGCGTTAAACAGACCTACGGCTGTCGTGTAGCTGTAGCTTGCTTCCAGTATACCTTTGCGGTAGACGAAGGTGGAAATGACATCGGCCGTATCGTAGGTCAGCGGATTGTACATCAACAAAATTTTCTCGCTGCCGACGGACATCATCGACCCCATCTTCAGTATTAACAAAATGATGATGGTAGGCATAATGCCTGGAATGGTGATGTGAATCATTTGCTTCCAGCGGCCCGCTCCGTCGACCTTGGCAGCTTCATACAAGGTGGGATCGATATTAGACAACGCCGCCAAATAAATGATGGAGCCCCATCCGACCTGCTGCCAAATGCCGGACGACACATAAATAAAGCGAAACCACTCCGGCTCGGACAAATAAGACTTGGAAGCCACCCCGAAGAAGGCAGCCAATTGGTTCACAATCCCGTCTCTCGCCAAAAAATCCACCAGCATGCCGACAACGACGACAACGGATATAAAATGCGGCAAATAGGTAATGGTCTGAACGATCCGCTTAAAATATTGCCTGCGCAATTCGTTAAGCAAAAGCGCCAGGATGATCGGTGCAGGAAAACCGAAGATCAGCTCATACACGTTGATCAGCAACGTATTACGAATCAGCCTCCAGAAATAATAGCTATTGAAGAAATCAATGAAATGCTGAAACCCGACCCACGAGCTGCCCCAGATGCCGTCTCCGGGACTATAGTCTTTAAATGCGATTTGCAGTCCGTACATCGGGCCGTAATCAAAGATAACGTAATATGCAATGACGGGCAAAACCATTAAATACAGAAGCTTGTTGCGCTTAAGATCGCGTCCAATCGTGATCCACAGGCTCTGCCTGGAACGGGCGGACTTGCTAATGGCACCCTCGGCGGCTTTTATCGTTTCCATACGGCATCCCTCCTCCTCTTTCTATAGGATAGGGAGATGAACGGGTCATCTCCCCCTGTCTTCCATTCAACGAACCATGAAGTAGCATTATCTCTTCTTGTATCTTTCCAAAGCTGCCTGTTCGATTTTGATAGCTTCCTGGATGCCCATGCCTTCGATGGTTTTTACGTACTTATCGAAATTATCCAAAGGCTCCGCTCCCATAATGAACTTGTTGAACATCTCGTCCTTGAACGTATTGACATCGTTCATGATGGAAGCAAACTTGCTGCTCTCATCCGAAGTCGGTGTAACCGGAGGCAGCTTTCTTTCATCGGTCGGCTCCGACCAGATCTTGATCGAATCCTTCTGCTCAGGCAAAGCGGCGTATTGCTCCATATATCGTTTGTCTTGTACGAACGGACCGTTGAAGTTGGCGCGGACATGACGGGCCATAGCCTGAGCCATGGACATATCCTTCGGGTTCATGATGTCGTCCAGGTAAGTCGGGTAACCGTTGACCATTTTATAAGAAACGCCATCGACTCCAAAGTTAAACAGCATCTTGCCTTCGTCGCTGTAAGCATAGTCAAGCCATTTGGCCGTAGCCTCCGGGTTCTTGTTCGAGGTTGAGATCGCAGCGGCTACCCCTCCGGAGAAGTTGTAGGTTCTTGCGCTCCATAGCTTCTTATCCCCTTTGTTTACAACAGGGAAAGGCGCGGCTACCAGCTTGAAATCAGGAATTTTGTTCTTGACAAGCGATGTATAGTTACCGATACCGGAGCCGGTGCTCATGACCGTCGCGAACAGCTGATTTCCTGTCACCTTCGCATCCTTCAGCTTGCTGTCCGTCACGGCAAAATCCGGATCAAGCAGCCCTTCCTTGTACCATTTGTTCATCACGGTCAGGAACTGCTTATATTCAGGCTGGATAGGCCCGTAGCTCACCTTGCCATCCACATGGTAGAAATCGTAATTGACGCCGAACGAACCGAGAAAAGCAACAGAACCTCCCATATCGTTTTTGCTTATCAATAACGGGATTTCATCCGCTTTTCCATTGCCGTTCAAATCGCTCTTCTTGATCGCGGTCAAGGTGGTATACCACTCGTCAATAGTTTCCGGCATTTTCAGGTTCAGCTTATCCAGCCAGTCTTTGCGGAGTGCTATGCCGTTACTGACCAGCAAATAATCATCGCCACGTAAGAACGGAAAGCCATAAATGCTGCCTTCATCCGTCATAACCTGCTTTTTCCAATCCGGGTTGGCATCCAGAATTTTCTTTAGATTCGGAGCATGGTTAGCAATAATATCGTTCAGCTTAATAATTTTTTTGTCCTTGATCGCTTTTTCCGGACCGCCGGGATATCCCGTCCAGCCATATTCGATGACATCAGGCAGGTCTTTACCGGTAATCATTAAATTGAATTGATCCTTCTCCTGCCCTACAGGGGGATGCTGGAATGTCACATTCACCCCGGTACGCTTCTGCAGCTCCTGGTACACCGTCATATCGCCAAAGCTCTTTAATGTTGCAGCAACGTTGCTTGCAAGACCTACCCAATAGGTAAGCGCTTGCAATTTAGGTGGCTCTTGTCCTTCTTTCTTATCTGTGCCTTGTTTTGCCGGGCTCGAGCCGCTGCATCCTGCAACGACCGATAGGGTCAATAGAGCCGATGCCCCTGCAGCAGCCCATTTTTTACCGCTGGTCTTTTTCATATACCCCTTTTACCTCCTTCAAATAAAAGCAAAAGTTTGGCGAAAGCAGCCGGCTTCACGCGATGGTGTAAATGATATCGAGGATAGCGTCAGACCAAGAATGCAGATCGCTGCGTACCGACGATTTCGCTTATTCATATTTTTGCAAAGATTGCGTCACATGGAAACCATTCAATTTAACCAATGATAATCCAACCTTAACATTGGCAATAATCCGTTTTTAACATCGGCTAACCGATATTAAGGTATGGCCTGCACTCCATGCATCAGAGGTATGAAATGTCATGGCGCACGCACAAGTTCTGGGAAAATGTGCAAGTACAATCGGCAGCTTTTTATCGGAAACAGCCTCCTTCATACATAGGAACTGCTTAAGGCTGAATGCCTTTATCATTAAAAAAATCATTTCATGATTATGTTGTAAGGTGCGTGATTATCCCTGTTCTAAGGCATAGTCTATTTTCAGGCCTGGCTAACCGAGCCGCAGAATTGCTTCGAGATCATGGGAAATAACCTATTGTGGAACCATTCTCCTCGCGTATTTACGCAATTATGGGGGGGTGTCTGAAGAATCTGTCCGACTCGTTTGGGATGACGTCGCCTCGCATTCTACTACAGGTATAGCACAGCACAAAGAGCCCGAGGTCGCTTTGATTTACCCAGGCGTTGGTTATGACGTCATGTGATAATTGATGCACTGACGGAAGAGGTACGAATACAGGTAACGTCGGTCTCCGAGGGTTAGATTTAAGAATAAAATTTTGCCGGGTGAATTCAATTCTATTGTTTGCCGGCTTCTTACGGAATTTCATGATTCACCCCTCTACATCGAATTACAAATAAGGCATCCATGGCAAGACAAATATATGGAGTGGGTTGGGCACATAGGATGACCTTCAGGTATGGCAGGAATTGGGTCGTTATCATCGAGCTCACTCCATTCCCAATAATGACTTTCGAGAACATGATCTACGCTGAATGCTTTTATCAGTTCTTTGAAATGATGTAAGCATCTCACCACCATTTCTTCATTAGGTTCATAGTCGAGAACCTCCCACTTAGTTTTGTTTATTGCTCCTTCGATGGTTTTTAACATAAATAGTTTCATCCGATTGAAATCATGAATTAACCATGGCATCTCCTCCAAACTAAACCCAACAGTTCCAATACCTACAATGGACTGATCCCGTTGAGCTAACCAAATGATGAATTCCTTTTCCCGGTTAGATACAGCCATCAGTGAACCGCTTAATACAAGCATTTCAAGAAATACCGAGGTGAGACCATTGGACATATGCAAATCTTCCAATGAACTATGCTGATCAGGTAATGATACGTAATTTCCCATCTTATCACTCTCCTGTAGCTCCTATGAACCCTTATATCCAATCGCTTTCGCATAAAGCTTTTCTTTCTGTTTCCTATCCCTTTCCCCGGCTTCGGGTTTTTGAAAGAGCTCCAAATCTGCCTCATTAATCAAACGTTCATCTAATGCTCGAATTAACAAATCATAACCTCTTACTCTTTGGAGTGTCTGAATCCCTGCGGTACTCAATACATGCCGTGTCTCTAATTGGTTTCTTACAGACCAAAAATAGATTTGCCGGCGCAGTCCGTCGTTATCCGGACCATGCTGTAGAATCAAATCGATTTGTTCCTTGGTCACTTGATCTCTGGTAACTGCATTTATGATTATACTTTCCAAAGCAACATACGGATCCTGTTTATACTCTTTGATCAGTTTGAGCAATAACGCATCCGACCATTCCTGATTCCGGTAACATGCCCATACGATATGCTCTTTCACCGCATCATCAAAAGTAAAGCGAACCCTGTTCATAGTTATATACTCCAGCGTTCCAGGGTCCAGCAGCCCATGAATGGATAGCTGATCAGAGCTTGATAAGGATAGAATCCGTAGATTAATAGAATCGGCTTGATCTCGTATAGCAAGCTCATCGATCTGTTTGGCCGCTGTTTCCAGGCTCATAAAAAAGCATTACCTCCCCACGACCCTACCGTAATGAGTAGGTGAATTTTTATTTTTCCCAGACAACGCCCATTGCCCAACCCATTTTTTGAAAACGGCAATTCGGCAATAGCTTCCCGTATAAGTCGTAATATTGTTTTTCGGATAGATACTTGTCCGATGCTAAATGTTCAAGCCAGGACTTGGAAGTGTTATGCTTGAAAATTCTGATGGCGTTTCTTAACCCGAATTTGCGAAGATGGGGAATAAACTCAAGCATCGCTCCAATAACATACACGTAAGCTGGCGGGGTTTCTCTCTCAGATACATTGTCAAGAATGACAAGCTTTCCACCATCGTTCAGCAAACCTTTCATATTGTTTAAGACACTCGGTATATGATTTAGGTGATGGAAGGTGGTTCTGCTCACAATGAAATCAAATCCTCTATCGAAGGTAAGATGTTCTGCATCCATATTCAAGTAGCTTGTATTGGAACGCTGACGCTTCGCTTTAGCTATCTCAAGCATTTCGTCTGAAATATCAATACCAATGACCTATTCAAAATGAGATGACAATTCTTGAACTAAAATACCCGAGCCGCAGCCAACATCTAATGCACGTCCTTTTGCTCGGGGAGATTGGACATAAAAAAGGAATAATCATTTAATAACGTATTCACAAAATCATACTCTACCGCAACTTTGTTAAATTGATGTTTGGCTCTATTCAAAGTAAAATACCTCTTTTTCACGTTTATGGTTTCTTCTTTATTCGACGCTGCATTCCCATCCTCCTTGCCATCAAAATATCCGACAAAGTGAAACAGCGCTCTCCCCGAACGGAGAGAACGCTTGAACACTCAACTTATTGATGATAAATTCGGTACAATAATACGGCTGCTTCCGCCCTCGTTGCATTAGCCAACGGATTCAGCCTGCTTCCGTCACCTTCGACTACACCGGCCTTGACCATTGCCGCAAGGTCACTAATAGCATAAGACGATACTTGTGTACGGTCCGCAAAAGCAGCCAAGTCCTCCTCTGAACTTTGGGGCAGTGTTTTCCCAGCTTTATGCAAAGCGCGGCTGATAAGCACCATCATATCTTGCCGTGAGATAGGCTCCCTCGGATAAAATTTCCCATCCTCTCGCCCTTCCGCTAATCCAAGAGCTTTGGCCACCCCTACCGCATGATGATAATAATCATCCTGATTCACATCGTGAAATTGGGCGGAAGCCGAGGCATTGAATCCCATAGCCCTCGTTAATAAAAGCATAAAATCCGCTCTGGTAACTCTGGTGCCCGGATCAAATTCCTTCTCCGATATCCCGGTTATCACTCCCTTGGACGCCATCACTTCAATGGCTTCCTTAGCCCAAGGTACGGTTTCAAGATCCTCGAAGCTTTTGAATACGTAAGCCGCCGCGAAGGAACTGAAACGAGTCGTTTTAAACATGATCTGCTCCTTAGAGGCCACATATTGGGCCGTCGGAACCGGCTCTATGCTACCCTGCGGATCGATATGCCACACAGTGAGATGCTCAGCTTGGGTAAGCTCCTCACCTGCAGCACGATATGGAATGGCAACCAATACGGCCGCATCCGGATTATCGAAGGGGACGATTTGACCGTCAACCCGGATATCCAGTTGAACTATCGGCCGATCTCCAACCTCTTTCTGTACAGATTCAGGCAGAGTATTCGCAGTGCCTTTCCCAATCCTTAGACCAATCTTCTGTGCTTCATTTAAAGACCTATTCGACAGCATATGAGAAGGAATTCGGATCGTACCCAGCTCGGTAACGATAATGAAGTCCATATTCGGCTTGCTTATAAAATAGGCAACCGGAATAGACAGCTCATAGCTCTGGGCTCCTTCCGCTTTTTCCAGCTCAAGGGTGATACTGCGCTGCTCACCAGACTGGGCTTTCTTTAGAGCATCGTTATACAATTCATCCGTTAACTGCGCCAGTGCCGCGCCGGAGAGTGGATCCAATTGGACCTTCAGCGGCAAGGTCAGCCCCTTCTCCGTAGAGATTTCCGGATTCGGAGGCAGCTGCGGAATCACCGGAGCGGAAGCCGGGCCGGATGACGATGGCCGTCTGGAGCTGTCTCCCAGCTGAACGGCAAACGTAGCGGATTGAGACAGGCTGCTGTCCTGTCCCCATACCTTGACGGTATAGATGCCATTCAACAATTGGCTCAAGGTGTACTTGAAGTAATAAGCACCTTTAGCTCCGGTCGCGCTTTGATCGGAATATTCCACGACCTGGTTCGGGTTTCGAAGCTCGACATGTACAGGATTGCCCTCTATAGTCCCCGACGTACCAGAAATGATGACACTGCGTGTTCCGTAGTCAAACACAGCTGATACACTTGGAGCTTCCAGCGGACTTACATAAAACGCTTCCGTTGCAATGCTCGTCACGTTCTCGCCGCTTACCTTGACAAGATAGTTTCCGTTGACTCTTTGTTTCAGTGTATAGACAAATGAATAACGGCCGTCCGGGCCAACCGTTCCTTGATCCAAATAATCGAGTACGTCGTTCGGATTCCGAACTTGTACCGTTACCAGGCTGCCCGGAGCCGTCCCCATGCTTCCTGTTATTTGGACCTGGCCGCTAGAGCTATCATATGAAGCGTTGACCGCAGAGGAAGGTGCCGCTGCAGCTGGAGACACCATACTAAAGCATAATAACAGCACGAGCAATAGCACCGTGGATTGTTTCAAACTTACTCCTCCTTTGGGATGCAGGGGAATGCTGCAGCTTAAGCCCGCTTATTCCCCTATCCCCATGTTCGACTATGGAATCGAGACTACATTGGAGATCACATTCCTGCTCGATGTTTGATCCCACACGAATACCTTCAGCTTGTAGCCTTCCGATACATTCTCTGGCAGCCTGAGCAGCGCACTTGCTTGAGTTGTTGCGCCTCCGGAAATGGTTTGTTCGGTCAATGCATATCGGGTCATCCGATCCTGTGAATCGAACAGCGCAATGACTACCACTCCATTCTGGCTGACCTTGGAGTTGCTGGCCAGCGTAGCTTTGACCATAACATCCCTGACGCCATTAAGACTGTAAATCAAATTACCTCCTAGATCATGCAGCTCTGTCTTTTGTATGGTGAACATCCCGGACCCCCAATTAGGGTTATAAGTCATCCGGAAAGTGCTAATGCCCGTGTTCCCATACTCGTCTTTGCCGGTAATCACAATCTCATTGGCTCCTTCTTGCAGCGTCAAAGGAATGTGCAGAGGAATGCCCGGCGTTACGGTTACATTCTCCATTAGCACCGAGCCGTTCAGAGACACAACAGCTGCAGCTCCCCGATTCGACGTAACGGACAGCTCATAGGCTGGGACATGGACGACTGCCGGAACGGTTGAAGTCGGCTGGAATACAATGGCCGATTTGTTATAGGTGACGGAAATCGTTTTTGAGTTGATCACGTCGCCGGAGGCTTCGCTATGCACCGAGATGGTAATGGTATTCAAGCCTTCCGTCAGCTGCAGGTCATGCGAGAACAGGCTTCCTGCTTCGTGGTATACCGATTGGATGACCGTTGTACCGTTAAGGCTGATCTCCAAATTGGCTCCGTCTACCATAGTTCCCTCGACGGTATAGGAAGGAATCTCAACGGCAGCCGTACTCGGGTTATTAAGGAGGAACTTTGCGGAACGATACAGCTGTACGTCTTTGAATTTGGCTGCGGCCAAGTAATCGGAGTTGCTCGTAGATTTCGGCGCATCCACCGCCATTCCGATGTAGGCTTGGTCCTCAAGCTCCAGGACGGCAGAATTAACGATCCCCCAGTTGACCCGATCGGTAGACACATAACCGGTAATGGTATTGTCCGTTCTGACAAGCTTCAACCAGAAAGGTGCCTTCAGGCTGCTGGAGGCTGCCGCTTTCGAGCTGTATTTCGCCCCTGCGGCCAATCGGTTCATAAAGAGAGCTTTCCTTCCGGTCGGTGCGTTTTCATCCGTATCCGGGGTCAGGAAAATCGCCGCAGCCGGCGCATTATCGGCAAGACTGGCTCTTACCATGAGTCCCGCTTTGGTCAAATCATCGATTTCCGAGTCAAAGTCAACATAAGCGATCATCTCGAAATTGCCTTCAACCGGCTGATAAGTATAATGGAAGGAATCCGTGCTGCCGCCGATGACTCCTGCCCCTTTGACCGAGAAATCATTCCCTACCTGACTGGCGCTCCCCTCAATAGTGACGGAGCCTATGTCGCTGGAAACCCAAGGTGTGATATCTCCCGCACCATTGACGTAAATAATGGTAACGGACGAAAGGGTCATTCTTCCCGTATTATCAATTGCCTTGGAATAAATATAGTGCTCTCCCTTGGGGGCTTGCTTCCACTCCAGCGTGAACGGAGCGTTCTGAACCCGGCCGATTTCCTGACTGCCGGAATAGAAGATAACCTGGGCAATGCCGCTCTCAGCTGATGCTTCCGCACCAAGGGTGATGATGTCCCCCTCTTTGAAGGCTTGGTGCATACGAATCCCTGTCGTTTGAACAATCGGATTCGGCGTAACAGGAACGACCAGGGAATTGATATAGTTCTCCAAGTAAGTATATCCGTTCGCATCTAGTCCCGCCCCATCCGAACCATTAGCGGGGTTAAGCCCATGGGCAACCTCCCAATCATCCGGTATCCCGTCATGGTCACTGTCCAACGGAGGTGCCGCCGGCAGAAGCTCAGGCAATCCTCCATCGCTCTGGATCGTATTAATGATCCGGCCTGTGCCGTTTCTCACATCGGCCACAATCCTCGCATCCAACGAATCCCGTTTCGGCAGAGACGCCCCTGCGCTTTGCAGTACTTTCTCATACGCCGCTTCAGCCGTATCCGTAGTGACAGGACCTCCTATGGGATCGGTCGCATCCGGAATCAGGATAGGCTTAAACTTGCGAACGATAGGCCCTTGTGGATTGATGGCCTTCCATTGGCCTTGCGAATTGGTCACCCAGTTATTGGCGGAGACATCCGGCGCCCCTTCCACAACATTGCCGTCAATGTACCAGGTACCGCTGTTCGCTTCGCCGGAAGGAGCGACTATTCGGCTTTTTACCCCGTCAAAGGTGCTGGGACCCGGCTTATAATAATTGTTGATCATATTGATGCCTACGGCCTGCTCTCCGCCATAAGCAGAATTGTTGCCCCAGTTATAGACGACATTGTTCCGGTAATCAATCTTGGTCGGATAATTATCCGGATCGGTTTGCCGGTCAAACCGCGGATTTCTGCTGTTGTGACTGGCCAGAAGATTATGATGGTATGTGGCGTTCGTTCCGCCCCAAATCCCACCATATCCGTGCGCGCCTTTGCCATGAATGGAAAGGTTCAAGCTGTCGCTGATAATACTCCACTGCACCGTGAAATTTTTGCGGTTTTTGACCGAGAACGTTTCATCGGAGCTCCAGCTGAATGAGCAATGATCAATGATAATATTGTTGCCCGTAATATCTGCGGTATCGCTCAGCACGTTAATTCCGTTGCGGAATCGGATATAGCGGATAATCTGATCGGTCCCCACATTATTGTTGCCAAATTTGACCATGTACCCGCTAACCGCGATGCCGTCTCCAGGAGCTGTCTGCCCTGCTATTGTGATATTGCCTACGGTAATATCCAGCTCCCGCTTCAGATGAATGGTTCCCGAGACGCGGAATACAACCGTTCTATTGCCTGCGCTAACCGCATCGCGAAGAGAACCGGGAATCGGAGCTTCTCCCGCTTTGGTGTCATAATCCTCCAGAGTCGTAACTTCGTATACTTGTCCGCCCCGGCCGCCTTTGGCATACATCGCTGCCCCTTCGGCACCAGGGAAGGCCGGAACCCGAGCTACGGCATTCGGATCTACAGTTACACGAATGGACTGGACGGCGCTCGCATTGCCCGCTTTATCGATATAGCGGTACTGAATGACGTTATCGCCTTGCCCACCGACTTCAAATTCAGCGGCATATGCTTTCCATTCTCCTTCATTCACCCGGTATTGGACCCTGCCTTCTTCCGGGAGCTCCCCATTTTGCTCCAAATAGATGAGCACAGGCTTGGTATAGGCTCCGTTCTGCCCGTCCGGCATGGCAGGGGCTGCAAATGCCTTTATATCAGGAAACATGCCCGGAATAATAACGGATTGGGTCGGGTCCCAGCCATCAAACATCCGGGGAATCGTCAGCTCACTCGCTTCCTGCGCCGACATTTGGGTTCCCATGACCCTGGTGGCAGGACTTGCTCCCGGACCGCTGCTGTTGTATTCCGTGAACGAATACGGATCGACTTGCATCGTGGTCCAGCCGGCTGGATCAATATGATCATCCATATAGGTATTGATAAACCGCACAATCGGCTTATCCTGCCATGGTCTGCCCAGAAAATGCTTCCCTTGTGTGCTGCTGTCCTTCAACAACCGGGAGTTTATAAACACAAGCCCCGGATCGGTTTCATTCTTAGTCGCCGCTGCCGTCATGACTCCGCCGCTGTCCGACTTGTTAATACTGACAGCGTCTACATGATCGAATACGGCAGCGCTTGCCGGGCCATAAATAAAGTCAGTGCGTCCGACAATCGTGCTGTTGCGGTAATATTGTCTGCCGATCCGGGGGCTTTCAGCCCGAATGCCCGCATACAGCGTATCCTGGTAACCAAGGAGCTGAACATTTTCCAGCACTGCTTGATCAGCTTGGACAGCCAGCGCAACGGCTTGACCGTCGGAAGGCTTGGCGCTATTTTCAATCGTCAGATTCGTGGCCGAGAAATGATCCCCTTGGACTATGACGGTCGCTGCGGAGATTGCCTGATTCGGGTTCGTCGCATTCGATTTGTTGCTTGTAATCTTGGATTGTCCGGTTCCTTCCCCTACCAGGCTGACATAAGGCGGTGTAATGACGACATTTTCGGTGTATGTTCCCTTCTTAATAAAGACGACGGTACGCTTCGTGTTCTTAGGGTCGATAGAAGCAATCGCATCCTTAACATTGGTAAAATCGCCGCTGCCATCCTGCGCTACCGAAATCACTTTGGCCGGAGACACAGCAATCTCTTTCGCCGGCTGGCTTTCCCCCTTATCATTGGAGGCCGTTACAATATAATAGTAGATTGCTCCATTGCGAATGGAGGAGGCCTCTCCATCAATAACCTTATCCTTAAAGGTTGGAGAAGTCAGGTTGGCAGCTATCGTCGTATAAGGTCCACCGCTGGTGCTGCTTCTTTTGAGGCTGTAGCCGACCGCTCCGGTCACTTTGGACCAAGACAATTCTACACTGCCGTTATATGCCGTTGCTGCAAAATCCCCTGGCGGCTCCGGAGCACCGGCAATCGGCGCATAAGGCGATGCCTTCACCTGATTGGAATTCATACTTTCCGCGGAACCGTTAGTTGCCGTGACCACATAAAAATAGACAAGGCCGTTCTTTACGGTCAGATCCGTGAAGCTTGTTGCTGTGTGGTTGCTTTGGATGATGTCATAGGGCCCCCCGTTCACCGTACTGCGCTTGATTTGATAAGCTGCGGCATCCGTAACGGCATCCCATGATAATGCAACCTGGTTATTGCCGGGTATTGCTTGAAGCGCCTTCGGCTGTTCCAAGGGCGGAACAGCTTGTACGGCAGCCAGCGCTTCCGAAGGACCGGTAAAAAAGCTTATCGGCATAAGATTCAAGCTGAGCAAAAGGCACAGCCCTACTCGCAGGGCATGCTTCATATCGTAACCTCCCTGAATTTTACATAGAAGAACATCACTTCACCCATGCTGTTAATCCAGCTCCATAACGCCCGAATAAGGCTTCATACCCGTCAGGCTATCCCATACGAATGCTTTGACCTTATAGCCGCTCGTTTGGGAAGGCAGTCGGAAGCCGGCCTGCAATGTTTTCGTTTGTCCCGGTTCAATGTCGGCATCTACGCTGGAGTAATCGACCATCGCATTATGGCTATCGTAAAGCACAAACCATAACGTGACATGCTTCAGGGTCGCGGTAGGGTTCGAGATCTGCTTCCAAGCCAGCACATCCTCGGCCGGATTAACGGTATCGATGAATTTGCCGTCGAAAGTGACCGTTTCCGGCTCCCCGATCCAATACTCGTAGTTAATGACAAAGTTAACCGTGCTTAGGTTGCCTGCAATATCTGCTGCGGACACTTCAATGGTGTTAGCGCCTTCAATTAGCTTAAGCGGGTATGTAAACGGCACATTCCCTGCCTTGGCAGTGGAGTCCGCCACAACGGCACCGTTTAATTTTATAGTCACAAGTGCATCTTTATTTATAGATCCGCGCAGCGCATACTCTGCATCTCTAACCCATGGCGGCGGTGCATCGATTCGGAATTCCGGTGAAACCTGGTCATAATGGACAACCGCAGAAACCCTATCGAATAACGTGGCATTCGGCCGCTGCGCATACACCTCGATCAGATTCGCGCCTGGCACCAGCTTTAAATCAACCTTGTACTGATCTTGGGTCAAAAGGCTGCTGTATACAGGCAATTTGTTCTGATATACCGATAAAGTGACGGAACCGCTGTAGACGCTGTTATAAACAGAGGAAGCTACCGTTCCGGAATACACGTTGGATGCAACGGTTCCGGAGATGGTATAGCTTGGAACATTCGTATAGGCCTTTACCGGGTCCAGCTTCAGATCCGTCGGTACCCGTTCTGCGAACACAAAGTAGCCCGCGTTTTTGCCGCTGTTGTATTCGGTATAATTGTTCCACGGCATTTTAACCTCATCTTTGACCCCGTATAGCTTTTTATAGACTTTAAACGTGTACGAAAGAGCCGGATCTGCTAACTGGATAACCTCCCCCGTATCGGTCCATCCCTCGCCTGCCTTCAACCAATTAGGCAATGTTTCCCGCTGATCCATAGCTACATAAACGGCCGTTTGGTCCCGAACGGAAAACGTCGCTATTTGCGGATAGGGGCCGCTGTATTTCATCGTGTCGACGTGGGTTTTGATCCAATCCGCTTCACGGTATTTATCGGGTATCGAGACGATTTTGAGTGGGGAGGCCCTGTCGGCAAACGGTTCATCTCCCGGATGTAAGCCTGATTGGACAGACCATCGGTGAGCATTATAATTTTCATAAGCAAGAACCTTGTCAAAAATGCTGTCTTCAGGAGTTGCTACGGGAGTGACCTCATAGGCTATCGCCTCAAATTGCGTGATCTCTCCTTCAATATCCACCTTGGCAACCTCATCCCTCGTTATGGCTGAGACACCGATAATATAGGGTTTGCCAAGCGTGATCTTGACGGCTTTGTTCAAAGTATAATCCCATTCGTTCGATGCGGAAGGCGATGCCAGGAACGGATAGCTCGTCGGAGTGCCGGTATACGTGGAGGTTGTATACCACGGATCTTCTTCTCTGGCTTTAATTTTGATGGAATATTTGGTTGCGGCCGTGTCAGGATAGATCCACATGGCAATGGATTGATTGTTGCGTCCTACCCAATAAGCGATTTGCGGGGCGTCCGGCGCTTTGATCGGAGTATGAGTGACCATGACGCTTCGAATATAGACCTCGCCATCGCCAGCAGGAGTTCCGATCACCAGCTTTTTAAAATTAAATGCGTTCGCATTTTTCTCATCGTTCGCCGAAAATAGGTTTGCCTTTTCCCTCGCTCGAATCGGTACGCCGTCCAGCCACAGACTAAACCGTTTGTTCTGAGTATTGACCTCCAGTTTCATCGTATGCCATTGGTTCAGCTGGTACGAGGCTTTCAAATCAGCCGGAGCGGTATCCGTCCAATAGACGGCTCCCTTCCCCGGGTCCAGTCCCCCGATGACCAAATACTTGCTGCTTGTACCGACTCCGGAGTTATACAGCTGCAGCAGCTGATCCTGCTTCTTGGAAGTACCAGGCTGCATAAAGGTGATTTCAGCCCTGATAGTTCCGGTCTTGCTCTCACCGAACGTCTTGCTGATCAGAAAGGGGCTTTCTCCGGCATGATTGACGGACAGATGAAGCGCTTTTTGCTTCGTCGTAGGCTCCTCTTCAATCACGGCATCGCTCGATGCGCCTGCAGGAAGCGCAGAATAATCGAATCCCAGCTGGTTGGCAGGGAGCCCTTCCAAAGCGGTCGAGAAATCTTCTTCCAGGAGAGTAACCTCTCCATCATTGACTGCGGCTGCGGCAGTCTGCTCCGGCGCAAACACTCCTGCCGCTAACGGCTGAAGAAGTAAAGCGCAGCATAACAGCTTTGATATCCATGCCCGCAAAATGGGTACACCTCCAAAATCTTAAAATACTTCTTTTATGTAAACGATTACATAATAGGGATAAACAAGGCCTCCTTTCATTAGCTCCTAAAAAAACAGCCGTTTCATGATGATCATAATCCAAAACTTTCATTCCATAGTAGGCTGAGTCTTTCATTTTCATAGGGAAATACGATCACACTATTACAAAAAAGCCGTGCACCCGAAGGCCGCATCGGCTTTTGTAGATCTATATTCCATTCGTCTTATCCCAATGATGGAACCTTCAAGGCTGTCTGAATGTTTTGCAGATCTAGACGAACTTGTTCATTAAGGAGATGAGGGTGATACAGCCCTTTCCCGATCAAATAATCCGAAATTTTCTCATGGGTGTCGATAGCGTCCTCTAATTGCCGGGTTAAGATTGTCTTGATTTCGGGCGAGACACATTCGGTTACGGCCATCGCATAGTTACGGACACCGCTTTTGGCGGTATTCAGAAAGTCCATGGCGACCACTTCATCCGTCAAATGAGTCATGCCTGTTAAATATTCCAGCACAGGATTCATTGCAGCGCCTCCTTGCTGCTGTTTAATATAGCTTCAAGCTCCTGAAGATGCCTCGTGGTCGTGGCGACATCTTGCTGCAGAATGGCACCCAGCTGCGGGTCTGAGACCAGGGCTTGCATCGTTTTCGATTTGGTCAGGCAGACGGCTTTGAATGCAGCTATTTCGTGAACCTCCAAGGTTTCATGTAATGCATAGGGCTTCATGCTTGATTCACTCCCAATTTCAGGATCTCATGGCTTCAATATGACCTTAATGCAGTTGTCGGTTTTGGTATCGAACAGCTCATATCCTCGCTTGGCGTCACTTAACGGAATTACATGGGTAATAATGTCGCCCGCATTGATTTTGCCTGTCGTAATCAGCTCATACATATAGGGCATGTAGTGAATGACCGGTGCTTGCCCGGAGCGGATGTTCACGTTACGCTGCATAATATCTCCGAGAGGAAAGCCATTGTATCTCCCGCCATAGACGCCGGTGATTTGGATGGTACCTCCTTTGCGTACCGCCTGGGAAGCAATCACGAGCGCACTCATCGTACCGCCCTGAAGCTTAAGGCCGCTGGCCAAAAATTCGAGGTCGCTCATTTTTCCGTCCATCCCTACGGCGTCAATAACGACATCCGCACCGCCTTTGGTGATCTCCTTGAGATAGCTGCCCACGTTTTGCTGCTGCTCGAAGTTGACGGTTTCCACATGATTCGTACGTTTTGCATGCTGCAAGCGGTAATCGACATAATCGACCGCAATGACCCGCTTGGCCCCTTTAAACCAGCAAAACTTTTGAGCCAGCAGCCCTATCGGTCCGCAGCCCAGCACAATGACGGTATCCCCGTCCTTGACTCCGGCATTGTCAACGCTCCAATACGCTGTTGACATGGCATCGGCAACCAGGCACAAGTTCTCATCCGGCTGTTCATTATTGTCCGGAATTTTAAAATGTGTGAAATTGGCAAAAGGAACCCTTAAATATTCCGCTTGACCGCCCGGATAACCGCCTGTAGTTCCAGAATACCCGAAGTATGCCCCCATGTCCCCGTGTTCATTGGCATTATCGCATTGGCTTTCCAGCTGGTTTTTACAATAAAAACACTCGCCGCATGCAATCGTAAACGGGATGATGACTCTGTCGCCCTTCTTCAGCTTCGTAACCTCAGGACCGACTTCTTCCACAATGCCCATAGGCTCATGACCAATGATATAATTTTCCTGTAAATTGGGAATCATTCCATGAAGAAGATGCAGGTCGGAGCCGCATATCGCGGTAGTGGTCAATCTGACGATCATATCGTCCGGCTTTTCAATCTTCGGATCCGGGACCTCTTTAACGGCGACGTTTTTGATACCTTGATACGTTACCGCCTTCATGCGTGACCACCTCCCATATGCTCATCCGGAGTACGGTCGAACATCCCCTTGCGGGACGTATCCTCCGGGAATAAGTTCATTTGAGAAATCATTTCCGTGTTTTTGGCGGCCAGCTGATCCAATTGATATTGCTCCTTCAGCTCATACGGATGGAACCATTTCTTACGAAGCATAAGCTCCGTGATTTCCTGATGAAGGGATATCCCCTGCCTCAGCTGCTTCCGCAAAAGGGCTCTGACATCCGGAGATACCGTTTCCGTCAAGGCGATGGCCGTATTCCGGACTCCTTCTTTGGCACGCATAAGAAAATCCATTGCAAATGTCATATCCGCCATTTCCGGCATATGAAGCGAGTTGATCGGGTCAAGATAATCATGATTCATTGGGTTCACCCTCAATTCAGGATTGGAGTAGGTCTATTCTCGGGGACGGGTGCCTGAAAAGGCGCTCTTTCATATACCGCCATGAGCTCGGCGATGGCAAGCTTCGTTTGTTCAACGTCCTTCTGCATGAGTGCTTTTAATTCCTGATCAAAAACCAGCCCCTGCATCAGTTTCGATTTGGCCAGACATAGCGTTTTAAAATTAAGCGCTTCGTGCAGCTCCAATGCTTCATGAGGAGCTAATACGGGTTGATCCAAGCGGAATCGGCCTCCCTGTAAATAATATGGTCAAAGTGTAGCATTTCCCGATACTTTTCCCTTAATTCAGGCACTTTAGGCAAAAAAAAGCCGCGCCAATGGCGCGACTTCGTATTCAACCGGATTCAATTCTTTACTATTCTGCATCAAAACCAGCCGCTTATTCCTTAGTGACCAGCTTCAGCGGTGCTGGAATCGTCTTCTCTACCGTTTTGCCTTGCAGCACATCGAATGCGGCTTGTACCGACATTTGACCGATCAATTCGGGCTGTTGAGCAACGGTAGCAGTAAGCTTGCCTGCCTGGATCGACTTCAAAGCATCCTCATTGCCGTCGAACCCGATGACCGGAATGGATTTGCCGGAGCTTTGAATCGCTTCAATGGCCCCTAACGCCATTTCGTCATTGTGGGCAAATACGGCTTGCACATCCGGATTCGCTTGGAGCAGGTTTTCCATTACATTCAGGCCTTTAGTACGGTCAAAATCCGCCGTTTGCTTAGCGATAACCTTCAAGTCCTGATCCGCGATCTCGTGGAATCCCTTACCGCGCTCACGGGTAGCCGAAGCACCGGCAACACCTTCCAGCTCAATCACCTTAGCTCCTTTACCTAGCAGCTTTTCGATATATTCCGCCGCCATTTTACCGCCTTTAACGTTATCCGAAGCAACCAAAGCCTTTACATCGCCTTTATCCGAGGAACGGTCCAGTGTGATGACTGGGATGCCCAGACTGTTCGCAGATTGAACGACGGTCGAGATGGCAGCCGAGTCTGTCGGGTTAATCAACAGGACATTAACACCCTTTTGCATCAAATCGTCCACGTCGTTGCTTTGCTTGGCCGAATCGTTTTGCGCGTCGACGACAATCGTTTCGATGCCGTGCTTGTTGGCTTCAGCCACGACGCCGTCCTTTAGGGATACGAAGAACGGGTTATTCAAGGTCGATATGGAAAGACCGATCTTGATATGCTTCAAATCCCCGCCCGTTTGCGGCTTAGCCCAGCTCGGTGGTTCCAAGGAGCAGCCCGTGGTTAAAATAAGCAGAAGCATGGTGATGACAATCGTTAGCTTTTTCATAAATCAATCTCCCCTTATGCGGATTTCTTGCGGTCGATGAGGACGGCGATAAGAATAACAATCCCTTTGACAACCATCTGGTAGAAGGAGGATACGCCGAGCAGGTTAAGACCATTGTTCAGCGTACCGATAATCAGGGCACCAATCAGCGTACCTACGATACGACCGCGACCGCCGGAAAGACTAGTCCCCCCGAGGACGACCGCTGCGATTGCATCCAGCTCATAAGAGGTACCTGCCGTTGGCTGCGCCGAGTTCAGACGGGATGTCAGGATAGCCCCCGCCAATGCGGACAGCATTCCAGCTAAAGAATAAATCATAATTTTCACGCGGGGCACTTTAATACCGGAGACGATAGATGCTTTTTCATTACCGCCGATAGCATAAGTTTTCCGCCCGAAAGAGGTTTTGTTCAGAACAACCCACAGAATAACAAAAGCAATGATCATCGTAACGGCCGGTACCGGGATGCCCAGCATATACCCACGGCCAAACATCTGGAACGTTAAGCTGTCGCCTAATCCGGTAATCGGATTCCCGTTCGTGTATACCAGCGTCAAGCCTCTAAATATCGTCATCGTTGCCAGAGTAGCGATAAACGGAGCCATCTTCCCCTTGGTAATCATAAATCCGTTAACCATACCCATCACGCCGCCTAGCAAACAGCCGATAATAATGGCCAGAACCGGATCAAAGCCGGCAACCATCATGTTAGCGACAAATGCGCTCGATAGCGCCAATATAGAACCGACGGACAAGTCGATGCCCCCGGTCAAGATAACAAACGTCATGCCGAACGCGATCAGAGCATTAATGGACACCTGCCGCAGCAAATTTAATATGTTGAGCGGTTCCAAAAAGCTTGGATTAAGCACGGATACAATGATAATCAAGATGATTAAGCCGAGCAGAGGACCTAATTTTTGTGTAATTTGCGATACTTGCAAGCCTTTGGACGATGCTTCATTCTTCGTTGTCATATTACTGTCCCCCTGTCGCGAACATCATTATTTTTTCCTGTGTTGCTTCTTCTTTACTCAATTCCCCTGTGATGCGCCCTTCGTGGACAACAACAATGCGGTCACTCATGCCCAGCACTTCCGGGAGCTCGGAGGAGACCATAATGATCGCAACACCATGCCCTGTCAGCTCGTTCATCAGCTGATAAATTTCGCGCTTGGCGCCAACGTCCACGCCTCGGGTCGGCTCGTCCAGAATCAGGAGCTTAGGTCCGATCCCGATCCACTTGGCGATGACCACCTTCTGCTGGTTACCGCCGGACAGATTGCCTGCCGACGTTTCGGACGAATGGGTCTTGATTTGCAGACGCTTGATCAGGGCATCCACGAACGTTTTTTCCTTCTGCGCCGAGATCAGCCCTTTGGAAGTATAGCTGCTCAGACTTGGCAGCACCATATTGTCCCGTACCGAGAAATCCAGAATCAGCCCTTCATCCTTACGGTCCTCGGTAATGAACCCAATCCCCAGATTAACGGCGTCAACCGGCTTACGGATAACCGCTTTTTTGCCGAACAAGTAAAGCTCTCCGCTGTCGAGACGATCCAGACCAAATATTGCCCTCATAATCTCGGTGCGTCCGGAGCCCATAAGCCCGGAGAAGCCTACAATTTCACCGGCACGGATCTGGAAGTTTACATCCTCAAACCATCCCTTCCGGGTGGCATGCTTCACTTCAAGGACAACCTCGCCCGGATTTGGTGTTCTTGCAGGATAACGCTCGGTCAATTCACGGCCAACCATTTTCTTAACGACTTCGTCAAAATTCGTATCCGGAATGCTCTTCGTGTCTACGGTTCGTCCGTCCCTCATGACGGTAATCCGGTCGCAGATGGCGAATATTTCTTCCATTCGATGCGAAATATACACGATGGAGACGCCGTCTTTCTTCAACGACTCAATCACCTCGAACAGCTTCTGAATCTCTCTTTCCGTCAAGGCTGAGGTCGGTTCATCCATAATGATGACTTTGGTGTCTGTAAGCAGCGCTTTGGCAATTTCGATCATTTGCTGCTGTCCGACAGAGCATTGTCCGGCTTCAATATTCAACGGAATGTCTACGGAGAGCTTGCGGAACTGCTCGTTTGCGAGCGCCTTCATCTCGTTCCCCTTAAGAAAGCCCCAGCGGGACGATACTTCACGGCCGATGAACAGGTTCTCGAGAACCGTCATATCCGGCCATACGTTAAGCTCCTGATGAATAAATGCAATACCATTGCGTTCCGCTTCTTTAGGATTGGCATAATAGGTTTCCTTGCCGTCGATGACAATCGTTCCTTCATCTCTGGCGTGGACCCCGGTAAGAATGTTCATCAATGTGGACTTACCGGCACCGTTCTCGCCCATTAGCGCATGAACCTCGCCCTCGCGCAGTTCAAAATCGACACCGGACAGCACCTGATTGCTTCCAAAGGCTTTGTGGATCCCATTCATTCGAATGTGCATAAAGGCTCCTCCTTATGAACCAAAATAGACGCCTGCTTGTAAAATGATGTTCGCATACGGCTTGGCTTCGCCTGTACGAATGACCGCTTTAGCCTTCTTCGTCAGCTGCTTGAACTCTTCATGAGAGCATTGCTGAATCGAAATCCCGTTGAATTTATTTTGTATATAATGAAAGGCTGCCGGGTTGTCCGAGCCCATCTCCTCCGCAATGACCGCCTTCTCCACTTCCATGTCGGCGGCTATGGCGTTAACGGTTTCCTCAAAGCCTGGAGAGCCGTGAGTTAAGGCCAAATCGATTTTCTTGACCCCTTCGGGTATAGGAAGCCCGACATCCGCTATCACTATCGTATCGGTATGACCCAGATCGGCCAGAACCTTGGAGATATGACTATTCAATATCCCATGCTTTTTCATCTCAGATCTGCACCTCCACTTCCTGACGGCTCGGCATGCCGCCTTGTGCCCCGAACTTGGTCACGGATAAGGAAGCGGCACGATTGGCGAACCGAACGCTCTCATAGACGGGTTTCCCTTCCGCCAATGCAACCGCAAATGCTGCATTAAACGTATCCCCCGCACCCGTTGTGTCCACCGCTTCCACCTTATAAGAAGGAACCAGCACTTCCTGAGTACCGTCAAAATAACGGACTCCTCGGCTGCCCTCAGTTATAAACAGCTTGTTCGGATATTTGCGGAGCGCTTCGGAAACGGTCATATCTGCGAAGATCATTTTCGCTTCATGCTCATTAGGCGTTAGATAAGCCGCGTTCTCGATCACTTCTTTCTCCAAAGGCCGAGCGGGAGCCGGATTCAGCAAAAGCGGAATGCCCAGCTTTCGGCAAATTCTGCTGACATGAGTGACGGTTTCCTCCGGCATCTCCTGCTGAATCATCACCATATCCGCCTTATTAAAAGCATCCAGGGAACGATCAATGTAGTGTGGTGTAACCTCATTATTCGCAGCTTTTATGACAACAATACTATTATCGCCTTCCGCCAGAATGATATGAGCGGTACCGCTCCCACAATGTGTAACCGGTTCCACATAGTCGACAGAAACATGATTTCGTTTCAAATTGTTTACAATCTCTACGCCGAATGGGTCGTCCCCCACTCTTCCAATCATAGTAACATCGGCACCAAGACGCGCTGCGGCCACTGCCTGATTGGCGCCTTTCCCACCGGGAACGGTGCTGAAACTGTCCCCAAGAACCGTCTCTCCGGCTCCCGGGCGCTTCGCCGATGTTACAACAAGATCCATGGATGCGCTTCCTACCACGATAATTTTAACCATGCAGCTTCACACCTTTCTTGTCGTATCCCGCTCTGTGAATGTAACGGGCATCTGTATCGTTTTTTGGTCTGGATTTTGATTGTCGATCAATCGAATAAGTAACCCGGCAGCTGTACTTCCCATATCATAAGCCGGCTGGCGAATCGTCGTAAGCGACGGCGTCAGCAGACTGCTGAGCGGAATATCGTCAAATCCTATGATCTGTACGTCGTCCGGAACCTTCTTGCCCAACCGGAGAGCTTCGTGCAGAACCGCTGTAGCGACAATATCATTACTTGCGATGACCCCATCGGTATCGGGGAATTGCTCGAACAGCTCTTGAGCCCAGCTGCCCGCTTCGGTAAAAGAATAGGAAGAGGTTTGAACTACGTTATAGGCAATCCCTTGATCACGTAGCACGTCAATGGCGCCTTGATAACGATCCTGTGCCGGTCGGATATGCTTAGGTCCTTGAATAATCGTGATCTGACGGCTGCCGCGGGTCACGATCTCATGGGCTGCCATTCTTCCGCCCTCTCGTCCATCCGAATATACGGAAGGCCGGTTATCTGCCGTCCGGTCGAGAAACACGACGGGAATATCAAGCTTCCGGTATGTATCAGTGTCCGGATAGTTGGTAGAGGCGATAACCCCGACTACGTTATTTTGGATAAACGTTTGGATATATTCTTTTTCCTTGTTCGTGTTCTCGTCGCTGTTGCCAATGATAATGCGAAAATCATGCTTGTGCATCTCATCCTCCACTCCGCGGGCAAGCTCGGGAAAGAAAGGGTTGGTAATATCCGGCAGCAGCAGGCCGATTAGCCTGGATTTGCGTTTATATAAAGAACGAGCGACCTCATTAGGCGTGTAATTCAGCTCACGGATAGCAGCTTCTACCTTTTTGCGGGTATCTTCATGCACGTAGCCAATCTCGTTAAGCACCCGCGATACGGTTGCCACCGAAACGCCCGCATGCTTAGCCACTTCTTTAATGGTTGCCATCTCAGCTTCTCTCCTTAATGTGGAACCGGTTACACATATAAAATATCACAACCGTTCTTTTTTGGCAAGACGGAATCTTATCCCTGTTGTTCTTACGCCCTATTTGTACAGGCTGAAGAGGCAACCGAAGACTTAATCGATTGCCTGTAGTATGCTTCCATCCTGTAAGGATGTCTAGTTCCGCGGCAGCTCAATATAGAAAGTAAAATGTCCGTTTTGATGACCAAGACCTAACCGGCCGTCATGCAGCTCAATAATATTTTGGGCGATCGATAGACCGAGACCCGCCCCCTGGGCTGTATCGTTATCGTGACGGGATGACTCTACTTTATAAAACCGTTCAAATAACCTGCGCTCCTGCTCCTCAGTTAGCGGCTGCCCTACGTTTTCGACCGCGAGATAGATTTGATCCTCCCAGACCGAGAGCCTTACTGTAATTTCCCCGGGCTTATATGAGAATTTGAGTGCGTTGATCAGCAGATTATCGATTGCTCTTACTAGCATTTCAGCATCTACGTCACCATAGATCGGCATAGGCTCACGAACAACGTTGATGGACAACCCCTGCTCCTGGGCGATCGGTTCAAATTCATTCAGCATTTGCTCGAGCAAGCTGCTCAAGTCTACCGTCGACTTGATTAATTGAACACTTCCGCTGGTCAAGCGGGTATACTCGAACAAATCATCGATAAGCTTTTTCAGCTGCTGGGTTTTATTGAAGGCATTCGTAATATATCGTTTATGCTCTTCGATATTTTGATAATCATCATGCTTCAGCAGGTTTAGATAGCCTGCGATGCTTGTTAACGGTGTTCGCAAATCATGGGAAACATTCGTGATCAGCTCCATCTTCGACTTCTCGATCCGCCGTTCATTCTCCATCATGGACTGCAGCTGATCCGCCATATAATTAATATTGCTTGCCACAATGCCCAGTTCATCCTGTTTTCTTATAGGCACCCGATGGCTCAGATTGCCTTGTGCGATAGACATTAAGCATTCGCCCATGGATCTCAAATATCGAACGTCACGGCGCATAACCAAAAAGAAAAGGAACATGAAGAGCCCAAAGAACAGCAGCAGCGAGATCACTTGGTCCAGATAGCCCGGCTCGAATGAAATATAATTCCCGTAGACAAACGAGATCACGGTTGTGAGAAAGAAGCTGAGGAACGACCCGCCCACGATACGTACGCGAATGCTCTTATTCCAGTTCAGCAGGGAAAAGAAGTATTTAATCAACTTTATATCCTACCCCCCACACGGTTTTGATATATCGGGGCTCCCGAGGATTATCTTCGATCTTCTCGCGGATATTCCGGATATGCACCATGACCGTATTATCGGATAAAAATTTATCCTCCTTCCACACGTTCTGGTAGATTTTCTCTATACTGAACACATGGCCGCGATGACTTGCCATCAGCTCCAGGATCGAGAACTCGATAGGCGTCAAGGACACTTCCTTTCCGTTAACGGTGACTACGTGGCGTTTTCGATTTATTACGAGCTCGTCAATTTCCGTGATCTGCTCATCCGTATCGAGTCGTCCGCTTCCTCCTGCCTTGGCCAATGTCTGCCGCCGGAATTGCGCCTTCACCCTGGCGATCAGCTCCAAGGGATTGAACGGCTTGCTGATATAATCATCCGCTCCTGTTGTAAGCCCGGTAATTTTGTCCATATCCTCCCCTTTTGCAGAAAGCATGATGATAGGGGCATTGGTCTTCTCCCGCATTTTCATGCACGCCTGAATCCCATCCATGGTAGGCATCATGACATCCAAAATGATCAAATCAACAGGCTCCTTAAGCATGATTTTCAAAGCTTGAGCCCCGTCCTCCGCTTCCAATATTCTGTAGCCCTCATTGCGCAAATAGATACGAATAATATCTCTTATTTCCAAATCATCGTCCGTGACCAGAATCGTTTTGACCAATTCATCCGCCTCCTTGCAATATGCCTCTCCCCGGTATGGTATTATGTTTACATTACCATATTCTTACACCCCATGCTCAAAATATAGGTGTTCTCACAGTTTAGAAACTTATTTTTTTCGGCATACATAGACGAATGCGGGAGGCAGATTCATCGGTACAAATTGAATATGCTCGATCTCCAGCCGTTCGCTTAATTGCCGTTTCATCTGCTGGGAATATTGAAAGGCGATGAACAGCCCGCCCGTTCTAAGCGAGGCGATGATCTGATCCATGAGCTGGTCCCGAACCTGCTGTGGAAAGTTGAAAAAAGGAAGGCCGCTAAGAATACAATCCAGTTCATCTATCCCTTCGTTCTTCATAGCGGATTGAAGCCTGCTCGCATCGCTGTAGCAAGGATAATCGGGATATTGCCGCCGTAAACCGGAATGCAGCTGCGGGTCTTTTTCGAATAAAAGTATTTTCGCATCTTCGTGTATTTTCGAGCTCAGATGTTTTGTTATGGCGCCTGTCCCCGACCCCAGTTCAGCCAAATGCTTAACCTCATCCCAAGGAACGTGTTGAAGCATCGTTTGGGCCAAGTAGACGGAGCTCGGAGTTACACTCCCGATTTGCCCCGGGTACCGGGTGAATTTATATAAAAATAACAGCTTTTCTTGAACGGATTTCATCATGTTATAATCGCCACTCCCTTCGAATTTATCCTAAGAGTAACGGATAAATCTGCAGAACAAGCGAAGGAGTTTCTTAAGAATTTCTGAAGTTTAAGCAGATTTTTCCCCAAGGTACAAGGATAATTGCAAAGATTAAGAGAATGTATAGAGAACCTATATCCAAAATATAGTTTATTTGGAATCCCCCCATCAATAAATAGCAACATGATTGGAGAACGCTATGACTTTCCCTATTTGGATCAACCTTGGATTTATAAAGCTTCATCCCCATATCGTCTTTGAAGCATTGGCTTATTTTATTGGCTTTCGAGTGTACCTATTTACTCGCAGCAAGGACAAAATTCCGGCTGAACAGGGCATATGGGTCATCGTAGGAGCGATCTTAGGAGCAGCTATCGGCTCCAAGATACTGTATTGGCTGGAGGATCCTATTAAAACTATAGAAAATTGGAACAGCTACACCTATTTAATGGAAGGAAAGACGATTGTCGGAGGACTGTTAGGCGGATTGATTGGTGTGGAGTGGGTCAAGAAGCGTGTCGGTATTACTCGGTCAACGGGGGATGATATGGCACTGCCGATTATATTGGGAATGGCGATTGGACGCATCGGCTGCTTTATGACAGGGCTGGATGACCATACTTATGGCACTCCTACCTCATGGATCGTTGGCGTCGATTTTGGTGATGGCATCCCTCGTCACCCTACACAGCTCTATGAAATTGTTTTCTTATTGCTGCTTGGCGGCTTTCTGCTTACTTGGAAACACCGGAAGAGAATGCGCGAGATGTCAGCGTCATCTGCCTTCAGACCGATAACCGACGGAGCTATGTTTCAGCTGTTTATGACAGGATATTTAGCTTTTCGCTTGGTCATAGACTTCATCAAGCCGACGCCTCACCCTTTTATCGGGTTAAACAATATTCAATTAGCTTGTCTCGCAGGCTTGATCTATTACATCGTTTTATTGAGCAAATGGCTCGGCAAATCACACAGCATACCTAAGGAGGATTACCGTAATGTCAACCAAGAATAGACCCTATATTTTCTATGAGCTTACTAACAGCATTTGCTCCCAGTGCCTGCGAAAGGTGGAGGCCAAGGTTATTATTGAGGATGATCAAGTATTCCTGCTCAAATATTGCGGGAAGCATGGCCGTGAAAAAGTCTTAATCGCCAATGATGCAGCGTATTACAAGAAGTGCCGCGAGTTTCTAAAGCCCGCAGAAATGCCCCAGTATTGGAACACACCGATCCGGTATGGCTGTCCTTATGATTGCGGGCTATGCCCCGACCACGAGCAGCACAGTTGCTTGACCTTGATCGAGGTCACGGACCGATGCAATCTCCAGTGCCCCATCTGCTATGCCGAGTCTTCACCGCAGCGGGAAACGTGGCGCTCTCTTGATCAGATCGAAAAGATGCTCGATGCGATCGTCCGAAACGAGGGTGAACCGGATATTGTGCAAATAAGCGGTGGGGAGCCTACCATCCATCCGCAATTTTTTGACATCCTCGATCTTGCCAAAAGCAAGCCGATCAAGCACATTATGGTTAACACCAACGGCATTAAAATTGCCCAAGACCGCGAATTTGTAAAAAAATTGGCAGCCTATATGCCAGGATTTGAAATTTACTTGCAGTTTGACAGCTTTCAGGAAGAAGCATTACGGGAGCTTCGCGGCGCGGATTTGCGGGATATTCGCCGCCGGGCCCTGGAGCATCTGAACGAATTCAACATTTCGACTACATTAGTCGTCACCCTAAAAAAAGGGTTGAATGACCATGAAATCGGGGACATCATTCAGTTTGGCTTGAAGCAGTCGGCCGTACGCGGAGTTACCTTCCAGCCTATCCAGGCCGCAGGACGCTTGGAGGCTTACGATCCGGCGAAGGACCGCCTGACGCTCAGCGAGGTAAGGCAGCGTATTATCGAGCAATCCGGTGTGTTTCGTGCGGAGGATATGATCCCTGTCCCATGCCATCCCGATTGCCTGGCGATGGGTTACGCCCTGAAGCTCGGCGATGAAGTACTGCCGCTTACAGGTCTGATGGACCCGCAAATTTTGTTAGAAGGCGGTCGCAACACTATCGTTTTTGAACAGGATCAAACGCTCAAGTCAAAAATTTTCGAGCTATTCTCGACAGCCCATTCTCCTGCCTCGTCAGCACTTTCGCTTAAAAATTTGTTGTGCTGTCTGCCCATGGTAGCCGTTCCGGAGAATATCAGCTACGATAACGTATTTCGCGTCATTATTATGCAGTTCCTGGATCCCTACAATTTTGATGTTCGTTCCGTCAAAAAATCTTGCGTCCATATCGTGCACCCCGATGGAAGAATCATCCCGTTTGACACATACAATATGTTTTATCGGGGAGATCAGGAGCAGAAGCTGGCTGAGCTCCGTGCTGAATTTGACTTACAGGCAGGAGGTGTCATTCATGACTGAAGACGGAAACAAGGAGCCGAATCATCTTCCATCAGAAGAAGACACGTTATCCAATGATCAGGGACCTAGCGAACAGAGACCTCCTACCCAGCCGCCACCGCAGAACCACACCTTGCAAGTGCTGAAGGGAATAGGATTGCTGCTGCTGCTTCATCTGTTACTGTTTCTTGTCCCCGTTGCAATTTTCTTTATAAGTGTCGCTCAGCTTGTATACCTGATTCCGGCGCTTATTCTTTTACGTAAAAATAAAGGCATCTTTCAAGGCCTGCTGATCGGCGCAGGAATTACGTTTCTGCTTAATGCCGCCTGTTTCGGTCTTCTGCTTGGCGGCAATATTAGATTATAGCGAAGCTGAATAGACTGCAAACACAATGCGAGGGTGTCCCGAAGCCATGAATATGGTTTTGAGCACCCTCTTTTTCAAGACTATACAACTTCACTTCTGGGACGAGCTCTTCATAATCGACTTCCAATCTACTTCCGTTTCTCCTGCTCGATCGCTTTGTTGGCCTCTTCTTCGGCTGACCGTAATGCCGTATTAAGATCGATTTTGCCGAGCGAGAGGTCGACTTGCGGCTTCGTGTAGGCCTTTTCTACGGCACCGTCATATTTGCTTTTGGGAGATATCGGCGCCAGCTGATTGAAGAAGATCGCTTTCAAATTTTTGTCTTTGAACTCCGCACTTTGACCAAGCGCATCCTGCACGGTCTTGCTCTTCAGAACCGGCAAAGCCGCTTTCTTCGCCGCCAGCGTCTGGTATTCTTCGGAGACCAAATATTTCAGCACCTCCATGGCTGCATCTTTATTAACGGTTTGATTGGTAATACTCATGAAGGTTGGATAAGCTTGGGAGCCTATCCCTGGAAGCTCTTTGAAGGTCGGCATTGAGACGATATCCCAATCCAGCGCGGCCATCTCCTTGGACAGAATGGATTGCAAATCCGACAAGTAGACGAACATAGCCAGATTCTGATCCTTGAGAAAGTCATCCTTATACGGCAGCTTGTTATTCAGTGCGACAATCCGGTCTTTGTAGCCTTGATCCTGAGCGGGGATCGTATAGTATGCCTCGTACATCCTTTTCCACATATCGCTATTGATGGTAGCCTGCTCCGTTTTCGGATCGACGTAAGGCTGTGAAAACTGGTTCAACCGAAGCACATGCGTCGGGGACACCACGAGACCGATATATTGCTTGCCTCCGTCATTGCGTGTCATCTTACGTGCAAGATCATGCATTTCGTCCCATGTCATGCCATCCTTAGGAGACGGAATTCCAAATTTTTGAAATAATGTCTTGTTATAATAAGTCACCATAATGTTGTTAAAGACAGGTAATCCGTACAGCTTCCCGTCCGATATCATTTTCGCCGCATCAATCAGTGTCGGTTCAAAGCTGCTCAGGTCCACGTTGTGCTTCTTGGCCAGGTCAGTCATATCGAATTGAAGTCCGATTTGGGTAAATTCGGGGAACACACCGATAGAGCCGTAATAAAAATCAATTCGTTTGCCCGCCGTGACCAGCTGCTGCAATCTATTATTCGTGTCAACAGGAATGTAGGTAATATCGTAGTTCGGGAATTTTTTGCGGAGCGCATCGCCGAACCTTGCATCGAAGGCCTCCGTCGTATCCCCGCCTCCGGAATAAAAGAACAGCTCCGTTCGTTCCCCGCCGGGTGGTGAAGCGTCATTAGTCTGGGATGCACTAGGCTGACCCTTACTGCACGCGCTTAAGCCCGCTGCGGCTAACACACAAATGGACATGAATACAATACGATACCGCTTCATAGGAGTTCCTCCTCAAAGAACTGAATGTGCCTTCACTTCTTCTTCGCGCTTTCGATCCCCTTGTTGGCCTCTTCCTCTGCTGTTCGGAGAAGGGTATTCAGATCGATCTTCCCAAGGGAGAGATCGACGATCGACTTGGTGTAAGCCTTTTCTGCAATGCTATCGTAAGGGGTTTTGCTCATAATACTTGGAAAACGATCATAAAAAACCGCTTTATAATTTTTGCCCTGATACCTGCTTTCCCCATACAGGTCCTTGAATTGTTGCCCGTTCAAAACGGACATGACACCTTTTTTGGCGTTATCCTTCTGAACCTCATCCGAGGTCAAATATTGAATAATTTGAAACGCTTCCTCCTTGTGCTTGCTGAAGTTCGGAATGGCAAAGTAGGTCGGGTAGCTCTGGGTGCCAACCCCTGGAAAATCCTTGAATGTCGGTGTCGCGACCATATCCCAGTTGACATTGGCAAATTCCGGTATGAGGGTCGGAAGGTTGGACAGCATTTCAAACATGGCTACGGTCCCGTCCTTAACGAAGTTATCCGTATAAGGCAATTTGTTTCCTATGGCCTGGATCGCATTCCGGTAGCCCGAATCGGACGTCGGCTCGTCAAAGACCGTTTGAAACAGCTGCTTCCATCGCTCATCCTTGTTGATGGTTGCAGTCCCGGTTGCCCGATCCACCAAGGGGAGGGAGAACGGATTCATCTTGATAATATGTGCCGGTGATACGGCTAGGCCGAAATACTGCTTACCGCCATCCTCCTTGTTCAGCTTGCGGGCAAGCGTCAACACTTCGTCCCACGTCATCCCGTCCGTCGGATAGGGAACCGCAAATTTATCGAAAATATCCTTGTTATAATAGAGCACCATGCTGTTCGTATAGACAGGCAGTCCCCATATTTGGCCGCCCGCATTTTCTTTCATCGCTTCTATGGCTGTCGGTTCGAATCGGCTTACGTCCAGGTTATATTTCTTGACCAGGTCGCTCATATCGTATTGCAGGCCAATCTCCGGAACACTGGAGAAAAAACCGCCTATCGATTCGTAATAAATGTCGATGTTTTGCCCGGCTACAATCTGGTTTTGAATCTTGAGCGCGTCATTGCCCCGGGGATTGATGAAACGGATCTTGTAATTAGGAAATTTTTTGCGGATGGCGTTTCCGAAATTTTCATTCCAGGATTCTTCCGAGTCTCCTGGCGCCGAATAGACCGTGATTTCAACCTGCTCGCTCTGGACCGGAGGCGCCGGCTTCGAATCCCCCTCTACCGGCTGGACTGCCTGCTGCTGACTGCAGCCGGCAATGAACGAAATGATGGCCGCCGCACCTGCGATGGTTCGCAATGCTTTTGATTTCATGGACACCGACACTCCTCTAATTGAGCAAGATTATCTTCGATTAGCTCAAGCAGCGGCTGCAAGCCGCCGTACAACCGCTGGCCCGAACCTAAGCGAAATCCCTGATTCATCACCGAATGAACATGCTTTGCCCGTTTTCCGGATCCTATTTGTTCAAAGAGCGCACCTGTGTTATCCAGATTCAACGAGCCGTTCCATCTATCATTAGCTGCCGTAGGGGCATGGAATGGTTCCCATACCGTTTACTCTTCAGGTTGCGAGACGGGCTCTCACGGCCAGATACGGCCTTCCCGGCAATTCGACACGGCTTATCCCGCTATATAGTCCTTCAAGTGTCTGAATTTCCATGCTCCATGTATCGATAATGTCAATTTGGAAGGAGGCATCCTCCGGCAGCGGCAGCTCGCGGTATGCGGGACGGTGATTACCATAATATTGCAGATAGCAGACACCCGCTACGCCGATCGTAGGCACATCCCGGAACGCTTCCAGCGGCGCTGCTTCAACCGGCAATTCGTTAAATATCCTTTGGAGAAATGCGATTCGCGGCACACTTTCGCCATGCAGCCGCCCCCCCTTGGACCACCAGATAATGTCTTCCGGATGCAGGAAGGTCTCGCCATGACCGACATAACCGCCTCGAGCAAAGCCTTCCCAGAACCGTGCCGTCATGTCTTCCCCCGTAATGTTGCCCCATCGCTGCGGCAAATTGCCCTCATAGCAGCACTCATCCACCACTACAGGCTTCCTATATCTGCTTCTCCACGCCGTGACCGGTGAGAGCTCCCAATACTGCATGCTGACATGTGTTACCCATGGCTTAGTATGATCGTACAAAACAAGCTGAGACGGATCGTACATCTTGGTTCCGTTATGTATCGAACGCAGGTGCCCGTAAGGGTCCTTCTCTTGTATAAACTGGAAGAAGCAGTCCCAATCGTCCATGGTTTTGTTGGACATAAAATCAAACTCATTCGCCAATGACCACCAAACGTTGCGGAAAGCGGCCAATCGGTTGATCACGTAACGCAGATATAGCAAATCCGTATCGCGATCCATCCTGTCGAATCCCCAATGACCTTTATCGTAAGGATGGAATAAGATCAAATCCGCTTCGATCCCTAATTGCTGCAGCTCAACCAACCGCTTTTCGAGACGGTGAAAATACTCCGGATTGAAGCGAGTCCATTGAAAGCCCTCCTCTCGCGAGCCTTCAAAAGGAAACCGCTCCGGTTCATTCGTATTAAAGCTGTACCGTTTGGGGAACAAGCACATCCTGATCTTGTTAAACGGCGAATCGGCCAAGCTTTGCAGGGTTTGCTCCTGAAGCATATCGCTCTGATGGGTCCAAGCATAGCATGTCGTACCAATCGGCCGGTAGATGCTGCCGTCTTCATAGCCAAAACGGTCGGCATCCTTGACTCGAACCGGCCCATGGTTATCCGCCGATGGAGCTGTGCAAAGGAAATGCCCTGCTGCACCATCCAGCTCCGAGCAGCCGCTCTTCACGGTAAAGCTCCATTCCCCCTCCGCGTCGGGCATGAAGCGGACTTTGTATACCCCGTTCCCATCATAAAATCCTTCAACAGTTACGGTGCGGGCCGTTGTCGTATGCTGAAATAGGGCTTGAAGCTGCACATCGACAAATGGATTGCCAACATCAGGTCCGGATAAGGAAAGCTCAAACACTCCCCAGCGTTCGCTCGTTTGCAATTGGTTTTCTGAAACCATAGATCTGTTCCCCCTTAAATGAATGAAGACTTATGCTTCTCCTGTTCATTTCATCGTTGTAAGCGATTGCAAAATTACCGATAATGCTCTATTATCGTACTTATGGCCTAGAAATTTACGTAACCAGCAGGCTGTCCATACCAAAATAACTAAATATATTTAGTTATTTATTGACGGCAACCTCCCGATTTAGAAGTTCTTATTACCCATCGAATCTTGGGGTTCAACCGCCAGCCCCTCCAACGCGCTTCTGGAGCTAAAAAGTTAAGACTTAACAGTAACTTTATCCAAATGATATCATCACACCTAAACCGGGTCAACTATTTTTAGTAAAATTATTTATATCAAAATCAAAATTTGTATAAACATATTCACCTCCATTCGGTAGCCGGCTATGATTCCCGCTCTAACAAACCGCAGGCGCACATATTGAATAATGATAGTAATCATTGTAAACTAATTCTAAACAAGTTTAGAAAAAGTGAAAAGACGTTCACAGAAGGAGCGACTGTATTTCGTGAAGATTAAGATGGAAGATATAGCCAAAATGGCGAATGTTTCAAAATCAGCTGTCTCGCTGGCCTTAAGCGGGAAGCCCGGAATAAGCGAGGAAACCCGCTCCAAAATATTAAGAATCGTGAAGGAAAGCGGATACCTGCCCCGTCCGATGATCAAGGCGGATCGCGTTTACGGCTTAACGAAAACACTCCGGTTCGTGGCTTGCACCAATTCCGGTATTGTTCTCGAGGAATATTATAAACAGCCTTTTTTTATGGAGCTGATTCATCACATTGAAGAGCAATGCCGTTCTCGCGGCTACTCCCTATTCTTCTCCTCCGTTCCTACCGATCAGTTCGAGGAAGTGATAGAGACGATGGAAACGGAGCATGAATCCAACGGACTTATCCTGCTGGGGACCAACCTGACTTCCGATCAGATACGGACTATAGCCAAAAAGCAGCCCAATCTGGTTGTCCTGGACACCTGCTATGAAACGCTAAGCGTGAATTATATTGTTATGAATAACGTGATGGGCGCCTACCAAGCCGCGAGCCATCTCATAGAATTGGGTCATCGGACTATCGGGTATGTCGAGTCGAATTCGCGCATGTATAATTTCGATTCGCGCAAACGCGGATTTTTCCAGGCATTAGAGGAAGAACGCATCAAGTGGAATGATCGGTATCTTTTTACCGTATCCCCGACCGTTGTGAGCTCTCAGGAAGAGTTCAAACAGCAGCTGGCCAAGCTTAAGGGAGAGCTGCCGACCGCTCTTTTCTGCGAGTGCGATTATATTGCCATCAGTGTCATCAAGTCCTTGGTTGAGCTAGGAATCCGCGTTCCGGACGATATATCGGTCATCGGCTTTGATAATATCCGGGAATCGACCGTCATTACACCGGAGCTTACGACCGTGCATGTTGAAAAAGGGAAATTGGCCGAGCTCGCCGTCACCAAGCTGATCGATATGATCGAGTACGGCGACAATATTAAAATCAAGTCATTCATAGACACCCAATTGATCATACGAAGCTCCTGCAGGGAACTTCATTGATTAGGTATACGCTGTGTAACGGAAAGTAAATAAGAAAACCGACCCTTCTGTTGAGAAGGGGCGGTTTTTGCATTGGGTGGAAACTTTAGATCGAACTCGGAATCGAAAATTTCATTTCCATATTATAACAATATCTGTAGGATATCGTCCTGAATTTCGGCCGTATAGCGCGAGTCCTCCTGCCTCCCCTTCAACATTGCCAGCAGGTACGGAGAACCTTAAGAGGAAGCTGCCTTTATCGAGGATACGGGCAACGAGCCTGCTTGGGATCCGCACCCGATGAAGATAACCGTAAGATCCGGCTTCTTCGAGCTTGCGGTCATTCGACTGATAGTGCCACGATAAGACTCCTCGGCTGTCCGCAGGATCATCCTCCAAATAGCAGTTACGAATCAACTCCCCATCAATGGAAACCTCGATGGAGGAAGGCGACTTATGCTCATCGGTCATAAAATAGGAGTTGATATTCATACCCGGATCCATCTTCGCGCCGTGCATATAAGAAATATCCTGCGGTTTCGCATGGACCAGCTCTTTATCCTTACCGAGAACCGCTTTGGCTCCGGCCTCAAAAACCACCTCAAGATCCGTTACGGCAGAAGGGTTGACGCTCTCGGGCAGTACAATCTTATATTCAAAAAAGCCCGCTCCGCCGCCATTCACTTTATGCCCGGACAACGCCTTCCACTCGTAATCCCACTGAGCAGCTGAATAGGAAGCTGGACGAATGCTCAACCAATTCCCTTCGATGACATACGCCCCTTGCGCTTCTCCGCTCTGTACGTCAAATGTAACAAAATTACGCGTGATGGCATTCCCATCCTTGGTTTGAAGCGTGACAGCAAGAATAGCTACCGCATCGGCCTCAGGCATAGCCAGCTGCAGCCTCGTTAACTGCCTTACCCCGTAACCGTTCCATTCAACCACCTCTTCCCCTGCACCGGCTATCACTTTCTCTTCAAAATTATGAAAGATCAGCTCCCATTTCAAATGCAGAGACTCTCCCTGGTATCGTCGTGAGTAACTGGAAGCGAGAAGCGGCACTTCCACTGCTTCTCCTAGTCTTACCGTACGGCTTGGGGGAGCATCAATGACGATAAAATCAGGCGAATGCAAATCGCGCAAGCTCATCCCTGGGCAGAACGATTCATAGCCAAAGTCCTTTTCTTGGCGATCCATTCGGTAATAGCCGTTAAATTCGTTGATAACGTCATGAAACTCTGTAAAAATAAATCCGCATAATTTATCATGGCGTCGAAACTCGTTAATCATATAACGGTAATGCCAGGCTAGATCACTGTCGCCCGCACTGCCTTCTATTCCCCATACGGCCCCGCATTCGCTATTCATGAGCGGGGCGTCGCTCTGCACATTTCCGCCGATATAATTGAACGAAGACCCCGGAAAGGTCTTATCGACGACATCCTGAACATGATTGCGGACAGTTTCATATCCGTTAAGATAGAAATGCCAGGTGTTCAGATCTGTCTCTACATGATCATAATTGCATGGAGAATTATCTTCGACAAGTCGCGTCGGATCCTCCGTCTTTGCCCATTGATATACGGAACGGACCCATTCCTGCGTCTCCGGAAGATACTTCCTTTCCCCTGTCTCCTGTTTTGTAAACAGCCCCCAGGTTTCGTTGAATAATACCCAGGATATAATCGACGGATGGTTGAAATCACGTTCGATAATCTCGCGTGCCTCCCTCTCGTACGCCGCTCTCGCCCTTTCATCCGGTTCCCCCCAGAAGCAGGGCATATCCTCCATAACCAGCACGCCCAGTTTATCGGCCCAATACAGCTTCAGCGGCTCCTCCGGTTTGATATGAATGCGCACGAAATTCAGGCCCAGCCGCTTCAATCTCCATATTTCATCACGAATGTAATCTTCACTAGGGAAGGTGAAGAATCCGTCCGGGATGAAGGATTGATCCAACGTTCCATTCAGGAACACAGGCTCGCCATTCAATGTGATCCAGCGATATTCCCTCCCGTCGAACTTGGCTGTTCCTATCTCACGAATGCCGAAATAAGTGGAAATACGATCCTCTCCGATTTCCGGCAGGTCATGCTCGAGGGTCAGCTCTCCTTCATACAAATAGGGGGAATCCGGACTCCACAGCTTTGGTGCGTCAACCTGGAAAGAAGTGCGGAACGTGTTACTGCCTTCCGTAAGCTCCAACCGCAGAACATGATTCACCGCTCCATTGCCAAAGTCAAATCGCAGCTTCGCGTGACCTGCCAGGCGGGCTTGAACGGTCCCGTCTACTTCAACAGTCCCGTCTGTATGCGTCGTGAAGCGAGCCGCAGCAATATAATTATGCGGACGGGATTCCAGCCAGACCGTCTGCCATATTCCCCGAAGCTCGCCATAGCCTTGCTTGCCCCGAGTCTGGTAAGCCTCGTCTTCGTCTTGAACCCGAAGTATTATCCGATTATCCCCATCAGGCTTCCAGGCATCGGTAATGTCGAATTCAAAGGCGCCGTAGCCTCCCTTATGGGCTCCAATCTCAATCTGATTGACCCATAGCTGACAATGGTAATCAACGGCTCCGAAGCGGAGAAACACGCGCCCTTCCTTTTGCCGAGGCTTCCATCGGGCCGTTGTGCCATACCAAGCGATGCCCTTCACATCTTCTCCGATGCCTGAGAGAGGACTTACCCAGGAGAAGGGGACTTGAATCTTCCTTGTAAATACAGGGCCATCAGCCAAATACCACGCTTCCATCAAGCCCTGATCCTCGGTATCGAACATAAAATCCCAGCTGCCGTTCAAATTAAGCCAATCGTCACGCTGCCAGTCCGGTCTTGGATATTCCGGTCTCGCGATTGGATTTCGTACATTTTGTTCGGTTTCTAGAAAGGTCACAGCCTATCCCTGCTTTCTCTTTAAAATGGCGGTTCATCTCCGGCATATTGAAGAAACCATTAACAGCTGCTTCGCACGACCAGCGTCGTTTCGAATATTTCCTGATAGCATTCAAGCTCCGCCTCTCCTTTAATTTTTTTCATCATAATCTCGACAGCTCTAAAGGCCATGCGATCCTTGGAGATATGAATCGTCGTTAAAGGAAATGGGTAATACAGCTGAGATTGAATATTATCATAGCCTACAACCTTCATTTGTTCAGGGACCCGGATTCCTGCTTCTTGAAGGGCGTAGATAGCTTCCCATGCCACAACATCGCTGAATGCAAAAATACCCGTAAACTCAAACCGGTTTGCCAAGATTTGCTTCATCAAAGCATACGTGTTACCATGTGTGATTTCGTGTTGAATCACCAGTCCAGAATTATATCCGATTCCGTAAGCCTTCAGCGCCTTTCGGTATCCCTCCTCCCGCTCCCTCGCACAGGACATATGGCCAGGTCCATTTAACAATAAGATCCGCCTCGCCCCCGCTTGAATCAAATGCTCTGTAGCAAGATAGCCGCCATTGATATCATCGGTAATCAGGAAGTCCGTGTCCTCGTGATCAATATGTCTGCCGACCAGCACATAGGGAATTTTTGCTTGCCTCAGCAGTTCGATGCTTCTAGCAGACTCTTGAACCGGGAACAGGATGATTCCGTCGACGCCTTTATTCATAGCGATGCCGATGGCTTGCTCCTCCAGCTCCTGCTCCTCTCCACTATTGAGCACGAAGACAGCGTAATTGTTTTTTCTGGCGGCTATCTCGATAAATCTAGTCATGATGGCAAAGAATGGATTGGCGACATCACTGAGAATGACGGCAATCGTCCTTGTCAATCCGGACCTCAGTCCGCTGGCGAGCCCATTCGGGATATACCCGAGCTCCCTTGCTGTCGCAAGGATAATCTGCCTGGTTTCTTTGGCAATATCCTCTTTGTTCTGTAACGCTCGAGAAACCGTATTAATGCTGAAGCCTGTTCTCAAGGCAATGTCCTTCAGTCGAATTTTCATAGCGCAATATCAGCCTTTGATTCCCGAAAGTGTGATGCCTTTGACAATATATTTTTGAAAAATAATAAACACGATAATGATGGGAATAGAAGCATAGGCGTTAATCGTCATTGGCAGCGTCTCATCCTGCGTATAAGAGCTGTTGAAGAACGGAATACCGACGGGTAGTGTCATCAGCTCTTCCGAGGTTATGGAGAGGAACGGCCATAAAAAATCATTCCACGAACCAAGGAAGGAGAAAATCATCAATGACGCCAGCACAGGCTTCGACAAAGGGAGAAACATGTTCCACCAGATCCGAAACATGCTGCATCCGTCAATTTTGGCCGCATCTACCAGCTCATCAGGAATTCCGTCAAAAAACTGCTTCATCACAAGCACCCCTAAAGGACCTGCCAAGGATGGCAGAATGAGTGCAAAATACGTATCCAAGAGGTTCAGACCATTGGTTACGATATACAAGGAGATGATCGTCGCTTCACCGGGAATCATCATGCCGCCAAGAATAATCCAAAAAGCAGCCTTTCTGTAGCTGAAGTCAATCCGGGAAAGTGCGAATGCGGCCAGCGATCCGAGTGTTAAGCTTGCAACCGGTATGATGCAGGATACGATCACACTGTTCATCGTCCATTTCAGTACAGGCGCATTTTCAAAAATGTAAACGTAGTTTTCGATGGAGAACGGCGGTGAAAATCTTTGGCTTATATCGGCAACCAGGCTGCCTTGCGGCTTAAAGGATGTCACGATCATCCAAATCACCGGAAATGCGATAGCGATAGCCAAGGCATAGCCGACTGCATACAACGCCACTTTACCAACGGTTAATCTTCGGCTTCCCGCATACTCGTTCATTTGGTTTTCTCCTTAATCTTTTTTTCCGCTGAAAAATTTGAATTGCAAAAACGAAAGCGTTATTAAAATCAGGAAGAAAATAAACGACATCGCTGTTGCCCGCCCCAGATCATTGGCTGAAAAACCTGTCTCGTAAATATATTGGATAATCGTTCGGGTCTGGTTTCCGGGTCCTCCACGGGTTACGAGCCATACCTGGCCGAATATTTTGAACGAGGCAATAACCTGCAATACGGTTATAAGAATGAAAATTCCTTTCATCGCTGGCAATGTAATAAATCTGAGCTTCTGCCAAGCGCCTGCCCCGTCGATTGTGGCAGCTTCGTAATGCTCTGCCGGAATATCCTGCAAGCCGGCCAAGTAAATCATCATGTTAAACCCTTCGGTCCACCATAATGTGATCATGACGATGGAAATCCAGGCTAGACCCGGCTCACTCAGCCAGAAGAGCTCCTTTTCTACCCCGATGGTGTGCAGAATATTGTTCAGCAGCCCGTTATACGGCTTTAGCACGAAGATCCACACACTGCTCACTACGGAGACCGACAGGATGTTAGGAGTAAAAAAGACCGTTCTGAGCAGTGTTCTTCCTTTCATTTTCTGGTCGATGATCAAAGCGAGGAGGAAGGGAACAAGAACCAGCACCGGCGTGGAAATGAGAACAAATAAAGTGGTATGCCAAAGTGACAGCCAAAAGTCAACATCCTTAACAGCGTAGATATAATTTTCCAAACCTACAAAGCTTACCTTACCTACCAGCGTCCATTTATGAAAGCTGACCCATAATCCATAGAATATGGGCACCAGGGAAAACGTGATAAAAAAAACGAAATACGGTGCTATGAAGGCTGAACCCAGCCATTCGTTATATTTGTTGAGCTTGCGTCTGGTTTTTGCTTTTCTGGTGGACTTGGGATCGGCTGTTGTCATTGCCCCATTCATCTTACTCCCTCCCATAGCAGATTGGGGTCAGGGGTTACGGGTAACCCCGCAGTGATGTGTACACCCTTTAAGGCTGGGACAAAATTTTCTCAACGCTTTGCACAGCTTTCTCCAGTCCTTTATCCACCGGTTCTTTTCCAGCCCATATCGCATCCAGCGCTTGAACCAGCTGGTCTTTTGCCGGCCACATTTTTGGAGAATTAGGTAAATAGACGCCGTCGGAGGCTGCTTTGAGATAATCGGAACGAAGCGGCATACTCTTGAATTCTTGTGATTGTACTGCCGCGTTTGATGCCGGAATATGCCCGGCCTTAGCCCACATGGCACCGTGATCCGCAATCCATTTGGCGAAGGTCATCGCCGCTTCGATCTTTTTGGGGTCTTTATTTTTCTTCTGAACAGGAATGACCAAGGTATGAGAATCAATCCATGTAGCCGATTTATTGAAAAATTGAGGTAATGGAATGGCACCAAATTCAAGCCCTTGTGTAGCTTCTAACGTACTCGTGAACCAGACACCGGAAGGCATCAGCGCCGCTTTCCCTGCCTGGAACGACTTGCCGATATCTTGGAAGTTCTTCGGCACAAGACCGCTGTTGAAGAAATTTAGCGTGTACTCAGCCGCCTTCTTGCCCTGCTCGTTGTTGAATACCGCTTTTTTCCCCGACGCATCCAATAATCCGGGCCCATTCAGCTGATTGTAGAACGCCCACCACATCCGGTACGGATCCTCTCCGCTGGATGACAGCAGCATAGGATAAACGCCCTGAGGTGCATTTTGCTTCACTTTGCTGAGGAGGCCCGTGAATCCGTCTGCGCCTGGCTCCATTTTGGGTTTTCCATCATCACTCAGCAGGTTCATATCCTTCAATATTTTTTTGTTGTAATACAATATGAACGGATGTGCGTCCAAAGGCAGTGCATAGTGTTTGCCATCAAACACGGTCGCATTCAAAATATTCTGGTTATATCCGCTCCAATCCACTGAGCCTGCTTTGGCATAATCGTCCATGGGTTCAATGATTCCTAGCGTAACAAGCTCCGATAATTTGGAAGTATGCGAAATGCCGATATCCGGTGCAACCCCGCCCGCAACAGCGGTCTGCAGCTTCGTATAGTATTGTCCCCAATCCTGGGTTAACGCCTTTACTTCGATTTTATCCTTGTTCTCCTCGTTAAATTTCTTAACCATTTCGTTCATGTTTTCACCGTCACCGCCGGCAAACAAGTTCCAGTAGGTGAGTGTTACCTTCCCGTTTTTAGCGGAAGGGCCGTCTGTAGAACCGCTGTCATTGCTATTCTTGGTGCTATCGGAACATGCGTTTAGTAAAAGCGATGAAAGAAGGATAATGCTCATAGGCAACGTTACCATTTTGAAACGATTCATGTTAACTCCTCCTATTCGATTCGTTATCCATTCAAGCTTACATTCATGCAACACCATAAGAAACCACTGAGATGTATGCGCTTTCAACGTGACATTTTTCTGAGCGCCTCTTTTTGAAAAAGCCCCTCCTCTCGTTATTGTTTAACCGGACCGTCGATTAGGTACCATGAACGTTCATGTTAACGTTCCCGGTATCGTTAATTCAACATTAACCAAGGACTTCCAAAGTGTCAACAGTATTTTCTCGATTTTTCGTTTGTTACAAAACATCCGTAATAAATGCTTGTACCAAATCAGGTTTTCTATCCGGAACCTGGCTAATTCGACAAAAAAAGCCCATCGATCCCACCAAAAGTGGCTCTCCGGGCCTTTACTATCAGGTATAAATGATTCTCATTACGATATCCTGATCATGATCTCCTAACTCTTTGCCAAATAAATTAATGCCCCCCATATGCTCTGCATGAGGCATATTGCCTACGCGAAACCGAATGGCTTGATGGTTCCCTAATTGAATATCCCGCAAGTTAATCTCCGATATTTTCACATCATCAAGGTAACTGCCCGTTGCGTCCACCTTCCAGGTTTTCAATAATCCATACTGGGTATGCTGGTCGGGAAACCACGCTGGATTTAGCCTGCCCCTACGATCTCCAAAATCTCCCGGACAGGTCCATGTCCCAATTTCAACTCCATTGATCCAAGCAGTTATATCCGAAGGCCAATTATGATCGTATCTCGGCGCCTCAGAGCACAGCTCCATAGAGAATTGAATGGACTGAACTTTGGCATTCGGCACGGTCAATGTTGGAAAACGGTATTCAACGAAGCCGCGACGGAACCAAATCATCTGCGCTGACATCCGGTTGGGATGAAAAAAGATCGAAGGCTCGTCATCGGGCTTGCATACGCCGTTCTGATTAATCATTCCGCAAGTAGGGTGAATGTCACAATCCGTATAAAAGCCTACCGGCATATCGATCTGGTAGCAGTTCGGATTATTGTATCCGACATTCACATTAAGATTCATATGAATATCATCGAAGGTTCTGGCACAAACCTTCATTGTTCCTCTCGATGCCCGCCGAATTTCCGTCACAATAATCCCCGCATCCTCCATCACTTTTACATTGGAAGCAACGGTTGATACTGGCAAATTTAATTTGTCCGCAATATCGACAATGTTTTCATTTTGATTGCTTAACAGCTTTAAAATATTGATGCGAATCTCTGAAGACAAAGCGTGTGCAACCTTTATCAACCGATCGGGCTCATCTATCGTTAACTCTAGCATGCACTTCCCCTACTTTCTTGTTATTTTACAAAAAATAACTGAAGTCTGCCGCTTTTAGTATGAGTATATCGCATTTAGGGAACGATGCAACGATTGATGGTATGAATTCATTTTGATCCTAGCAAAGGAAGCAGCTCAGTTAGCGAGTTCACAACATAATCCGGGGTAAAGGATTGCGGAAGCTGCTTATTTTTACGATTGAGCCATGCTGCTTGAATACCTGTGCTCTGGGCTCCCCCTATGTCGCTGGTAAGTGAGTCCCCTACATGGAGAACCTCTGAGGGTTTTAGATTGTAGGCTTCAAGTGCCTGCAGAAACATGTCTGGTCTTGGTTTGTAGGCTTTTGCATCCTCGCTGGTAATGACGTTCTCTATAGGAATTTGATTATATCTAATGGCCGATTGAATGTCTGCCCGATCGATATTGGAGAGGATAACGACGGGAATTCCGACGCTTTTCAGAAATAGCGGTGTATCTTCGAATAGCTGAGGGGCTTGCCAGTATGGATAGATAAGCTCGCTTAGTTTGTGCGGGTTCTCCGGCGACTTGTAATAAGAAATGGTATCTTCTAGAGATTGCAGCTCGATGTCGCGTTGCGATTGAAAGAGCTCGCTGTAAGATGCATGCATCCTTTGGGAGAATGATTTCCACCAATAGGCAGCTATCTCTTGGGCGGTCGCTTGACTCTGTGCAGATGCTGCAATCTTCCTGCTGATATCGCCAATAACCTCATCATCTTCGTATACCAGTGTACCGTAGAAATCTAGAAACACCGCTTTAAACATAGAATGTATCGACCTTCTTTCTTTAATATGTTAATACTTTAATACGTTACCATTGTACCATTCCAATATACAGTAAATGGTATTATTTGTATATCATTTTTATTAGATTACGCAAAAAAGACTGCCGTTCGTCCGGCAGTCAGCGTATGATTTATGTATGTCTTCCATCTTGTGGTACAACAAATTTAATTTGAGAGGGCAATTCCTTCTCGCTAGGTTTATAGGCTTTGATAATGTCAGGAACATATAGCATTGTTAATCTCATGCCTTCAATCATTTGATCACGTTCAAAAGCATTGACTGCAAAGTATTCATGGCTGCAATGGCTGCAATAGAGATGCCACAACCCATCCGTTTCTACCAGGTCCTGCAGCAGATTAAAAGTCTCCACATGGAAGCAATTTGTACATGTGAAGCTGAACATGGGATTCCCTCCCTTTGTTGTTTAGTAAACCAGATCCTGCAACAAATTGAACCTAGAGGAAAATTAATCTATGCTAATTAGCTCAGCTTTTGACCACAATTCGGACAAAAGTTAGCTCCTTCGTTTTTCGTGCCACAGTTAGGACAAAAGTTTGGCTTGCTTCCGCCTGGAGAAGAAGAAGGTGGCGGAGTCTGATTCATGTTTTTCATCATTTCATTGGCCATGTTCATTCCCATCATCATGCCTGCCATGTCTGAAGCAGCTCCACCGCCATGCAATTTACCGGATGCCATTGCATCGGTCATGCTGACCTGCTGATATTTTTGCAGGTTGCCGATCATTTCGTGAGAAGCCGTCTTTGTAATCATATCCTGAATCTCTTGAGGATAATTAAAGCTCATCACTTGAAAGCCCGTAATGGTCATTCCATTATCCAATACTTCCATATCCAGATCCTCGCGAATACCTCTGGCAATTTCTGACGCATTCGCCTGCAGATTGAACATGTCCTTTCCTTCTCTGCTGATCCACTTCATCAGAAGCTGGTCCAGCACCGAAATGATACGAATTTTAATATCCTCCACAAGATAGCTGTCTTTCATCCCGGCAATTTTATCGATCAATCTGACATAATCATTCACTTTAAAATTGAACGTTCCGTTCGCGCGTATCGGCATACCGCCCGGAAGCTGCGGTGTTGGGATCAGAACAGGATTTTGCGTCCCCCATTTGACAGTAAATTCCTTCGTGTTCACAAATAATACTTCCACTCTCATGCCGCTGTTGAAGCCGAATTTAAAGCCTTTTAAAGTAGATAAGAAAGGAATGATATCCGAATCGATCTTATATTCCCCGTCATCCTGGAATATCCCCTCAATTTTGCCATTATTCACGAAAATAGCATCTTGACCCGGGCGGATAATCAGCTTACTTCCTTTCTTAATCTCCCGATTGCTCCACTTCCAAAAGATCATATCCTCTCTAAACTCTTCCCATTCTACTACGTTTGAAAACTGATTTTTGAAAAATCCCATCGAAATTCCCCTTTCCTGTTGTTCAAACTCAACACTTGATTAAAACTTGCCTCTGCTGCCGCTATGCGAATGGCCTCCGCCAGTGACTCCGCCACCGCCGCTTCTTCCAGTGAAACCTCCACTGCCACCGGAGCTAGCGCCGCCGGAGCTTTTGCCAGAGCTATTTCCAGAGCTTTTTTCAATTTTCTCCTGCGTTATGGTTGTTCGAATGTACTGATCCTGCCGATCCAGAATTCCTGAACTGCTTGCGTCCTCGTAGGTATGCCGATTTACAGTGACGCGTCCGCCGGAGCGGTAGGCTATTATTCCAACAACCATACATCCAATAGCCAAGGACCCTACGAGTTGGAACCTTATGTCAAACAGCACGTTATCTGGATCCACTCCGGGCTTGACGCCCATATATTTATAGGACGTTAAGATATAGGTTTCGAATGCCTGCTTATAATTGCCTTGTGACAAATCGGGAGTAATCTTATCCCGTATTTTGTCTAGCCTGTTATCGCCAAGATACTGTTCAGCCTTATAAAATCCAGCCAAATAAATATCACGGTTTTTCATATCCAATGTTAAAATGACTGCGTTGCCATGAGACTTGTCGTACCCGGGTCCATTCTCATCATAGAAATTCTCCGTCATCTTTTTGACATCTACATCTTGGTCGTTATTGGAAGTCATGACGATAATATCCGTCTTCCTTTTGGCGCCATATTGATTGGCCAGCGAATTCAGTTCACGAATTTCTTCAGAACTAAGCAGCTTCGCCTCATCATAGATCAATGTCTTCTCTTCCCTTGCCGCCGCCATGATTTGAACAGGAACGGAAAGATACATCACGAAGAAGAATAGAACTGCCAGCAAAGCACCTTGCCTTCTCACAGGAACCCTCCCCCCATCATCCACGAAATTATTTTCAGAGATAGGAAAGAAAAAACAGAAACTCCTGCAAACCATGCCGTTACCTTCAGCATGCTGATAGGAGGCTTGCCGACGACCTTGCCCGTCTGACCGTTCATGGCAAACATATACTCCCGTTTATTATAATCATAATGAACAACCCATACCGGAAGCAAACAATACTCTACATTCTTTACTCTTGTATCTATATCCTTATTCGTTATAGTAACAGTAGAATATCCCGTCACCGATGACGAAATGGAAGCTTCGATATATTCTCTGATTTTATCCTTCGCGCGCGGCAGCATCTCCGTATCCGTGTAACTGTATTTCTCCGCTACGTAGCCTGCCAGATAAGGAGTTTTAAAGCTCTTCAGTTGATCGTAGTGAAAAGGCTCCAGTCTATCCATTAGCTTATCATTCATCTTCTCTGACGAATCAATAGGCACTCTCACATAATTCAATTGAAGCCTGCGGTAGATGTCAAAATGCTCGGTTTCCGTATATCGGTAATCCTCTTTTGTATACGTTTTCACCCTCGTGGCATGACCGCTTACCTCCACATTATTATGTAATTCGTACAGCCAAAAAGGGATGTACATGCCGGTTATACTTTTGATACGATCTGCGGTCATAAAATCGTCCGGAGTAAGAAGCCCGTTTCTGCACCATTTCCGGAACGCCTTTATCGCTTTCTCCTTACTGATTGTGAAAGGAATAACAACGGCAGGAGCCAGCTTCCCGCTCAAGCGGTCACCGAGAACAACCGCCGAGCCGCAAAAGCTGCAAACGGTTGCCGCCGTTTCCGGTTCCGTGATAACGACAGCTCCGCAGCTTGTACAGTGATATTCCTGAACCTCATTTGAAGATAGACCTTGCCGGCCAAGCGGATCGGAGATCTGCTCGATATTATCCTTTCTTCCGCAGCTATGACACGACAACATCCCCGTCTCGGAGTCGAAGACCATGCCGCTGCCGCAGTTAGGACATTTGTATTCAATAACGTTCATCTGTTCACCTCTGGGACTTTAGGAATAACCAAGAACTTTATCCTTTCTCACCTTGTTGCGCACCCGAATGCTTCTCCAGTTGAGCAAGCTGCGCGTCCAAATCATCCTCCTTCGCTCCGGCCCTCAGTTCAGCCAGTGCCTCGGCTTCATTCAACGCTTGATCGGCCCGTTCCTCCATTGCCCGAAAGGACGCCTGAACATCCCCGGAAGAGGAGCGGCCTGAATTCGCTTCCTGCTGCAGCTTCGCAGCGGCCAGCTTCCCTTTAAGCTCTACCCGCCGAGCCTCCAGCTGTCCCAGATCCGCAACTAGCTTATCCTGCATTTGCTTCATGCTTGCAGCATGGTTGGAGGCAAGCTCGTAAGCTGCCTGAAGCTCGGTTAACCTCTCTCCCAGCTGCGCTTTCCTCTCCAGGAATTTCAAGGCGCCTTCCTCATTACCTGATTCGACCGATTTCTCCGCATACCGCTGCAGCTTCTTGATCTCGGAACTGCACTCATCGAGCTGTGCCTTTGCTCTTTGCTCCTCCGCAAGCACGGAAGCCGTTTCGGCTTTTACCTTCCTCAAGTCGCTGTTCAAGGTCCGCATATATTCATCGATCGTCTTCTCCGGGTCGTTATTCCGCTGTAGTATGGAGTCGACATTCACTCTCATAATATCGGTTAATCTTGACAAGATTCCCATGATGCACCACTCCCTTCGTCATAATGCTTTATTCTAATAATACAATAATTTCATGAAAAAGGTTTCAATGACTAAGAAAAATGTTATTTTATTCAACTATTAAAGAGCAGCTTCATGGTACCGGTTCAATAAAAAAGGAAGCGATTGCTGCGGCAATCAGCTTCCTTACTTTGTGCTGCTAAACACCGTTAGATTCTTACTTCCCGTCAAGTAATCGGTAATTTACTCCTTCTTGGATGAGAAAACTGAAAGAGCCTGTCTTGGCGTTGTAACGGAAAGGGACAAGGTTCTCTGATTCCGTCTCGATGATTTCCAGCGTTTCGACATTCCATCCTGCATTATCGTTCGTGATGATGGTGGAATGCTTGCCGTCAGGATAATGGAAAACGTACTTCGAGCCTTGCTGCTGAATAGGATATACCTCGGCATAAAGTCGGTCATCCGTTAAATCCCTTACGACAACCACTCCCTTGCCTCCGATAAAAACCGGAATTTTGTCCAGGGGAATTTCGTATCCGTACAAAGTTACAGGGCCATGAAATACCGCTCCCGTTTCATAATCGATCCACTTTCCTTCCGGCAAATACACATCTCGGGCCGTAACCCGTGCGTAGTCGCTGCCATAAGCGGGTGCAGCCAGAAGGGATGGACCCAGCATCCATTCATATTGCTTCTTACTTTTGCAGCCCAGCTCATATGTAGTTGTATCCGTCGGAAACGCGATCGGAAGAGGCGTCATCGTATGCGGGTAGCCTGAATGAAAGCTATCTATAGCCGCGCTATATAGGTATGGCGCCATGGATGAATGCCAATCGCACGCCTTTTTGACAATGTCTTCGAAATGGACGCAGTTCATGTTCCAGGGGCCTAATCCTACGGACATGGCCGGGAAAACAAAAGCAAACATGGCATTGCGAACCATATACAGCTTCTGATCCTCCGTCAACGGAATTGCTAGATATTTGCCCGCAATGATATCTGCGTAGACATTTGGGGCCCCGCTTGCCGCATAATTTAAACCGTTAATAGCCGGACGGTCCTGATCCATGCCATACATCGTATCTTCCAGCCGAAGAATCTCACCCGGTACGGAATATGCTGCATTCCTAACCATCGAGTAATACCCAGCTTCCATCAGCTTGGCGTTCGTCCCATTGCATTTGGCATCATTCAGTAAGAGCGCCCCGTCCTTCAGCATCGTATCCTCCTTGAAGCCGTCAGCGCCCCAGAGTTGGGCAAGCGACAAATACCAGTTCACCGCTTCATCATTCCGGGCATCCAATAAATAAACGGCCCCTTTAGGAAACTGGACCCGGAAGGTGATCGGCTTTCCCCTTTCGTCGGTTACGAAATAGCCTCGCTCCAGCCCTTCATGGATAAAGGTGCCGTCATATAACGCATTATGATGGCCCCCATCTTCGGGGAGTGCCTTAAAGCTGATCCGCAGCCCAAGAATGAGCTTTATCCCCCGGGAACGGAAAAATTCCTTCATGGCCTCCTTATCCGGATACCTGGGATTAGGCAATCCATCCGTCCGATCTTCCTCACTCACATCATCCCAGATCCCGAAGCTGGTGGTGGCCCCTTGGTCGTCCGCCTTCCTGTCCCCTTTCCAAAATCCGGAGCCGATAACAGCCCACTTCAATCGATACCCTTTATTTAGATAGGTTTGAACATCCTCCGTCACAGACTCTTGGCATGTATTCCAGCCCAAAGAGCCAAAAGCCTCGTAGCCCACTTCAAAAAAGTCATACTTCGGTTTGAGGTCGGGATAGCCTTCCCAATGACGTGCTTGCTTATAATCTAAATAGATTTGCTTCGGGTCTCCGATAAAATAATACAGGCTGTGAACCCCTCTAACCCCGGAAGCTCCAAGAGCGTTTTCTTCCCCGTTAATTCTCACCCGTTTTACCCCATCCTCAAAGAGCACCTGTGCAAAACCGGCCGCCGGAAACACAGCGAAATTGGATACGAAGCGTTTACCGTCATTTGAATTGAAAAACTGATCGTCGGTTATACCGAAAACGTTCGTGCTCTCCCCGTATCCGCCGTGATCCCCTAACCCGTAAACCGGCTGTAACGGAGCTGTCCTGGCGTCGATAATATACCTTCCCTCCACTCGGGGAATCACTTGCAGCTTAACAAAGCTGGAAAAGGGCTCGATCCTTATGTGCGCTTGATCTCCATTCCTATTACTCACGAGGATGCAGACTTGATGCTTGTCAATAGAAATCAATGAAGCCGATACCGCATCAAATACTTCCTCTTCGTTAGGGGAGGAGAACCGGATTCCCGATACAGTATGTGCCGCAGCAATAACTCTCCCTTCAGGGGAATGAAAGGAGAAGCAGCATCCTTGTTTATCTATATGCATAAAGTATCCCGCTGTACCGATGATCAGCCGGCCCGGCTCCTCCTGCACGGTGAACCCCTCTGCTTGAAGGGGTGCTTCCTTTCGAATCATTACTTCACTCTCCCTAATTCGATGGTATGAAATATCTACAATTTCACTTTAAACGATTGAATTTCCTTTTAAAATGCACTGTATTCATATATAATCAATACAATATTTCAGATAACAGCGTAACTGGAGGGTCTCAACGATGGCCTTATTACCGCTCTGGTCTCTCACTCCCCAAATGATTCAATGCACCTATTGGGATCAAAAGCAGCAATTCTCTTATAAGGTAGATACTTATGACGAGTGGATCATATTTGCTGTTGAGGACGGCGCTTTCCAATATGAGATCAATGAACATTCCGGAACGGCCTTGTTCGGTGATCTCGTCATTTGTCCTCCGGGTACACCGTTTTATAGGGAAATCGTTACCCCGCTTTCATTCTTTTTCTTCCGGTTTCAATGGTCGGATGCAAGCGCTAATGTCGTTGCTCACCACGATTCGATCCCCACTGGCAAAATAACAGTCAAAGATACCCGGAGACTCGCCTCTGATTATTTTCGAATAAAAAAATTGGCGGACGGTACAGACCCTTTTCACTTAGCTTGGATTTCCCTTCATCTTAAAGATATATTGTTCCAATACGGCTTCGAATCCGAACAGCCTGAAGTAAAAGCGCCTTTACGGGATGATCCGCTTATGGAACGCGCAGCAGCCTTGATCAAGCAGAATGCCTTCGAAGCCTTCAGCATGAAGTCTCTGTCCGATTCGCTTGGACTTAGCCCTGTACAATTCACTAGAAGATTCCAAGCCGCATTGGGGACGGTACCCAGCGAATATCTCACACGGATCCGTTTGCAGAAAGCCTGCACCTTATTGATTACAAGTACCCTTACCGTGGAAGAGGTAGCTCAACAATGCGGTTACGAGAACGGCTATTATTTAAGCAGGCTATTTTCCAAAAAATTAATGATGAGCCCCTCACTCTATCGCAGGACTCATCAATTATAATTAAGGTTACTTCCCGGATTCCGTTTGAATCATTCTATTAATTTCTTCATCCAGCTGGGAAAGCGCACTATTCACATCGATATTGCCGTTTACATATTCGGTAAATTTGTTGCGGACCATCGTTTCCGCTTTTCCTCTATACTTGGAAGCAATCGGATATTTTACCGGCTTGCTTTTGAAGATGCCCTGTACGTTTTTGTTGTTCAGTACCTCTCGGGCGGTGCCGAATTCGGCTTTGAATTTAGGATCCTTCAGTGGGGTGACTCTTCCCTTCCTCGCACTTTCCAGCTGAACTTCGTCCGAAGTGGCCACATTAATGACCTGAAGCGCCTGATCCTTATGCTTGCTTGTTTTCGTAATCATCAGCATATTGACGCTGGCATTCCCGTATACGTTCGGCTTCTCGGGATAGCTGGGGTATTGCACCATATCCCAGTTCAACGCATTTTTGGATGCAAGCTCCAAATCGTTGATGATGCTTAAATCCGTATACATGGCCAAATTTTTCTCTTTAAGAAATGCATCCTTAGCTGCGCCATTAGGCTCATTCCCCGGTATCGAATAAAACGCTTTCACAAGTTCAAATACTTTTTTCCATTGATCATTATTGATGGAGGCCTTCTCCGTTTTTGGATCGATCGCCGCGATGCCTAAGGGCTGGGAAACCCAGATTACACTGTTACCGGGATCGAACCCCCGTATTTGTGTGCCGTTGTCCATGCGGGTCAATTTCTTGGCAAGCTGAAGCACCTGATCCCATGTCATGCCATCCGTAGGATACGGGACGCCGTATTTATCAAAGATATCCTTGTTATAATACAACGCATGGTAATTTAAGCTCAACGGAAGGCCGTAGAGCTCATCCTTGGTCGAGGCGATTTTGGAATCCTCCAGAATAGCAGGCTCGAACCTGCTTAAATCGACATCATACTGCTTCAATAAAGGTGTCATGTCGTAAAGAATTTCGAGGTCCTGATAGGAAGCAAGCTTGCCGTTATAAGTAAGAACGATATCCGGCGTTTGACCTGCCATGATCAATTCTGCAAGACTGGTTCCATTGCCGGGCTTGATCAGCTGCAGCGTAATGTTCGGATGCTTCATCTTCAATTGCTCTTGAATTTGTGTGATCAGATCTTCATCAATATTGGTGTCCAGGCTCATCGTGATGGTGACAGGTTCGGTATTAGCGCTAACGGCTGCAGGACTGCTCCGTGCGGTTTCCTCCGCTTGATTCCCCCTGGAACAGCCTGAAATGAGAACCGTGCTGGCCATACAAAATACAGCGAACGCTTTGCCCCTATGGTTCATAAGCCCCTCCTAATATGAAACGATATAATATTCCTTCTTTCAATGTACATCATTTCATAGCAGGTTGTAATGCACGGAGTTATCAGATCACTTGCACTCTATTTCAGCACGAATCAAGCTGCAGCCTGCACCTTCCCATCGCTTACGTACCTTTATAGTCCTTGGATAAGTCCATCTATCTGATCGTTTACATTGACATTACTTAATCCCCCGTGATAACAAACCACGTTTGTGATGTCAAGGTCTGCATATTTTTTCAAAGAAAATCGAGCTGCTATTATATCCAGTGTGGTTGGAATATGAATTCCCCCGAGCCTTCCGTCTACACTGTACATGGAATCTCCGGCAATGAGAGTCTTGCTTTGTCTTAAATAAAGGCTGATATGGCCCGGAGTATGTCCTGGGGTATGGATGACGCGGATCCCGCCGCAAAACGGCAGTTCCTGACCGTCTACCAAGGTTTCATCTACTTTGCCCTTCGGAGGATTCTCAAGGAGTCCGTCTTTGATAAGAGGTATCTCCCCCTGAATATACGGCTTATCGAGCTCATGCGCGTATACTTTAACAGCATTGCCGCACTCCTTCAAAATCTCAGGAAGACTGCCTATATGATCCACATCCTGATGCGTCAATATCACTGCTGTTAGCTTGTCGAGCGGCACTCCGGCCTTTTCCATAGCGAAGCGCAGCTCTTCAAATTGTCCCGGAAATCCTGTATCTATTAAAACGGCCATATCTTGATCCCTTACTAAAATGGGATGAATTACATTCCCATGATAATCTAGGTGAAGCATTTCTATTCCCTTACCTATTTCCATTGCTTCGAACCTCCATCGTAAAAATATAATTTTATGTAAAAATATTTTATTATGTTGATTTGTCCCTTGTCAACACATAGCAAACCATCACACGACCTATTTTTTTGGGGGATTGCATTAAACTGCCCTTTCATTCATGTATCGAAGAAAGGACAATAATCGGTAACTTTTTAGTGTGGTTTGAGAGGGTGACCCGACGACCATTGCACTAGTGCATAAGACCCGTGTCCGTCATCGAGGATGAACGTCCTTTCGTGTACGGTGCAGTTCGGGAATCGCTGAACGCGCGATCAAAGTGTCTCATCATTGACTCGAGAGGACCGTGAGGAAGCCGCGAGATCAACCACCCTGTCAACAGCGTTGAGGCCGCGACGAGAAGGTCACCGAATGGAATCCCTCCAACACCATATTTTATCCCCGCCAGTTTGAGAGACCATATCACAACGAATTGAGCCGCATACATCGTCAATGCCACGCGTCCGACAGCCGCGAAAGGCATTAACACTAGAGAGGTATTTTTCGGCACGAGACATACCAGTCCCAGCACGAGTGATGCGATACCCAGCCCAATCACCGTCTGAAACGTCGACGCACTGTGCGGAGATGTCCAGAGAAGCATGTTCCACAGCGGAGGTTCGCTGTTGAGAGGCCAGATTGCATTCAGATCCGGCAGGGTCGGCATGGTACTGACAGTGCCTTTAAGGCCAATGAGCCAACCGTCGAAGGAACGGCTCAGCCCGGGAATAACGAAAACGCCCAGCATCTTGCCAACAACGAGCATGATACCACCACCTACCGTGAGCGAGAGTGCGATGCGTATCTTGGTGAGATCAAGGCGCCCGATTGCCATACCGGCGACGAAAGCAGGAGCGAGTGCGAGCGCGGACATCGGACCGCCCGCGATATCATCAAGGAGGTACGCTCCTGATAGAACGCTCATGCCAAGAATCATCAGTGGTGGGGCAACCACGGTCAAAACGGCTGCTGTCGTAACGAGCACGCGCGTCGAATGACGAATCAGCACCAATGCCAACACGAACATTACCGCGTAGGCGGGTAAGATTACCCCGTACGAGGTATTCAGCAGGATGAGCAGATATCCAATCACATCAATGAACACCGCACGAGCGAGCATCCGTGCCCGGAACGTGGTCGTCTCCGTTTTTCGATCCTTCATGCGTTGCGCCATAATCGAGTAAGAAATCCCGCCACAGAGCACGAACAGCAGCGTCGTGTTCCCGGAAACGATCGCAGAAATCGTTTTATTCGATGCGAAGTGCTGCAAATACATCCCTAAGACCGCTAACCCCCGCGCTGCATCAAGCGCCACGAGACGCCCCGACCCCCGTGGTTCGCCTAAAACCGCCTTGTTTTTCAATCCGTTGTTTTTGGAATCCGCTACATCATTGATGGTTACTCCTGTATTATTTTCACTGCCGGATTCGTCCGAAAACTTGATATTGGCTGACAATTAGCATTCCTCCTCAAAATATTCCACCACTATATAGATTTCGCAAAATAATTTAATGCTATCTAGACTGTATTGACTTAGCAATAAGTGAAGCGTACTTCTTAGCTCCTTCCGGTTGCAGGTGAACACCGTCCTTTGTGAACCATTCTGGTTTGTCGGCACTAAACGAGTGCCAATCGATCAATGTGACGCTGGAACGCCCCTTGACAGCATCAGCCAATGTTTTGTTTACTGAGTCTTGCCAGTCTCGTGGCACACGGATGTTAATGAGATAGATTTGCCTATTCTTGCCAATGGTATTGAGTAGTTCTTCGAGTTTTTCAGAAGAAAATAGGCCATTCGTGCCAAGCCCAACGATGACGATACTCCCTAGATTCTTTTTCGAATTGAGTTGTGCAACGACATCCTTCGCTTCAGACATTTGCCGACCTACCTTACCATCTATATTGATGTTGGGTATTAATTCTTTCAGGTAAGGCGCTACTCCGACCAACACGGAGTCACCTATCGCTGTAATTTCTACAGTTGACTTAGAGGACTTCTCATCCTTGGGTGTTGACTTTGGCTCTTGCGATAGGTTACTGCTCGACATCGATTTTGAATTATTCAATGGTGCCAATTCAGATTGTTTGGTATTCTCGGTGGAAGTCTCGCTTATTTCGGATTTTTTCAGTTCAGAAGGTCCATAATTTCCACTTTCTGCTCGTGCACAAGCTACGCAAATGAAGATTGTCATAACGAAGGAAAACAGCAAAAATATACGTTTGACCTGTTTTGAATTTTCCATATATCTAACCTCTTTCCTTAAAGGGTTTGTCATGCCGTTCCGAATGGGCTCCTCCACAAATCTATAAGACAAATCGGCTAGTATAACAATTGTCGTCAGCTGGGCTAGCTGGAGAATCAGATTCGGATTTGCGTTTGGATCTGTTGGACCGGTTAAAACAATTACCGGATAATGTAACAAATAAATGCCATAAGATCGCTTTCCGATCCAGCGAAGGGGCTTCCAGGCAAGCAGTTTGCCTATTGTACTGAACGGAATCGCCGCAGCCGCAATGACCAATGCAGATGCTACAGAGAGAATGACCATGCCGCCACGGTATAATGATTCATCGTATTTCCCTGTCATTGTCAACATATACATCACGATACAGAGACCGATAACTCCCCAAAAGTTAACCCTAGCGGCCCGCTTTCGTGAATATGGCTCAGCAAATTTGTGGCTTGGACATATAATTGCAAATGCAGCTCCAATCAACAGCCCAAAAGCTCTCGTATCCGTTCCGTAATAAACTCGGCTCGGGTCTGTGCCTGGCTCATACAAAAGCACCATCGATGCGAAAGAGACTGCTGCTCCCGCAAGTATTAGCAAAAAAAGCTTGCCACGCGTTGGGGCTAAGGTAGAAATCAATATCATGAGAAGCAACGGCCATATCAAGTAAAATTGTTCCTCCACGGCGAGCGACCAAAGATGTCCGATAGGTGAAGGGGGGCCAAAGCTTTCGAAGTAGGATACATTATGATAAATTAAATACCAATTAGTCGTATATGTTAACGATGACCAAATATCCCCGCGAATCGAAGATAGCCTTCCGGGATCAACAATCGTAAGATAGACGGTTAGAATGCACAGCATTAACAGCATGGCCGGCAACAGTCTGTACATGCGCCTCAACCAGAACTGTCTCATGTTGATTCGACCCTTCCTCTTACGCTCTTCCATCAGCAAATCTGTTATGAGGTAGCCAGAGAGTACAAAGAAGACGCCCACTCCCAATAATCCTCCCGTTGCCACGCCCCATTTAAAATGATAAGCAATGACAGCGAGAACGGCTAAAGCCCTGAGTCCATCTAGTCCCGGCATATAGCGCGGTTTGTATTTTATTACATTAAGAGAATTGTTTGGATGAATATTAGTCAATCTACCCATCGTTAATGACATCTCACTTACCCTCCCTTTTATAAAGTAGTTTTTAACGATGGCCGGTGGAAGTGGCATTCTTCAGATTTATTGTCAAATATCGAAGGATGTGAACTAGTATAATACGCGAAAATATGATAAGTGAGATGGACTTGTAATGAAGTTGTAAATTTTTGAACCCAGCCGGTACTTCATAATCAAGACAAATTATAACTAGTGAGTATGCGCCTTCGAAATCTCGTCCACATTACCCCCTCGTTCTGAACCAACAAAGAAATCGATCCCGTCTAACGCATCAATAAGCGATTTAAATCCTTCTAAATCGGTATAGACGTAATATTGAATGTCAAGGCACAAGCAAATCGCCAATTGTTATCATCGCAAGGTGCCTAGTGCAAGCGCCGTGTTGACTCGTTCAGTGTCTTCCCATTTGACGGGTTTCATTGAATGATCTTCCTTATTCTGTCCGTCGGTATCGTGTCTTTCGGTTTATCCAAACTATCCAGTGTATTGATGGCCCCAATGCTTTCTTTTTTTAGCTCGTTTATTTTGATTTTCTTTTCCAATCCCAACCATGTTACTCCTCCTAATCTGTCCTCTGAAAATAGCCCTCAATACTCTGTGAATCAGGGTTCCACTCCCGAAGATTTTTGTGTACTCATTCAATTAGCATGATAGAAATAAACTTTTAATGATTTAGTCAGAACAGCGCAAAAAAACTAGTTGCTTAAGCAACTAGTCCCTGTCCGGTTAATATTGGTAGTATCTGTAGTATTGATAGTATGTTATCCCTGTATAATAATTGAGCATCGCCATTAGATCCTTGTTGAATCCTAACACTTTCATATCTTTTAATTGGACAATGACATGATATTTCAATGATTTACCATTGTTGCTCCTATAATACACTTCCGCCCAATATGAGCGAATCGTTCGAAGATCCATAGTTAGATCAGAAATGGCATAACTTCCCTCTGCTTGAATAAACCGATCGGCAGTTTTTATTATTTGTTCATTAGACACACTTCCATCTATACCCTTACTACCGTCAGCATTAGGGTATTTAAAGATTTTAAGTACATCGCCGGTTCTTGCATTCAAGACGACATCATATACTCCATCGCGACTGTAAGAACCGGTTAGTGTTAAATAAAATAAGCCATCAGGAACTTTGTTGAGCTCCGTTTCGAAATCCTCTTTATCTTTCTGATTCAGCTGTGAATTAACACTGTTTTCAACTGTGTCTTTCAACTTATTCTGATCTACCACCATCAACTCAAACTTGAATTTGTCTACCGTGAAATTCTCGTTAAAATATTTGTTGACCGCTTTGACACTTAACGTCTTCGCAGTATCTTGAGAGAGTGCAGCTTCGTACTGCACTTCACTCCTTTTGTCCTCATTGTTTATTTTTTTAACCATGACGGTATCTTTATCGATGGTTGTATAGAATGTCCCACACCCCGTCGTCAAGATCATGAACGCCGCAAATACTATAAGGACGCTGAGCTTTTTCATCGCTTCACCCTGCCTTTCGAACCTTCTGATCGAAGATGACTCCGATCGTCGTGCCCTGATTCACCTCACTACTCACTTCAATGACGGCATGGTGTATGCTCGCCACGCCCTGACATATCGAAAGGCCTAAGCCGGCTCCATTGTTGGCTCTCGTTCTAGCTTTATCTACCACGTAGAACGGTTCGAAAATTTTGTCTTGATGCTCTTTGGCAATACCGACGCCCTGGTCGATTACTTCAAGAACGTATCGGCTACCGTGCCAGTGAGTACGGATCGTAATGCTTTGCCCTGCGTCTGATGCCTTAAGGGCATTATTTACTAAATTGAAGATCATGATTTTTATTAAATCCTTGTCCAGCAGTAATCTACCTTCTTCACAATCAGTGACTATCGCAACTTGTTTCTCCTTGGCTTTCATCTCTAGCGCGGGTTTGATCTCTGTGATGATAGCCCCAAGTTCATACTCCTCCATCAGAAAATGGTCCTCCTGAAGCAAAATCAAGTCCATCAGCTTCAATGAAAGCGACTCCAGTCGCTTCCCCTCGGAGTAAATAACATCCACCCCGTCTAGAAACTGCTCTTCGTTGTATTTGGTTGTCCTCAGGAAATTCGCATATCCGATAATCGACGTTAGCGGAGTTTTTAATTCATGGGTAAAATTGTCGATGAATCTTTGTTTCTCTTGATTGTGCCGCTCCAGGTTTCTGATTTTCTCCTCGACAACCACGGCCATTGCATTGAAGTTACTTGCGAGAATGCCTATTTCATCCTTCGATTTCAAATGAACGCGTTCCGAAAAACCGCCCTTTGCAATGACTTGAGCCGTGCGGTTGAGGTAATTGATTGGCTTAGTCAACCCTCTACTTACGAAAAACATAACAAGCATATACATAAAGCATGTGGCGATATCCACTTTAACGAAAAAGCGGTACTGGTCCGCGCGCTCCTGGTACAAAGGAGTAATGTCTTTCATATAGGTGAACACGTAGCTTTTACGATTAATATCCGTTATATTTACTGTAAATAATAGCGTACGCCTGTCTATATCCCTTATAACATATTTGATTTCATCAGCGGCCAGCTTGTCCAATTCCTCACGATGCACCGGCATTTTGAAGTCGGTATTGTTAAAAATCTCGATATTGCTATCGTTCAAGATTTGTAAATATTTACGTTGGTCACCGTTCTTCTCAACAAATTCTTTGGCAATTTTCGTTAACACGGCTTTCTCGTAATTAATGGAATCATAAATACGGAAAATCGGAACGATCGCATCGACGCTAGAATGAATGTTCATATTCTCGCTCAGTGTGCCATTGATTTCCTGCTGCAGCATCTTGTTATGATTTTGCTCAATGACTATAATGGAAGCCGCATTAAAAATAAGAACAAAGGACAGAATTGAAAACAAATAAATCTTTTGCCAAAACTTCATCAATCAATCCTCCAGCCGGTAACCGATTTTATAGATCGTTTTTATATGGTCCTGAAGCTGAAGCTTTTTGCGCAGCGATTTGATATGCATATCGACCGTTCTTGTTTCCCCGTAATAGTCAATGCCCCATACTTTATCGATAATCTGCTCCCGTGATAGCGCGATATTCTTGTTTTTCAGTAATACAACCAGCAAATCGTATTCTTTTGGTGTCAGTTCAACCGGCTCGCCAAAGATGGTCACCTCACGTTTGTCTAGGGTGACTTGACCGTTATGGAACTCCATCACAGTCTGTTCTTTGCCGTATCTACGTAACACCGTTTCTATCCGCGCCAAGAGCTCGATTGCTTCAAAGGGCTTAACCATGTAATCATCCGCCCCCAATTTAAGTCCGGTCACCTTATCGTACACGGAGTTTTTCGCAGTTAGGAAAATAACCGGTATGCGGTAGGGCTGTATTTTTTCCATCAGCGCAAAGCCGTCCAGCTTCGGAATCATGATGTCCAGCAGGATAAGATCAAACTTTTCTCGCTCTATCGCTTCCAACGCCGCTATTCCGTCATGTACCTCAGTCGTTGCATAGTTTACGAGGTTTAGATTCATTTTAATGATATTGGATATGTGAAGATCATCTTCGACGATCAATATTCTCTTTCCCATCTTTTATAGAGCTCCTGACTTAATATTTTATACTCTGTTCCGAGTATGTACGATAATAAGACGTTTAATTGTTGGCGGTTACACGGGATATCCGCATAATCCAGCGAAAAAAGAAGCACCCCAGTTTTTCATAGGGACTGCTTCTAAAGATTTTACTTCCTTATGAATTACCTTAACAGAATAGGGACTTATTGTCGAAGGAGGTCATAGTGTCAATTTTTGGCGGTTACCCAGCATCGGAAGGAATACAGTATGTCCCTTTAGATAAAACCGATCATATTGACATGCATACGGACATTGTTAGAGTATCACTTGGATGTATTGGAAGTTAGATCAAGTTGTAATGAAGTTGTAAAATCGTTTGGGACAACCGGACAATACCGGCACATTTCACAATCCCTTCTCCTTATGATATTTCCGATAAAAACCCGAACAGAGGATCTTCCGGATGAAAAGATCGTTCGGCATTAGTGCGGTATCGCAAATTGTGATAATTATCATTTAAGATCCGCGGCTGATCTGATAGCTTATTCATTGTTATTGAATATGAATTGTGACGGAGGGGTCCAACATGTTTTGTTATCAATGCGAGCAAACTACACCCGGCGGATGTAAGGTTATCGGCGTCTGCGGAAAAGATGAGAACATTGCAAGTCTGCAGGATACCATCATCTTCGCATTAAAAGGTATCGCTGCTTATGCTACGCATGCAAGACAACTGGGGTATCATGATCCTGAAGTAGATCGAATCACACATGAAGCTTTATATATGACACTTACAAATTCCAATTTCAATCTTCAAGAGCATATTGATATGGCTATAAAAGTAGGCTCCGCCGCGGTAAGAATTATGGATGTGCTTGACCGCGCGCATACGACACATTTTGGAATACCTCAGCCCGTCACGGTTTCTCAGAATAAAATCGAAGGTCATGCCATTGTTGTCACCGGTCACAACCTTTACGCTTTGGAGGAATTGCTTAAACAGACGGAGGGCAAAGGTGTCCATATCTATACTCACTCCGAAATGCTTCCTGCCCACGGATATCCCCAGCTAAAGAAGTATGCTCACCTCAAAGGAAATATCGGAAAAGCCTGGTATGATCAAAGGCGTCTGTTTGAAAAATTCCCGGGGGCCATTCTGGCTACAACTAACTGTGTTATGCCAATTAAAGGCACCTACGCCGACCGCTTCTTCTCTTACGATATTGCAGGTCTCGAAGGGGTTACCAAAATCGCAGAGAATGACTTCACACCATTGATCGAGAAGGCTTTGTCTTTACCCGCTGTAGACATTGACTCCGAGCAGATTCTAACGACGGGCTATCATCATGAGACGGTGATTGGACTTGCTCCTGAGATCATTCAAGCAGTGAAGCAAGGAAAAATCAAACGCTTCTTTGTCATCGCAGGCTGTGACGCGCCAGGAACCGGCGGCGAATATTATCGCGAGCTTGCAACCTCCCTGCCTAACGATACGGTCATCCTCACCACCTCCTGCGGCAAGTTCCGCTTCAACGATGTGGATTACGGAACGGTGGCGGACACAGGCATCCCTCGTTATATCGATCTTGGGCAGTGCAACAATTCCGGCTCTACCGTCAAGATCGCCATGGCCTTAGCTGACGCGTTTGGCTGCAGCGTTAACGACTTGCCGGTGAGCATCGTGCTTTCCTGGTTTGAGCAAAAAGCAGTCGCCATCCTGCTCGGCTTGTTTAGTCTCGGAATCAAGGATATTCGCATCGGACCTAAGCCTCCGGAATTCATTACTCCAGGGGTCATGAACGTGCTTACAGAGACATTCGGGCTTAAATTGATAGGGAATGCTCAAGAAGACATGGCCGCAATGCTCGCACAATAAGTAAGATATGGACGTATAGCTCATCGGCTATGCGTCCTTTTTTTTATAATATGTACCAATAGATTTTCTCTTCCAATTATGTCTCACTTACTACAATTTTATTACAGAGCAAGATTTCTGCTTTCGAATCCATAACCATCTTTTACAAAGAATAGAGGTTCACTTGAAATAAGACAATAGTGGACAGGAGGTGGAATATGAAAAATTCGTTTGGCAATGTAATCAAAATCTTTTTAATCCCGACCCTATTTTTAGGAACAATAACCGGATGTACTGCTAAAAAAGGGGTGAATGATAAGGATGGAGCTAAGCCTAATGCGGTAAATGACACAAGACCGTATAAAATCCAAGAGGCAGCAGACGTACCCCAGTGGCAAAAAACAGCAGATTCCATTATTACAGAGGGAATTCGTTATATGGGGACTCCTTATGTCTACGGAGCGGAAAGATTTAAAGATAAAGCTTTTGACTGTTCTTCTTACGTTCAGTATCTTTACAGTAAACAAGGAATCAAACTGGGCTATAATGCAAGAGAACAGGCGGTTCAAGGGGAAGAGATCCCATTTATGAATTTGCGAAAAGGAGATCTCATGTTTTTTTCCGATGAAGATTTCCCCAATGAAACGGGATTAAATAAAGTTAGGCATGTCGGTATTTATATGGGAGAAGGGCAAATCCTCCATACTTATGAGCAAGGAATCGGAGTTATCATCAGCAATATCCATAAGGATCAAAAAGAAGGAGAATACTGGTATCAGCATTACCTTTTTGCCCGTAGAGTAATTCCAGGTTAGGCCACTTTTTCGTTGATCCATGAAAACGCAAAAAACCCGATAATCGGACCATTATCGGGCTGCACTGTAGATGGCTATTAATCTGGAGGCTGTTTGCTTCCAGCTGAACCGGTTCACTGCGTCGGATCGGGCCTGCCTGGACAATTGATCGGTCAGCTCCCTATTTTGAGCGACCCTCAATATATATTTGGCGTGGTCCTCAGGACGAGTATACTTCCGAACAAGGTAGCCGTTGCTGCGATGGTTCACAATTTCCCCGATCCCGCCAATTTTGGACGCAATAACCGGCAGTCCTGAAGCCATAGCCTCCACATTAACCAGTCCGAATGCTTCATGCCTTTGTGACGGGCAAGCGAAGCAGTCTGCCTTCCTGTACCATTCATGAATTTTTTGATGCGATACCCTGCCTGTAAAGCGGGTTGGTACGCCATATTTGCGGGCAAGTGATCTCAACCAGCCTATATAATGAGGCTTTCCTCCCCCGACAACCGTTAGGTGAATATTCGACTGCTGCCTTCGCGCAATACTTATTGCTTTGATCAATACCGGCACTCCTTTGCGGGGGATGACCCTGCCGGCAAATAATACATGAAAGGTCCCCTGCCGGCTAGAGCGGCTAGAGTGGCTCGAGGGCCTGAACCGGTCTACATCCACGCCTAAATGGACCACTCGGATTTTGTGCGCTTGGGATGGGAACATTCGGGACAGGTTGGTTTTCAAGGAATCACTGTTGGCGATGATCAGATTGGCATAGGACATACTCGCGGCTACACTGCTGGTTTTCGGAACGAACGTCAGTGAATGAAGGAACAACGCAACCGGAGTATGCGGAAATACCCGTTTGACTTGCGCCATGTAATGAGGACGATTGTCCACCTGAATGACATCGTAATGTTTACCCCGAATATACTGCAATACGGATGAAATATATCTTTTCCCTCTCCCGGAAGGAACTCTGACGATAGTCAATTTCCCATGATGGCTTATTTTTGGAAGCCCCGAACTTTGGCGGCTGACAATGGTGACCTGGTGTTGCTTTGCAAGCTGCTTAGCTATGGACAACATGCATATTTCGACGGACCCGTTCCCCGGTACCGGAATTTGCTCGGGCGCTACCATGAGGATTCTCACCCACAATCCCTCCACTAATTATGACATCGTACTCTTACGATATGTATTAGAGAAGATTGTGTACTAGATATCTGTTGCACAATTGCTTAAAACTCACTAGTGCCCATTAGTTGGCAAGCCTTATTGGTTATTTTCCGCCCTTTTGAAGCACCAGCTGCTGTATAGCGGCGTTGGCTTCTTCTTCTACCGCACGAATGGCGCTGTTTACATCCATATTGTTTTTATAGATATTATCAAAAATTTTACTGGTATTGACGCTGTAATAGACGAGTCCTGGGGCTCTTGGAGGCGCAGGCTGCGCGTTCTTGCTGTAATATACCGCTCCTGTATTTTTGCCTTTTAATTGAGGAAGGCTTTGACCATATACGTCATGCACGGCTTTGCTTTTCAATGGGGTTACGATACCCTGCTTGGATAATTCGGATTGAACCTCATCGGAGAGCAGGTACGAGATAACCTGGAAGGCTTGATCTTTATACTTGGAATTTTTGGTAATAAATAAAGAATACGTGTTAGGCAGCATGCCAGTGTTGGGCAGATCCTTGAAGGAGGGTGGCGAAGCCAAATCGAAGTTCAGGTCTTTGTTCGCTGTGTACCAGCTCGTGACTTTCTCAGCTACATGGATTCCTATGGCCATTTGACCCTTCGGAAAGTCGTCAATGTTAGTGAATTCATTCCCTGGAATATCATAGAACCGCTTGTAATTCTCGATCAAGGTCTTCCACTTTTCAGTATTGATCGCCGCTTTATTTTCCTTTAAATCCAGCGGGGTTAACGACAATTGGTTATAGCTCGTCATGACGCCCGGATGCATGGACAGCCCTTTGTATTGTACGCCATCCACCGATCGGGTCATCTTCTTGGCGACGTCGTAAACTTCATCCCAGGTCATTCCATCCTTAGGATACGGAACTCCGAACTTGTCGAATAAATCCTTGTTATAGAACATAATAATGTTGCTGAGCGTAAAAGGAAGACCCCACAGCTGCCCGTCAGGGTTGGCGTTCTTCACTTGGGCAATCGCCGCCTCGTCCATTCTGGAAAGATCGAAATTATGCTTTTTTATAAGATCCGCCATATCATTGGCCAAATCAAACTCTTTGATTTTGGAAATGATGTTACCGCTTGATTCCAATACAATATCAGGGATGGTTCCCGCTGCAATAAGATCACCGTAATCCTGCCCGGCCGCTTTATGGATATGCTTGATCGTTATATTGGGGAATTTCTTTCTTATGTATTGGCCAATCTCATTGTCGAAACCGCTTTCATTTGCGTATACAGAATTTTGCGCCGTAAAAAATGTGAGGGTAATCGGTTCATTGCTTACTTTAGCTTCAGATTCATTGCTTCCCGTTGGGGCAGCAGGCGCATTAGACGAGCTGCACCCGCTAACGATTAGTACGAGACCTAGCGATAATGAAACCATTTGGAACGGCAGCTTTCTCTTCATTTATTGTTCCCCTCTTTTCAAATGGATGATTTGGAATAGCCCAGCTCTTCTGAGTAAGACTCGGAATACGTTTATCATATTACAAATGAATACGCAAACTGGATGTTTGATATTAACAAATTGTTGTACAATACTAACTTTTTGCGAAATCATATCCCTGGTCACAAATAAAAAAAGCCCCCCGGCATACAAAAAAATGCATGCCAAGCGGCTCTACCTTTTCTATAGACACAGGGAACCTTTATGGAGAAGAAGTTCCTGCCGTACTCACAGGTGCAGACAGATCAAATTTGCGGTTATCGTTCACAACGATCTTCTCGTACGTTCCTGCCGTATTAACCCAGCCGGTTGCGAGCAAGGAGGCTTGTCCAGAGTTAACCTTGATTTCACCCAAGTAAACTCGCTCATTACATTGCTTGTGGTTGCCAAAATTGATGTGATATACCCCTGTTGCATGAGCTTGAAGGCTCGTCGGCTTGCCGGGGACGATATCCGATTTCATCTCACGATAAGCGGTTCCTTCCTCCTTAAACTCAGTTCCGTCTTGTTGGAAGAAGCGGACCGTAATGTTCGCTGCCGAGTCGGAGGCGTTAGACAGCTGGAATGAGAAATCCTGCGGGTTCTCGAGACTGCAGTAGTTGTTCATTGGAATTTGAAACGACATGCTGCGCGGTTCAGCCATCTGCTGGTGCTCGGCCGCCGTCGGCTCTACAGCAGCCGCAGGCATAAGAAACATCATGCTGAGGGCAGCAACAGGAATCCATATTTTTGATAAGCTCATGAGGTTCTCCTCTCCCATCTACATCGAATGCCGACGGAATTCTTTTCTATTTTACCTACCGATTGTTTAGTTTAACGCCACTTGCCCGCCAAGATCAATAGGCTAATAGACCTTATAAGCAATTCCCTGCAGCTGCAGAGGTATTTGGAGAAGTTGAGAAGAAACAGGCCGCCTTATCGGCGACCTGTCTCTTCTATCCTTCATTATGGCTGCTTTGGAAGCGAGTCGAATTCAGGCACGTCAACCAGGTACAGATTGCCATAGCCGGTCATATCGCTTGTAAACAAGACCTTGGTTCCATCCGGACTGAATCTTGGGTGAACGTGAAGCTTTTGTGCCTGGAAGCTTCCCCGGTGCCGGCACAGGATTCTCGGTCCTTCCAGCACCCCGGCGTTGTTTCTCCACAAACAAATCGTATCCTGGAACTGCTCTCCATGATAAGCGCTTGTTTGCTGCCCGTCTCCCACAATAAGGCTGGAATCGTTCGAATGGATGTGCATATTCTGGAACGGGAACGCACTCTCTTGGCGGTTCGTATTATCATATCGGATAGAGCCGATAAACTTACCGTCCTTGTTGGATAGGGACTCCGTATACCCGTGATACCCGATTGTAATACCGTCGGCATGCCAATACTCGTGACCTACGAAGACGTTGTCTTGGGATGGTCGTATTTTCCACACCTCCTGAGTGTCCATGTTCAAGCACCAGATACGGTGATCGACGAGATCCCAGGGACCCTCGTGGCAAAAGCTCAGCAAATGCGGCTGTGTCGGGGACGTATTGACATGTCCTATCCATACTTTATCCTCGTGAATGACCTTAGCCTCACCGCCCGCTACAGGAATCTTCACAATCTTGCAGAGAGGCTTGGCTCTTGCAGTCTCCTCAAATCCGATATAGCCCGCTCCAAGGGATGCCTGAATGCGATCGGACAAGTCCTCCTTGATGCAGGTACATAACCACTCCCCATCCGAGGTACAGCTCAAATTCCCCAGGTTGAACTTCTCCGGCGCTTCATAGATGACTCTCTCTTCAAGCGTTTGCAGGTGGATAGCGATGATTTGATTCCCTTTTTCAAAGTAAGCTTCATGCCCCTTTGGATTGATATACGTTTGCTGAAGATGAACCGACGCCCCCTCCGGGTGATCCGTCAGCTGTGTAATTTCACCGGTTTGCAAATCCATGCTATATAAGTTCGTGGCATTGTATCTATCGGAAGCGAACAACAATTTCCGGCCATTGTCATACCAGCCGTCGTTAGTGAAATACAGATGGAAGCTGTGCGCCATATGATTCGTTAACTGCTTCAACGGAATGCCTGTAATCAAATCCTTCGTTGTTCTCCACTCTGCCGGCCATACGGTACCTTTTCCCTGTCCTTTAACATTCATCTCGTCCACCTCATTATCATAAAGTCTGCTGCATGAAAAAAAGACTATCTGATCCGCGCCTTTCGAACAACGGGACTTTTTTGAAACGCTTCATTTCATGCTAGTACTTTCTTTATTACTTTGCACTATTTTGTTGCGAGGCGAGAAATATCCTGATAATGGAAAAAGCCCAGTTGCAGTCTGGACTTCGTCTCACCATTTTTACCAGAAATTTACTGAAAATTATTAGAAATAGCGATACCTTACTTGCAGAACGATATTTTTTATAAAGTCCTCTAACTTACCTAACAGCGTCGTTTCTTTATTAATTTTTGCAACCAGACCATCTCCCGTTAACGTAGGTACGCCTGCGGTAACTCTCTTAATCAGGAAGTCGCCCTTGGAATTGAGGCCGTAATCACCGGTATAGATGTACTGAATCCCCGCTTGCTTGCTTAAATCGATGAGGGATTGATTATATCGTCCGTGCGGCAGACAAAGGATGGATAGGGTGTTGCCCAGCTGGTCATGAAGCACCTTTTCCGCCTGGCTTAGATCCTTAACCACTCTGCTCCGATACTCTTCTTCGGTCTCCATCCGGCTCTCAGACTCCAGCCAGATACGGTTGGTTAAAGGTGAAACCTGCTTCCCCTTTTCATTCGTATTAAAGCCATGGGAATCAAAGGTATGGGAGAAAAAGTCGAAGCCGTCCGCGTTCATTGCTTTTATTTCATCCCAAGTCATAAACGGACTCTCCGCCGTACGGTCGCCAACAGAATTGACGATAAGAAAATTGGTTGCGGTCATCCCCTCTTTTTTGAGCTCAGGATAGGCATATTTGTAATAAGATTCATACCCGTCGTCGAAAGTAATGACAACCGCGTTAGGCGGAATCGGTTTCCCTTCCTTCAGGAATCCTACGAACTCCGCTGTGGATATCACATTGAATTGATGATCCGTGAGAGCGTGCAGATGCTCCCGGAATCGTTCGGGGGATATGGTATATTCCGATTCCTCCGTATCAATATGGTGATAGGTCAGTACCGCGACTTTATTCTGATAATGATAGGTGCCCCATTGCATTTGACCCAATACCAATACGATACCGATAACAACAATAAAACCGATAATGAATAAGATCTTTTTGTTCATAATGGCTCCTTTTCACAATGCAATCCATTTTATAATAGCAGATAAGCAGGGCTTAGGAAAACTTTGCATGTCGATGCCTATGAAATGGAGTCCGCGTTGTGCTTGGTAAGGAGCCTTCAATTTGAGGCCCTTTAATGGTATGATTGGGGATAAATGACGTTTGGCAGGTGCACCTTTGAAAAAACCGATCTGGATCTCTCTCCTGTTTCCTCTTCCATTCGCCGTCATCTTCTACATCAATTCCAGGAGCTGGCTCGAGTGTGGCTTGTACTATGCCATTTTTGCCGTCCTGTTGTTCGTATCGTTGTTTATCCGTAGGAAAAAGCCCAAAAAAACCGATTACTACGATGATTATATGATCTAGCATGCCTTACATGTTAGATTAGATTTTAATAGAGAGCGGTACCTTTATGATGAAGAAAGTCCGATCTGAGAGTCAGACCGGACCTTGTGCATCTATTATTTCTTTTTGCTTTCGGCGTAGGCATCGTTCATTTCTTTAATATAATCATTGCCGCCGTTCTTCTTCCACAGCTCCATCTCGGCTTTGAAGCCGGCTTCGTCCATTTTCCCTACGATAAATTTGATACGTGCGTCCTCTACTTGCTGATCCAGCTGAGCGCCCTTCTGGGTATACGTAGCGGAGATCAACGGCTCGCCGGGGTTCGCCAGAGCAATCTTCTCATTAGCCGCTTTCACCTCGTTCGCTTTGGCTCTCAAAGGCGTCCCAGCCTTGAAGGCCGTATCCAGCACGTTCGGAACCCCGATCAGCATTTGGTTGAAGCTCTTGATGTTAATATCCGGCGCTTGCGGCATCTCTGAAGAGAGAATCGTGACAAGCTTGCCGTCCTCCACCTTATAGTGCGTGCCTTCAATACCGTACGTCAGAAGAATCTGGTATTCCTTATCGTCGATTTTATCGAAGAAATTAAGGATTTTACGCACCTCCGCTTCGGTCTTTACCGCCGATTTGGAGATGAGGAAGATACCGCCGTATCCAGATGTAGCTGGAGTTACAGGACCATTCTTGCCGCTGATAGCCCCGATAATATCCATTTCCCCTTTGACATTGCCCGCCTTCATTTTCTCATCGATCTGATAGGAACGATCTACTACATCGACCGCTACACCCGCTTGCCCGTTAATGATCGGGTCGTTCCACTTGGCAGAATCGTAGACGGCGAAATCCTGGTTCACCAGCTTCTCGTCATACAGCTTCTTGAAGTAGTGGAGCGCATCCATATATTCATTCGTCAGATGGGCGGGAATCAGCTTCCCGTCTTTATCAACTCCCCATTTGTTAGGAACTCCGAACCAAGTCTGCATAATATCCCATGGACCGGAATATTTGGTCACGACCATGCCGTACGTGTCGTCTTTGCCGTTCTTGTCCGGATCCTTCTCCTTGAACGCTTTTAACATATTGTAAAAATCGTCCGGCGTCTTCGGCTCAGGCAATCCGACATTTTGCAGCCAGTCTTTGCGGTAGGAGATGGCAAAGCGTCCCAGCGGTCTTGCTGTATATAGGCCATAGGTTTTGCCGTTAACGGAGGTATTGTTCAATATCGTGCTATTCATTTGTCTCAAGTTCGGATAATCCTTCAAATACGGGCCGATTTCCCAGAAAGCTCCCCCTTTGATCGCGTTGACAATGGATGGAGTTTTGGCGCTTGCCGTAAAAATAACCGAAGGCATCGTGCCCGAGGCCAGCGTAATATTCAGCTTATCGTTATAGGCTGCATCCGGTGTAAACAACACCTCCAGACTCGTGTTCGTGTACTCCTCTACCTTCTTCCAAACTTTGCTCTCAGAGGTTATGGCATCATTTTGAAAGCTTTTCATCATAATCGAAAATTTGTAAGGTGCTTCCTTGCCCGTGGATGCTTGTATGCCGCCCTTGCCGGCTTCTGGTTTAGGATCTGAGCTGCAGCCAGTGAAAACGCTTGCAATCAAAGCGATGCTCATGGCGGCCATGGCCGTTCTTTTCTGTTTTACGAATCTCATCTTCCTTGTTCCTCCCTTTTTTGTATACAAAGTTGGATAGCATCTATGATAATCCCTTCACCATACTGTGCCCGGGAACAGCGTTTGCGAGGATTCCCATCCCTGCACCGGCAGCCGGCGCTACGGATATTTCCGCCCAGCTATTCCAAACGGAAAGCAAAGTACTCGGGTTTATCAACATAGCGGAGCAGCCCCGTTATCCTTTAACAGCCCCTAACAGAACCCCTTTGGCAAAATGCTTCTGCAAAAACGGATAGACCAGCAAGATCGGTAAGGTTCCAACCACAATAACAGCCATCTTGATGGATTGGTCCGGCGGTTTAACGTATTGCGGGTCCATTGTCGACATATCCATGGAACCGGTAGCGAGCAATATAATTTGGCGCAGCAGCACCTGCATCGGCCATTTCTTCGCATCGCTCAAATACAGCAGAGCATTGAAGAAATCATTCCAGTGGCCTACAGCATAGAAAAGCGCGAAGGTGGCGATAACCGGCTTGGATAGCGGAAGAACGATGCGCCACAGAACTCCAAGATCGGTACAACCGTCAATACGGGCGGATTCGATCAGCTCATTAGGAATTTCCTGAAAGAACGATTTGATAACAATCAAATTAAATGCACTGATCGCCGTCGGAATCATGACCGCCAAATACGAATTCAGCAGACCCATGCTTTTTACTACCAGGAAGGTTGGAATAATGCCGCCGCTGAACAGCATGGAAAAGACGACCATATTCATGAACACGTTCCGCCCAACCATATACCGGCGTGATAAGGCATAAGCCATAGTAAAGGTGAAGAACAGATTCACCAGGGTGCCTGCGACGGTTACAAAGACGGATACCAGCAGACTTCGCGGCAGCGCGTTGTCCTTAAATACATATTCATAAGCGTTTAGCGTCACGGTCTTCGGAATGATGAAGAACGCCCGGTTGCTCAGTTCAATCTCAGTTGCGAACGAGCCGGCGACGATATACATGATCGGCAGAATCATCGACAAAGCCACGACGGCAAGGAATATATAGTTGGCGGCATCGAATAGTTTTCCGCTTAAAGTGTTGTGTCTCAAGGCAGCTGCCTCCTTTGCTTTAAGGATGAGGAATCTTTTAGAAAATACCGGAATGGCCGGCACGTTTGGCCAAGTAGTTGGAGCCTAGCACCAGGATGATGCCGATCACTGATTTGAACAGCCCTACCGCCGTGCTGTAGCTGAAAGCCCCTTGGGTAATACCGATCGTATAAACATAAGTGTCGAAGACTTCCGCCACATTGCGGTTCAGCGCATTGCTCATCAACAGCACTTGCTCAAAGCCACGGTCCAGGAAATTTCCCATGCGAAGAATCAGCAGAACGATAATGGTTCCCCGGATTGCCGGGAGGGTAATATGCCATAGCTGACGGAACCGGCTCGCGCCGTCTACTATAGCGGCCTCGTATTGCTCTTGGTCAACTCCTGCGAGAGCGGCAAGGAAGATAATCGTCCCCCATCCCATTTCCTTCCATAAGCTTTGCGTAATAATGAGCGGCCGGAACCAGTCCTCACTTGTCAAAAACTCATATTTCACGCCCACGAATTTGAACAGAAGCTCGTTAATAATCCCGCCTTCCGTAGTCAGCATGAGGTATGTGATACTTGCGACGATAACCATAGAAATAAAGTGCGGTATATAAATAATGGTCTGAATAAACCGTTTGTAAAAGGATTTGCGGACTTCATTAAGCAGCAGGGCTAGAATAATCGGTGCGGGGAAGAAAAATACCATGTCATATAAACCAAGCAAAAGCGTATTCTTCATTAAGCGGAAAAAGATCGGGTCGTTAAAAAATTGCCTGAAGTTATCCATTCCAACCCATTCGCTCTTAAAAAATCCAACGAACGGCTGATAATTTTTGAATGCGAGCAATACCCCCCACATGGGAATGTACTTAAATATAATGAAGTAGGCCAATCCGGGTAATAAAAGCATCAGCAAATATTTATCCTGAATGATTCTACTCATTAATGAGCCCCTCTTGCGCGTCCTCGCCGACGGAACGCTTGCCGGGAGCTGCTCGGCTTGTGATGTTTTGACCATCCTCTCACTCCTCGTCATCATCTTCAGTTTGTTGCAGCCGCTTGCTAATTTCACCTTAATCGGGGGGCATTTTTCCGGCAACCACACTTTTTTGGAAGCGCTTTTTGTGGAATTTGCACTTTTTCACTCCGCTTAGCACTTTCTTGAAAAGCCTGTCTCATGCGGTTTGAGCGTTAGGCTTGGACTTTTTTGACAAAGAAAAAACAAGCCGGCGCCTGATCTCCAGACACCGGCTTGCTCCAGGTTTAGCTATGCATATTTCTGCTCATTTCACGGTAATGGCTCGGAGTGACACCGACATGCTTTTTAAAGATACGATTAAAATAACTGTGCTGATACCCGACCTGTACGGCGACATCATTAATTTTTTGCTCCGTATCGCGAAGTAATTCTTTTGCCTTCTCCATACGAAGCTCCGTCAAGTAATCAATGAAGTTCGTTCCTGTTATTTGCTTGAACGACTTGCTAAGTGCAACGGAGTTTACTCCGACATGATCAGCGCAGCTGTCCAGGGAGATTTCTTTCATATAATGATTTTGCAGATACACCATCGCGGTCTCGACCGCTTTCTTCCAATGCACGTCGGAGCGCGATTCCAGCTCCTGAATGTAAGGATTCATGATCTTGTGCTGAAACCAGTGGAGCATCTTCTGCGGCTCGCGGATTTGCCCCAGCTGATCATATAAGTTGACGGAACGAAATACCCGGTTCGGGTCCATTCCCAAATGCCGAATCGCATGCAATATACTCCCAAGCAGCTGCAGCATCCCCTGCTGAGCTTCAATTTCCTTGGCTCCTCTCTCCAGCAATGCGTCCAGGAACGATTTGATCAAATCCATTGCTTCGTGCTGCTGGCCGGTCCTGATCATCTGAACGATCTCCCTCTCCAGGACGAACGGATAATGCAGCTCGGCCATGTCCTCCTCAGGCTCCAGGGAATTGAGATCTATGATCTGATTCTCGTTCTTGAAGCTGCGGTAGCTCAAGGCTTGCTTTGCCTCTTCATAGTGTGACGGAATCTGTCGGATAGCGGTCGAAGGCTTGCCGATGCAGATCGATACGTTGAGCTTAAGAATACGGTTAATGGACTGAATAATCTCATCGCTCAGTTCATGCACTTCAGTTGTATAAGACATGTGGGGTGGCAGCATGATCAATAGCCCCATAGATAAATCGTGAAAATTGATCCCATTCACCTGCTCCAGACGGTTAGTTGACAGTTCCTCGATGATATTGGCAGCCGCAAACGTAACCAGGCTTTCATCTCCCTGGCCGAATCGTCCTTCCAGGTTGGCAAAGCCTGTGAGCTGAATGTGCATGACGATAAACTGGCACTCATCCACTACCCAACCGTAATTGCGCATCCGCTCGCGCAGGTCGTCCTCGGAGTATGCGGAGAGAAAGCCTTGCACCAGCTGAAGCAGGAACCCTTCCTTCACATGGGGAAGCTGTGCTTCGAGCTTGTTTTGCAGCGTCGTGCTTTCCCTCCATAGATCCAGCCACTCCTTTTCTATCAGCTTAAACTCGTCATGCTGCTCGCCAATGCTTCCTGTCAAAGGTCTGCTTCCGGTTAATAGGGTCACCAGCCGATCTACAGGAGAGTAAATTTTGCGGGAAGCGAACCAGGACAACAGCACCGCCAGCAATAAAGCGGCAAAGCTGACGGACAAGATGAGCTTGGAGATAAAATCGACGGGCTTCGTAATGACGCTGATCGGGGAAGCGGAGACATACATCCACTCCGTACCGACTCTGCGGAACGTTCCGTAGGATACGGTATACATGTTTTTATGACTCTCATAAAGGAAGGAGCCAGATTTGCCCCCTCGTTGAAGCACTTCCGCCTTCAAAGCTTCGTCAAATACAACCGATTGAGGGTCCTTGGAGCTCGCCAGCAGGACATCCCCCCCGTTTTGCATCATGAACGTTTCACCAACATTGTAGGGTGTTAACGTTTTCAAGAGATTGGTTGCCTTCTCCTCATTAATTCGGATGAACAACGCCCCAAAAGGATGCATGTCCACTCCGGGAATCTTATGGACCAGCGTCAGGTCTTTCTTATCCAAATGACTGGCATCGTCGGATAAAGTGGTCCAAAACACAAGATTGTCCTGGGAAAGAAATTGGTTGTATGAGGCAATCATATCTTCGTTCGAGATGACATCGTATTCCGGGTAAAACCGGATGTACTGAGTCCCCTTTAAAAATAGCTCCACCTGCTTCGCCAATGGCGTAGATCCCTGCATTACATTCAAAGTCTTCGTAAGATCGCGGGCGATCTCAAAGTCCTGATAAAAGTTCGTTTCATATAATTGGCTGTTGAATTTGGTATCAAATGCCCAATGGGCGAGCGACGTCTCCAGATAGGTGAATTGGTCGTCAATGTTGGACGCCCTCTGCAGAATTTGGCTTGTGTGAAGCTGAAGTAGCGCATGTTCCAGCCAGCCTCCCGTCATTCCATATAGAATCCCCCCGACAATGATTCCCGGGATACTGGAGATGAGTAGTATCAGGATAAGACTATTCCGGTAAAACCTTCCTTTGAACATGGGTTCACCCGCCGTCAGCTATGATCATTGAACTTTATGGCTATGTCTCCTAATATAGTTCGCTGCAGGAAATTAAAGCCCTTCCAAACGGAAGCGGATTCCACAAATTTCAACAAAATACTAGGCTGGACCGGCGATTAAACAAAAATAAGCGGGATTTCCCAAAAAGAGGCGAACGCAAGCCCTCCCAGGAAACCCCACCTATATACCCTACGCTATTTCCCCGCCAGCTGTCCTTCAGCAAGGATACCCGGAGTCGCACGCTGATGGCTGCCAAGCTTTTGCATGATACTGATGAACGGAGCAGGCGCAGTATAGGTAACTGCTTCATTCGACTGAACGTCCAGTACGCCCAGGTTGTATTGCACTCCGGCTTGCTGGGCGCCGTCCGGCGACATGATGCCCAAGGCACGCCCCGTCGTTGCCGTGCCATTAAGTCCTTGGTTATCTCCGGGCGTGAATACGGCTAAGAGCTGATCCTCCTTCAAATCGGCCGCCGTCAATCCGTAATGATCACGAAAACTATCGATACCCAGGCTATAGCAGCAAGGCTGCTTCTTAATCCAGATGACCTTGGCTTCTCCCGGTTTTATAATACTGCTGGTGCTGTAGGTATCCTTTTGAATCGTCCATTTGTTCGATTTCGCCTTGTCGAACGGAAGCAGCGGATCGTAGTAATAATAAAGTTTATACCCGTCGAGATCGATATCGCGATCACTGTTATTGACCACTTCCACATAATTGTAATTTCCTTTGGTCGAATTAGGCACGACCTCTGTGATGAGCAGCGCAGACTTGGCCGGCTGCTTGACCGTCGTTTCGTCTACCGATTTACTCGCCTTCTGCAGGACCAGATCCACCGTGACCGGATAGTGGTCGCTCGGGTACTGGCCATCCTGCTGGTAGGTTACCGTCTCGCTTCGGACGACATTCACCTTGCCGCGGGACAAGATCCAGTCAATCCGTTTGGCGCCCCCGCCCCCTGTTGGATCTTTGTAATTATGGAAGGTGCCCAGGTCATCGTGGATTTTTTGATGGGCTTGAAAAAAAGCATCTTCCATCAGCCCTGATTGGACCAAGGTTTGATACACGGCTCCGTCCGGTGTCGTGTTGAAATCACCTGTCAAGATCACAGGAACATCGGGATCTAAAGAGGAGATCGTATCCGCTATAAGCTGCGCGCTTTTTTGGCGGGCGGCTTCAGATTCATGATCCAGGTGCGTATTGACCATGTAAAAGGTTTTGAGATTGTGCATGTCCTGAAACCTGACCCAGGTCACCATCCGTGGTATCCGGTTCCCCCACCCTACCGAGCTAATGAGCTTGGGACGGTCGGAAAGCCAGAAATGATCCTGCTCCAATGGCTTCAGCCGCTGTTTATTGTAGAAAATGGCCATGTACTCGCCCAGATTGCCGCCTTCCCTGCCAACGCCGATCCATCCGTAATCGGGCAAATCCGCTTCCAAATCTTTGATTTGCCTGTCGATTCCTTCCTGCGTTCCAATAACATCCGGTTTGGCCGCCTCGATGAGCTGCTTCATAACCGGACGCCGCTTCTCCCAGGGCTGGTCGTCAACGGCACTGGCCGTCCTCAGATTGGAGGTCATGATTCTTAGTTTGCCTGACGACAGCTCTTCATCACCAGCTGCTGCTGAAGCTTGATTCCCTGCAATAGTTAGACCAACAGCTGTAAGCAGAACCGCAAATGCCGTTATTTTCGCCTTTATGATCATCTTCTTTCCGCCTCCTCATTGTACTATGGAATAAATTCCCTTTGATCATACAGCAGGGAAGATGACCGTCCTATTAACATTTTTATAGATTTTTTCCCTTTCTTTATAAAAGATTCCTGCGACCGCCGTCTCGGCTTCCAATAGCAACAAAGACGTGCCGACAACCTCTTACCAATGCGCTAAAGGCAATGGGTCAGTCGTTTAAGCACGTCTTCCATTTACTAACCAATCCTATGATCTGCTTACTTCTGCTTTCATCTGTGCAGCAGGCTTTGCTGGCGTTTGCTTCTTCTTATTGCCTATGTTCAGTTGAAGCACCAGCATAATAACGATCAGAACAGCCAGCCCTCCGAAAGCCTGCTCGAAGCCGCCCCATTTGTCATGCACCCAGCCAACGAACAGCGGGCCAAGGGAGCCTACGATATAACCGCCCGATTGATTCATAGCCGACAAAGCACTTGCCGCTTCCGCACTGTCTGTCTCCTCAATCGGCAGCATGAGTGCCATTGGGAACAACCCTCCCGCTCCGAGGCCAAGGAGGATCACAATCAGCCATGGATTCGCATGGGTTACGAACAGGATCACTCCGGCCAGCTCCAGCAAGGCACAACCCAGCAGCCAATACATCCTTTTGGGGAACCGGGCGATGAGCATCGGCAGGAAGAAGCTGACCGGTATTTGAATGACTGTAAACAGCGTCAGCATTCCTCCCGCAAAGCCTTTATCATAGTCGAGACTCACCATAGCAGGAGCGAGCCATGCCGTCATGGAATAGAACATCCATGCCATGAGGCCGAAAAATGCGGTCAAGAGCCATGCCCGCTTGCTGCGCAGCGGCAGCCGCGATTCATGGGAGGCTACTCCTTGAGCTGCGCCGGCCGCACGTTTCTCCCGCAGGGACAGCTGAATCCAGATCGGAAGGGCAATAATGGCAAACAATGCCCATATCGCCAAGGAGGCCTTCCAAGAACCGTGCATTACCGACTGTAACGGAACCGATAGACCGGCGCTGAGTGCGGCACCCAAGACCAACGCCATAGAATAGATTCCGACGATGGATGCCGCCCTGTCGGCAAAGTATTTTTTGATAAATCCAGACAGCAGCGGTCCGCAAATAGCAATCCCAAGGCCGCTTAGAAATGCCGTTACAAGCAGCAGCGCGGAGGAGCCGGAAGATAATCTCAGTACCGTCCCCAGTCCTATCACAATAAGAGAAAGCGTCAATATTCTCTCCAGCCCCCACCGGCTGCTCAGCTTCACCGCCAACGGCGAGAAGACGCCCATGCACAGCACTGGAATAGAGGTTAACAGGCTTGCTACCGAGCCGTTCATGCCTAAATCATTACGAATCGTCTCCAATAAAGGAGATATGGAAGAAATGGCCGGCCGCAAATTGAGCGAAGCCAAGAAAAGCGCGCAAAGCAAATATCCGAATTGGTATTTCATCTACGTATCCACTCCTACATTCTGTCTCTTTTTGTAAAATCCTCTCATCGCTGTAGTAAGTGTAAGAGCAAATCGTTAATTGATCAATATAATTATTTCTATTATTATCATTGGTAAAACCAATGATTGAAGAAGGTGAACAGCCAATGGAACTGCGTCAATTGGAATACTTCATTGCAGTTTGTGAAGAAATGCATTTTACCAGAGCTGCTGAAAAAATCGGCATATCACAGCCAACCTTAAGCCAGCAGATCGGGGCCCTGGAGGACGAGCTGAACACCCCGCTATTCGACCGGATCGGGAAAAAGATCGCCATCACTGAAGCAGGACTTATATTGCTCGAGCAGAGCAAGCAAATCCTTCGCAACCTGCAAAATGTGAAGGATTCGATTCTTGATCTTCAACATATTCGCAGAGGGGCACTAAGTGTGGGGACACTGCCCTCCGATCTGGATTACCGCATTTCGAGGCTGCTGATCGATTACTATCATGACTATCCGAATATTCATCTGCGCGTTGTCTCCTCCGTAAATATTGAGGAGCTGGTGCTAGCGAACGAGGTCGACATCGGGATCTGCAACATGTCGTTCATCGATGATCGTTTGGTACAAATTCCTCTGTGTCAGGAAAAATACATGCTTGTCGTATCGGAGCATCATCCTTTGTCAGAACGAGACTATATCCATCTGGAGGAGCTGCGGCACATAGATACGGTCATGTATCCGATGGGGTTCATCGGACGTGAGTTGATTGAGCGCTGCTGCCGAAGCCGCGGCTTTCAGCTTAAGACAATTATGGAGACTACCTCAGTGCTCTCGCTCATCAATATCGTCAAAGCCAATATCGGGGCCACCATTCAGCCGCTGCAGCTCATTCAATCCATGAAAGAGAGCACATTGCGCTGCATCCCTTTCAAGGAGGACGCCCCGACGCGGGAGCTGGTGATTATTTACCGGAAGGACCGTTTTTTGAGTAAAGCAGCCCAAGCGTTCATTAGCAGACTGGCCGATCACTTCCGCGCCCTGTGAGCAGCATTTGCTTTGGACCTCACTCTTCGTATATGCTTTTATTATGAGCCTTTAGCTTATGTGCGGCTATGGAAAGGAGAATGACTGTGAACACACTTCCAGTTGAACAATTCCGCAAATTTAAAAACGATATTACACGGTTTCTGATGGCTTATAAATTCGCTCTGGATGCATTTGAAACCAAGATTGACATTTTAACCGAGGAATTTCAGTTATTTCACGACTACAACCCGATTGAGCACACCAAGTCGAGATTAAAATCGCCCGAAAGTATTTTGAAAAAGCTGTACAAAAAAGGACTGGATATTTCGCTAGCCAATATAAAAAACCATATTACCGATGTCGCGGGTATCCGAATCACCTGCTCGTTTATTGCCGATATTTATCGCATCAGCGAAATGCTGCAAAATCAGAGCGATTTGAAAATCATCGAAATTGAGGACTACATACAGCACCCGAAACCTAACGGTTATCGCAGTCTTCATATGCTCATAGAAATACCTATCTATATGTCGGATCGGCAGGAAAATGTATGCGTCGAGGTACAAATCCGTACGATCGCGATGGATTTCTGGGCCAGTCTTGAGCACAAAATTTACTACAAATACAACCGGACGGTGCCCCGTAACCTGCTGCAGGAGCTGAAAGAAGCATCCGATTCCGCGGCGGCTCTGGATCAGAAGATGGAGCGTCTGCACAATGAGATTACGGAAGTCAAGGAAGCCCAGTCACAGGAATGGGGAGAAGAACTCAAGCGAATCAGCATCAGCAACCAGCAATTTCAATTGCCTGAAGCGCTGTTGAGATTAATCAGTGACGGACCCGGCGAAGCATAGATTTTCATCCGGTGGCAGTCCGTAATAGAACAAGCCTGGTGCAGATTCATGCGCCAGGCTTATTCTTTCACGTTAACTAATCGTCTTAAAGCTGCACCTGCAGTGCTTAGAAGATGCTCTTCGCATCAGCAGGCAGATTCCTTACTTGCTTAAGATATGCGGTCATGTTCTTATCATCCTCAGCAGGATAGGTGAACCGACAATACTCGGCGACTTCCTTGCCCAGCATCCTGAATAACTCCCCTGCCGTAAAGATAGCTTCCCAGAAGCGCTCGTAGTCACTCTCCGAATAAGTTCGCTGATACCTATCCCAGTATGCTTCGGGTAGATAGGTTTTGAAATATTTGCCCATCTTGCCCGCAGAAACTTGAAAATCATTGTGGATTCCGATCCACCATCTAACCATATCATCAAGGGAAGCTCTAGTAGTATGCTCGTACATTAGCTTCGCATAAGGCAGCTCGTCCCTCCATATTCCTTTTGCTACGTTTTGCAAACACCACCAGAAATTGTTCGTACAGCTATTATACTGCCCTTCCGTAGGTCTTTTTACGTAATAATCGCTATCTGTGGGCGGCGGTATGGAGGGAAGGCAGCCATCCTTGTCTAATAAGGGCAAGGTGAGTTTGTCGCTGACATATCCTGTTTTCATGGATTCTATGGTCTCTATCTGGAGATCAATCCGGTTTCCATCCGTAAAGAGCATTAAATAGGCGTACGAGCGGTCGAAGTTTTTCTTGATTCCTAGTCCTTGATCTAATCGATCCGGCTCCTGAATCATCAGCAAATCCCCGAATATACGGATCCATGCGTTGTCTGAAAAAAAAGAGGCTGTCTCTGTCACGACATAGACGATATCGTAGTCCTGAAACAGATCTTTAGGCGCATGCGGATTGGTTCTTGACCCGTTCATGTAAACAGCTCGAATCCGATTATCCTGCCGGGCCACACCCAGGATCAAATCCAGCATTTCTTTCTCGCTTCTCATCAGACGGGTTCCCCTTCCTATTTGCCAACCAATATAGTTATTTTTAGTGTATCATCCTATTATTTACATTGTAACTACCGAAATCTTCAGTAAAATGAGAATGTAACAAATGGTTCTATAAGAAAAGTAACTTTGCATTTGCGTAACCTTGTCATAAAATGAAAAGTAATCGCTATAAAGATCAATAAGGAGAAAACAACATGCCCGAAAATAAAATAGAAAGGGACAGGCTTGCGTCTTTGCAGTCCGATTGCGAGAAGTGCTTCGGCTTATGCTGTGTAGCCCTGCCTTACGCGGCATCTGCCGATTTTGCCGTCAGCAAAGAAGCCGGACAGCCCTGTTCGAACCTTCGCCATGACTTCCGCTGCGGCGTACACGACAGCCTCCGCAGCATCGGCTTTCGCGGATGCACCGTATTCGATTGCTTCGGCGCAGGGCAGAAGGTATCGCAGCTTACTTTCAGCGGCCGCGACTGGCAGCAAGCCCCGGAATCCGCGAAGCAAATGTTCGAGGTATTCCCCGTCATGCGCCAGCTTCATGAGCTGCTCTGGTACCTGAACGAAGCGCTGACGCTTCAGGCTGCACAGCCGGTTCACGATGCGATTCGTACAGCAATCGCTGAAACGGAAAGGCTGACCTATCTTCAGCCAGACAAGCTGGCTGTGCTAGACATCGCCGCCCATAGAGCGGAGGTAAACGGGCTGCTTCTTCAAACAAGCGAGCTCGTACGGGAGGAACTACGCCGTAAGCATCAATGGCCTGCCGTAAACAAGAAGAAGCAGGGCCGCGGGATAGATCTCATCGGAGCCAAGCTTAAAGGCGCCGATCTCCGGTGCGCCAACCTGAGAGGTGCCTATCTTATTGCTGCAGACCTGAGAGAGGCGGATTTGAGAGCGGCCGATCTCATCGGGGCTGACCTTCGGGACACGGATCTGAGGGGAGCCGATCTTACAGGCAGTCTCTTCGTTACCCAGGCTCAGCTTAACTCAGCGATCGGCGATTCCGGGACGAAGCTGCCTTCAGCCCTCGAACGGCCGGCTCATTGGAAAGCCTGTTAGCCTGTCCTCACTTAGCTAGACTTCATAGTATCCATAGAGAAAAAACCGCCTGAATAATGACCTTCCCTCCACGTTAGATACAACTAACTGCAGAAGGACAGCATATCATCGGGCGGTATTTTCTTTATCCTCTACTTGCTTCTCTGATCGATAACAATTGACCAATCCACATTCGTATAGACTATGTCCACCATCGTTCGAACAAGCTTTAATTGAATATATGTTCGATATGCAAAAAAACGACATGATAGGGGGATGATTCATTCATGGACTAATCCCGGGTTTTGAACGATCTCGATTTCGCCGTTTGCATACTCCTTCACGATCATTCCCTTATCGGTTTTATACACAATATAAGTCCCGTTCGCTTTCGCATCCAACTTAGCCCATTCTCCAGTTAGCTTAATAAATTTTGACAAATCTTGTATGCGATCAATGCCATTCACCATCCAATCGATTGAGCTCGTTTTTTACTTTAAACGATGCCGCAAGCGTAGAAGCGCGACCGCCGCTTCCGCCCTTGTCACTTGTTCGTCCGGGGCAAATCGGTTGCCTTCTCGACCGACAAGCACACCATACCGAGCTGCTGACTGGACGTAGCCCTTGGCCCAAACCGGTATGTCTGCGTCATCGGTGAATGTGGTTGCGCTATCCATCGGCTCCCATTTCATGGCTCTCGCCACAATAGCGGCTGCTTCGGACCGGCTGATCGTCTGCCGTGGCCGCAGTGTACCGTCTGAATAGCCGTTAAGGATGCCGCGCTCAACCGCGGTTCCTACTGTTCCCTTTGCCCAATCCGGAACGTCCGCGCGATCTGTAAACGGGAGTTCGTTTGCTTCCGTCCCGGAGGACACCCCAAGTGCTCGCAGCAGCATAGCTGCAAATTCCACCCGCGATACTAGTCCGTTCGGACGGAAAACATTCGGGGTATCTCCCTCGACGATCCCGTTCGCAGCCGCTTCGCAAATTTGCGACTCGCCCCAATGGCCTTGGATATCGCTGAACAGGCAGGACGGGGTATCATGTATTGCAGATGGTGGCCTGCGTACAATTAACGCGTAGGTCTTGATTGTACCGTTCTCTGCCTTGACGGAAATCTCGATCTGATTGTCCCCCTCGTGCAATGACACGGTTTTGGCGCCGATTGCAGCTTCACCTTGTACAGCAACGGAAGCGAAGGCATCGGATGGGATCGGACGAACCTCAATTTGATTTGCAGTCGTTTCGATTGTGTACTCGGCAGTTCCGGCGGCGAATGCTGGACTTAACGGCAGCTCGATTCCATTCGCAGTGACGATAAGCTGCTTAAGATCTGCATTACCGGAATAATAACCGCTGGATGAATCGCCTCCGGAGTCGTCACCCGAGGTATGGATTCTTGGGTTTACCCGGACTGTTCGTATCGCTTCCAGCGCCGCGTTGCCGGCGATATCCCGAACGTTATATCTCAGCGTATACGTTTCAGGGATCTGGTTGTACACCGTTCCGGTTACCGTAATGTGCGCTGAAAGATCACCGTCCATGTTGTCGACGGCCGTCGCGCCCGGATCGACAAACGGCTCCCCTTCCGTAATGGATATGGCGTTGCTCCCCAGTAGTGTAATAACCGGAGCCATTGTATCGATGGTGAACATAATCGTATTCGAATCAGGGCTCGTATTGCCCACGGTGTCTGTAGCCATCGCCTTCACTGTATGCGGTCCTTCGGCGAGCGCAGATGCAGGCGTCCAGGACCAGCTTCCGTTGGCCGCAGCCGTTGTCGTTCCCGCGGCAGCTCCATCCAGTACAACCGTTACCGCTGCGTCTGCCTCTGCCGTACCGCTGATATCTGGCATCGCATTGTTTGTCTTGAATCCGTTCGCCGGAGTTACGACGATGGGCGCTGCCGACGGTGTTGTATCGATGGTGAATGTAACCGTATTTGACTCGGGGCTCGTATTGCCCGCGATGTCCATTGCCGTCGCTTTCACGGTATGCGGCCCTTCAGCGAGCGCGGACGCAGGCGTCCAGGACCAGCTTCCGTCGGCCGCAGCCGTTGTCGTTCCCGCGGCAGCTCCGTCCGTTACAATCGTTACCGCTGCGCCTGCCTCTGCCATACCACTGATGGCCAAAGTCGGACTGTTCATCGTCGATCCGTTAACAGGAACGGTGATGACAGGCGCCAAGGGCGGGGCCGTATCGATAGTAAACGTGTTTGTATTCGAATCAGGGCTCGTATTGCCCACGGTGTCCGTCACCGTCGCTTTCACAGTATGCGGCCCTTCGGCGAGCGCAGACGCAGGCGTCCAGGACCAGCTTCCGTTAGCCACAGCCGTTGTCGTTCCCGCGGCAGCTCCGTCCAGTACTATCGTTACCGTTGTACCTGCCTCTGCCGTACCGCTGATGGTTGGCGTAATAACGTTCATCGTGGACCCGTTTGACGGCGTTACAACGACAGGCGCTGCCGGCGGTGTTGTGTCAACAGTACACGTGTTCGTATTCGAATCGGGGCTCGTATTGCCCGCTATGTCCATTGCCGCCGCTTTCACTGTATGTGTCCCCTCGGCAAGCGCTGATGCGGGCTTCCACGACCATGTCCCCGTGGCTGTAGCTACCGTCGAACCCGCCGCCGTTCCATCCAGCACAATCGTCACAGTAAGACCTGGTTCCGCAGTGCCGCCGATCATTGGCGTAGCATCGTTCGTTATGTACCCGTTTGCCGGCCTTAAGATGACAGGAGCTGGAGGCGGTGTTGTATCAACAGTAAACGTGTTCGTATTCGAATCGGGGCTCGTATTGCCCGTACCGTCCAACGACTTCACCTTCACAGTATGAGGTCCTTCGGCAAGCGCTACTGCCGGTGTCCACGACCAGCTTCCCATGGATGAAGCTACAGTCGTTCCTGCCGCTGTACCGTCCAACACAATGGTAACCGTATGGTTTGGTTCCGCAGTGCCGCTGATAACTGGTGTCGTATCATTCGTCGCCGACCCGTTTGCCGGATGCGTGACGACAGGCACTGCTGGCCCAATCACATTCACCTCATCCGTAGCAGCTGCACTGGTTTTTGTACCGTCGTTTACGATGAAGCTAATCGTACGAATCCCAGGCATGCTGCTCGCCGCTGTGGAGAACCAGACCGCGCTTAAGGCATGTGACCACTGCAACAAGGTGGCCGTTGCGCCTGACGACGTCAGCGTCAGCACGCCGTTGACTGCATTATAACTTCCAACAATATTTCCATATGTGGTCGAATTGGTATTGACGAAAGTCAGCGTATCTCCAGAGTGAAAGCCGGTCCCGATAGATACTAGCGCACTAGACATTGTTGTGCTATCACGGTCGGACACCGTCACATTAGAGTCAATTATGACTGCAGACGTTCCGATCGTGTAGGCGGTCGTCCCGCCGGTGGTTTTTACTTTAGGTGTTTGGTACGTCGCAGTCACTGTAACTGTTCTCGTCACCATATCGCTGGTAGTTCCTGTGCCGTTAATGGCGGTGAAGCTTATCGTGCGCGTTGCTGTATTTGGCATTATGGCCGTATCAGTATAAGTAATGGATCTTAGGGCGCTTTGCCACTGTGCCAAGGTGGCCGTTGCGCCTGCAGATGTCAGTATCATCTCGCCAGTGGCTGCATTATAACTGGCCGAAATATTGCCCATGGTCGCCCCATCATTGGTGAACCCCAAGAAATCTTCTCCACCATGAAAACCGTTCTGAATGGCAACTGTTGCACTTGCAAGCGTAGTACTGCTTCCATCAGTTACCGTGATACCGGAGTCAATAACGACGGGAGTCGATGTCGTGTTATCCCCGGCCACGAAAGATGCGGATCCAGGACTAGTGGTTAAGACAGGAGGGGATGCAAAGGCTATTTGCATAAAAAAACTTCCCATGACCACTTGAAGGGTTAATGCAATGGCAAGCATGAATGTCGATTTCCGCAATACGTTCTTCATAACGAATTCCTCCTAAATTTAAATCCATAACTATGAACCCTTAAAACTTATAACAATGATATCTATACCAAAACTGACCCTAATGAAAGGACTTCCGCTATTTTTTCCTTTCAGGTAGTTGATAGATTATTTGAACAAACCGATACTTAGTATTTCGGATCATTTACCTTATGAGTTAATAATCATTTCGAATAGTTTCAGCCCAAGACTGACGACTACTATCCCCTATTCCAGTCAAACCATTTCTCTCACTACTTACCACTTCTCTTTCCACATACTCTCCGCCCTCTGCTATATGAGCTTTATACGTTTATCGCCGCCGCAATTCGTCAACAATGAGAACAAAGAACCGAATACGCTTACTTCCAGTAAAGGAGATCAACCGAATGATCGACAAAGGGAAGATTTCCGCACTTCAACTAGGAATGCTGATGTATTTGATGATCGGGGCGACCTCAACGTTAATCGTTCCGGCCATCACGGCAAAACAAGCCGAAAGAGATATGTGGCTTTCCCCCATCCTGGGATCTATAAGCGGATTTATTGTCGTTATCATCATGTGGGCTTTGCATAAAAAATTTCCCGGCCAGTCCATTATGCAATTTGGTGAATTACTTCTAGGACGTTTCCTTGGCAAATGCGCCAATTCGCTCGTGCTATTTTTTTTGCTTCATGGAGTCGGTCTTATCTTGAGGGAATACGGTGAGTTTGTGGTCAGCGCTTTCCTGTCCAGAACGCCAATGGTTACGATTACCATGAGCCTGATTGTCGTATGTGCCTTTGCCGTGCGCTCGGGTATTGAAGTATTGGCTCGCTGTACGCAGCTGTTTTTACCGTTCATCGGCTTGGTTTTCGTCTGCATTTTTGCCATGCTGATCCCGGATATGGATCCCCGAAAGATGCTGCCTATGCTGGAAAAGGGAATCCTGCCGGCTCTGCAAGGCTCTATAGTGCCTCATACCTGGTTCTTGGAATTTTTCCTGATCACCTTTTTGTTTCCCTTCGTCCATGACCTTTCCAAAGGCCTCAAGGCCGGCATGTTCTCGGTCTTGTTCATGATGCTGATTATGGTAGCAACGAATTTTGCCAGCCTGTTCGTCTTCGGAAATCTCACCGGGCACATCAGCTTCCCCGTGTATTATGCGGCGTCTTATATCAGCTTCATCAATTTTATTGAGCATCTTGATGCTATTGTCATGGTTACATGGATATTGGGAGGGTTTGTTCAGATCGCTTTATGGTACTATTCGCTTGTCATAGGTACGGCACAATGGCTTGGTTTGTCCCATTATCGCTTTCTTGTGTTTCCGATGGGGCTGCTGTGCGGCATGACTAGTATTTGGGTCACCCCGTCTTTACAAGACTTGATTCATTTTTTTGCAACGACGGCCCCGTTCTATTCCTTCACGATTCTATTCTTGTATCCGCTGATTCTGCTTGCCATTTCCTGGGTCCGCAAAACCAAAAACAGCTCACTCTGACCAGAATGAGCTGTTGGGAATGGTTGTCACGCCGATCCGGTCATACCGGTTGAGCCTCTGGATTGTCTAGGTGACGGTTGTTCCGTAAATAATCCGTAGTATTTGCATACCCCGTAGAACACAAGGGTTGAAGCCCCAGCAATAATGGCTAACACGATAAATGATTGATGGAAGCCGTATTTAGCAGCGTACACGCCTCCAAGCATACCGCCAATGATTTTGCTTACGCTTAACTGTATCACGGAATTCAGCATTTGCCCCGTTGCCTTCAACTCCTTGATTACATGCCTGTTCACATATTCGGCAAGGCACATATAGAACATAATGTACGTTCCGCCGTGAAGCACCCAGCTAAGCAAATACGTAATAGGCGTTAAAGCAAAGGAATACAGGCACCATCGGATGACATGAATGAGCCCGGAAAACAACAAGATATTCCGAATGCCGAACCGGTCATACAGCTTTTGAAAAAATATCATAAAGGGAAATTGCGTGAAGGAGCCGATTGCGAGACCGATTCCGATCACTTCCATGCTGATCCCCTGCTCCTTGCTGTAAATCGCTTGAAACGCCCACAGGAAGCCCATGGTTGTAGACAGTACAAGGGTAAAGCCATATAGTACCATCAGCGGCTTGCTGCGAAAAATTTCCGACAGCTTGACCTTCTTTTTGCCGCTTTGATGACCGGCTACCTTGGGAATGCCGAGAGATAGCAAGAAGCAGCCCAGCATGATGAACGAGGTTACCATGAAGATCGTATCAATATGCCGCGCGAACAGCACTCCGGCCGCTATCGAGATTACAGCGTAGCCTACAGATCCGAACGTACGAATCGTCGAGAATCTCACAACCCCCTTCGAAGACAGCTCAAGCGTGATGGCATCGCTCATTGGGTTGATGGCAATCTGGAATAGGCTGAACAGGGCCATGCCGAATAGCAAGGGCCAGAACATAGTTCCCGCCCAAGGGATCAGCCATACCGCCAATCCGGATAGCAAGGTGCAAAGAATTAAGATCCGATTTTTGGTTCGGGATCTATCACCAGCCAAGCCCCATAAGGGCTGCGCAAACAACCCGACCACCGCCCCGATAGATGTAAGAACCCCGATATCGGTATGCCCTATCCCTTGTTCCGTGAAATAAACCCCGATGTAGGACGAGAACGATCCTGTGCTCATATAAATGAAAGCATAAAAGACCGCAAGAATAACGACGCTCTTGTTCTGTATCATAAGGCAGCTTCTTTCTGTCGTTCATTGATTTTCTATTTCATTATAAACTACATTTTCCATATAGAATATATGCAAAAAGGAAAAACCGCAGCAGACACGAAAATTACATGTCATACTGCGGTTTAAGCAGAAGGTGTTGTACACATTAACCATGTATTCACCTATTCCCGCCATTTTATACACGGAGCCGGCGAATTATTGATTGTTTTCCTGCTCATGGTCCGTGAACTCCTCTTCAATCTCATCCATCATTTCCTCCACGGCATCGCTGATTAGATCTGTCGCAGCAATATCGGATTGATACAGCGGCTGATTGATGCCGACCGGCATCTCTTGACTGTTTTCCCGCTTGCTCTTGGCTTCACTCATTACTCATCGAACCTCCTTGGATAACCGTTTTACATATCGTATGTAAAAATGGAATTTCTATACAAGCATCAGGAGATGATGCAGACGAACCTCCAGCACGAAGCTCTATCTTTTCTTACCCGCACTTCACACAAGCGAATCCTAATCATGAAGAGTCATTGATTTACCTGCCGGACAGCTTGGCGTCCGAGGGCAGCAGAATCGCCAGAAGCCCAAGAAGCGGTAAAAACGCGCTGACTTTGATAACAATATCCAGACCCGCCGAGTCCGCCAAATAGCCTAGAAGCGCCGAACCGATTCCACCGAGTCCAAAAGCAAGACCGAAGAACAAGCCCGCAATTGTGCCTACTTTACCAGGCAGCAGCTCCTGGGCGTACACGACGATAACCGAAAAGCCGGATAGAAGGATAAGACCAATGCATATGCACAAAACCATGGACCATACCGGGCCGGCAAATGGCAAGAGGATGGAGAACGGAGCCGTACCCAGGATCGAGAACCAGATCGTGTTGCGCCTTCCGAAACGATCAGCGAACGGTCCTCCGGCCAAAGTCCCGAGCATTCCGGCAATGAGCAGAGCGAACAAATAGTATTGAGCGTCCTGCACGGTCATATGAAACCGTTCCATCAGGAAAAAAGCGTAATAGCCGGTCATGCTCGCCATATAGACGAATTTGGAAAACAACAAAGAAACAAGCACCGCTAACGCGACGGCAACGGTTCCTTTAGACAGCATTGCACCACGTTCGTTTGGATAGACTGCCGCATTCACCCTGCTATTGTTTTGCAAATGAGTGCCGTACCATCTCGACACATAGAGCTGTATGATAATGGCGGCTCCCGCTGCGAGCGTAAACCACAAAATGCTTTGCTGACCCAGTGGGATAAAAATAAGTGCGGCCATCACCGGAGCGAGGGCCTGGCCGGTATTCCCCCCTACCTGAAATATCGATTGTGCGAGCCCTTTGCGATTCCCTCCGGCAAGATGAGCTACCCTGGAGGATTCCGGGTGCAGCACGGCAGAGCCTATTCCGATGAGAATCACGAATAGCAGCAGCATGATGAACGACGGAGCATAAGCAAGGCCAATGACGCCCGTAAGCGAGAATATCATTCCTATTGGCAGCAAATAGGGCTTTGGCCGCGAATCCGTGTACAATCCTATTACAGGCTGAATCACGGAGGCCGTCATGTTAAGCGTAAAACCGATCCAGCCTATTTGGGCAAAGCTCAGATTCAAAGAATCCCGTAAAATTGGAAACATAGCCGGAATGACGGACTGGATGGCATCATTCAAAAAATGCACGAAGCTGATGGCGAATAACACGGAAAAGATGGTGGTTGAGGGTTGACGCAGTACCGCTTGTTGATTCATAACTGTCTCTCACTCCTATTCCTTCAAGCTTAGGTTCTATTCTCTCTTCATACAGCATATCATCAGATGTTTAATTCCAAACTAATACATCTTATCATCTGATGTTTGATCTTAAAAAAATTAGCTTTTGATATGCTCCTCCAGCTCTGTCCTCGTCCCATCCAAATGCTGCATGCTGTACAGCTCCGCTGCCTGCACATCTTTATCACGGATTGCCTCGTATATTTTCTCATGCTGCTCCGTGTAATATTGATTATATTGCGGATGGTTAACGAGATTCTCCAGGGAATGACGGAGCACTTCCGAGAAGATACGGTACAAATCCGCCAAAACAGCATTTTTGGTAGCGGCAGCCACAGCGATATGATAGGCTATATCCGCATCCAGATATTCCTTCACCCGGCCTGAGTCTATGGCGGCTTGGCGTTGATCGAGCAGCTCGCGCATCACTCGCAAATCCTCATCATCCCGTCTGTCGGCGGCCAAACGGGCAGCCTCGATCTCCATCATGCGGCGTACCTCGTAGACCTCCAAAATCTCTGCCCGCCGCAGCCTGTAATCAAGCGGCTCCTGAATAGGCTTTTGCTGGCATACAAACGTTCCATGACCCTGCCTTTTGTCCAGAAGTCCTGCAGATACAAGTACACGGACGGCTTCGCGAATGGTCGACCGGCCTACGCCAAACTGTTCCATTAGCTCCGGTTCGGTAGGAATCTGCATACCTGGAGACAGCTCTCCAAGTGAAATTTTGCGTTGAAGCTGCTCCACCACATCATCGACGATCTGCTTGCGCTTCACAGTTTGAAAAGATAACGAACCTTTATTCATCTGATCATCTCCTGTCGTTATCTTATTATGAATTGGTAATTGTAGCAATAAGAATGTATGTTCGTCATATTATTAATCTGACATTATGCCCTGGACCCTCGCCAATAACGTTATTTGGGGAAGGACACGTCTCGTCGTTCTTTTCCTTCCACAATTCTACTATCTTTGACTCTTAGCCGCAAAAATAAAATAACCCCACAAAGTGAGACCATGGCTTTACAAGCGGATTCAGATGCTTTGTGGAAAGATCCTGCAATAATGATAAAAAGTGCAGGCTGCTTCCAGCTGCACTTAATTGCGGGGGCCAAATCTTTTAGATTAAACAATGATACTGTAAATACCGACAATCAAAACGACCATAGATATCGAACAGCAAATATACGTGTGCATGCCGCGTTTGCGCTGCTTCCATGCCAGCATGAGCTGTCGCACAGCAAAATACATCCCCGCGCCGTTAACGGCAAGAAGAGCTACTGTGAACAAAATGGTTTGTACAGACAATGGCTCCCCCCCGCCGTGATGATGCTCGTGCATTTCCAGGGCCCCTAGCAAAATAGGAGCCATTAACCAGTGAATGAGATGAAGGATAAACACAAGAAATACGGAAAATCCGGATAGGATCGCATAGTTCATCTCCGTCCCCAGAGCTTTTACTTTATGCAGCACTCTCCTATTCACTCCTTCAAGCCTGACATTCGAATGTAAACTTCCTTCTTCTCTTCAACTGTATGTTGCTGCCCTTGTACTTTATGATGATACGGCTTACTTGGGGTCGAGCTGAACGGTTGCCAGCTTTCCGCTGAGCTGAATCCCCGTCTTTTTAGTTCCAAATGGCTTAAGGTCCTTGATCAGTGATTCGAGCAGCTCCTTGGCTTGTGCACCTTCCTTGCTCTGGAGTTTTATGGTAAATACGACCGCATCGCCGGATGTCAAAATTCTTTCTGCCTGCTGCTTTTTCGTATCATAATCATGCTCTTCAATCTGAGGCGTAAGCCGGATTTCTTTAAGTTTAGGTATTTTATTTTCCTTTCTCTTGGCCTGCTGGGCTTCTTGCTTGGCGGTGCCTGCACCTTCCAGCTTGCATGGAGGAGGGCTGCTCATCAGAGAAGTACAGATCAGATCTACCTTCAGCTTCTTGGCCATCGCCAAAGCCTCCGATGTGGGGACAACACCCAAATCCTCCCCGTTAATGCCTGTCAGTTGAACCTCTGACGCTTTTATTTTTTCATTCATGATCATTGTGATTCCACCTGAACTTTCGTTATAATGAAACCTATATTACCGATGATAAGGAGATTTTTCAATGAGCCGCAAAGAAATGGAAGAACAAATAATAAAAAATTATCAGCAGGACGAGCAAATGATGATTCTTGTTTTCGCCCAATGGTGTATTAATAATGATCTGGACCCTGCAGCCCTGTATCTCCGTGCATACCCGGATCAGTCGGCCAACCCTCTTCTCCTGCAAGCTATTAATCTGACTGTATCAAAGGAAGAAGCAGGTGAACTCCCGGATGAAACGGTTCTTGGCGTGTTATCTTTGTACGGGAATGAGGATTTAGCTTTCGTTGTGACCGAAGAAATAGCCAAACGGCCCAAAGCCGTCTAAGAATTTTAAAAGGTGAAGAAGCCCTTAAAGGCAGGACTTCGGCTTCGAAGCTTGAAATCAGCTGCTTGGCGGGCAGATTCGATGTGATGTTGAAAAAGGGTGATGGCTCCTTTGGGAACCTTCACCCTTTTTCACGTTGTAGCAGGCTGTGAAGTTGCAATTATAATGTAAACTCAGGGGATGCCCCTCCCTGGTTTTGCAGCTTTTCAATTGCTTGACATATTTCATGCTGCCAGGCAGTGTCCTTGACCATAGATGCAGCAAGAGACAGATTGTACAATCCCGCAAGCTTCCTCGCATAAATCGCATTGTAATGGAGGCAAGCGTTCACTTCGGATTCTTCTTCCTCTGTCAGTCCCCTTTGTTTTTGCAGTGTCCAGAGCTCTGCCAATCTCCAATGAACCGATAGCAAGATTCATTCCCCCTGTCCGTGTCTGTAATATCAACGACGTTACTATTATGGACAACGGGAATCCCGTTTAGACGCCTAGGGCCTGTCCTTGATGAATCCCTTTTTGCAACTTATTGATGATTCGAGCCGTCTGATAGGATGTAATAAAAGAGAGATTTAACTAAGGGAGAATCCATATGCCTAAATCATCCAGACATCTTCTAATCATGACCTTATCGGCCACCATGTTAGCCGCTGCACTGACCGCTTGCAGCTTTACAGAGAAGCCCGCTGCAGCTTCGCAGGAACCTAGTACCCAATCACCGGCTCCAGCACCAACGCCGTCACCCGATCCTGGCTCAACAGCTCCCCAAACATCGGGACAGGACGTCAAGGGGGCCACTTCAGGCTCAACGGATGCCCAAAGCAGCGGGAAGCCGCCGCAGGTTAACGGGACTCAAGCTTACGTACTGCAAATCATGGAACAGGCAAAGAAAGGGAAGGTACCCGGCTTTGATTACACTGCGCATAAAAGCCTGATCGACCAGGTAGAGGAAGATTGGGGAAAGCCGGATCAAAAGGATACAGCAGGTTCGGGTATCTATTCAACCTACGGGAAGCATAAAGCCGCCTTCGGTTTTAATAAAGGAAGCCTTATTTTCGATGTTCGATCCTATGATTCGAAGCTTCATGAACTGAGCTTCTCACAGATCAAATCCGCCCTAGGACAACCTGACGATACGATCGCTAATAAAACCGAAACGATATACCTTTACCAGGCAAACGATCAATTTCAATTGAAATTTATCATTCCCTCCTCTACCGGCAAGGTAGATCACATCTCTGTCTTTAGTCCGCAGGATGCCAAAAATTTAATGGCAGGATAATGAAAACCAGGCGGCTCCGCTTCTTAGGAAGTGAGCCGCCTTTACGGTTATTTTTTGGCTTCAAGCCATGCAGCGATGGCCGTAATTTCTTCTTCCTTCAGCTTGCTCTTGAAGCCCGGCATACCGCCCCCGCCGTTCGTAATTTGATTAACCAGCTGTTCTTGATTCATTTTTGAACCGATCTTTTGAAGATTTTTCTTCTCGCTTCCTTTGCCATCCAGCGTATCGCCATGACAGGCAATACAATTTTGTTTGACAAGCGATTCCGCGTTAACGGCTGTGGCGGATGACGACTTGCTATCGCCGCCTGCCGCTGGGGTCGGCGATGGACTTGCAGGAGCAGCTGAGCCTTGCGGTTGCATTACCTGACTCGAACTTGAGGCAGCCGGCGGCGCTTGTCCTTCCGTCGCGGATTTAGCGTTGCACCCGGATAAGGCTATAGCTGCAGTAACGAGGGCTGCTATCGTTGCCATTTGTACCTTCATCAAGCCAACCTCCACTAAGAAATGGTATACTAGAATTATGTAAAATATTATTACACTACGGATTGTAGTGTATGTGATGGTGCATTGTCAAGTATTATCAATAATTCCGTTCAAGCGTGAGATCGAGAGCCCCTCACCTCTTGACGCTGTAAATTTAGAAAGAACCCCTCGAACCATTTCTCTTTGTAGATCGGGTTATCAATACAAAGATGAAATGAAGAGAAGGGTTCATTTTTGTAAATCAAAGCAGTCTGGATTGTCGACAAAACGTAAGTAGTAAGTCCAGGAATTCTTAGCAAGAGCTCGCTTATTTCACATGCCGCCACTTTCGCTTGCCCAGACCTGTAATTCTAATTCTTGCTTCATGCCCATTCCCATTCTCGCTCTTAATTGCATATACTTTTCCATCAGCGGATGATCGTATCCCAAGAAAGTGCTGATTCTGCCTTTAAACGTATCATCCTTATGCTCGTTACCCCACTGAAACAGCTCCTGGAAAAGACCAATTACAGACTCTTGATTATGTGGGGAAAACCTTACAGGATGCGGGACATCAGCCAGCTTCAATTCCAACAGGTCATGCAAAACATGAAGCCAGTGTTCTATCGTTTGTTTATCAGGGATGTGGTCTGCATGTTCCAGATCAACAGGTATCCGGGCTTTGATATCCGCGATGAGTTCACTGAACGTTAGCTCGACCATTTGCATGGACATATAGCCCCACCAATGGCTGCCCGTTCCAATGCTGTACATTTCCCAAAACGGTTCCATTAATATAGATTTAACTTGCTTTTTCTGCGTACTGCCGAACATGGAAATGCCGAGGACCAGCCCCGCATTACAATCCGTCGAAGCCCGCTCACCCCATGCAACCAGCCTGGGGACGATTTGTTCATTAGCGAATTTGAAGCTCAAAGCGGGTAAAAGTTCAGGGAAAAGCGGCTGCCCGTATACCTTTTCCAGCTCACTCTCCAACCGCTCCCGATGCGATTCGCAAGGAAGGTGCAATAGCCCGAGACAAGCATTTGTGCACAGATGCCAATCGTTAGCACCGATGCAATCCACCATATAGTCGATATATTTCTCATACCCCATATACCCCATCACATGAAGAATGTCACCAGGCATTTCTTCCTTAAGCTGTCCATGTTCAAAGCAAAAACGATCGATCTCCTCCGCCATGGCGAAGTCTCCACATCTCATAACGGGGTCAAGCAGCATCACGTACCTGTAATCGGAGGGATGCTCCGCGAACATTTGAAATAAAGCCGCTGCATCTTCCCGGTCTCCGTACTTAGCGGTTATACGGCAATAGGATTCAAGAACGGTTGCATCTATCTTTTGGCCGGATCTCAACAGTTGTATAAGCTTTTCTGTGTTTGGAATCATTGTTACACTCCTGTTTATATGTAGTCAGCATTTTTCGAGCCCTGTTTCCCAAAACCCCAAAAAATATGAATTCTTATATGAAAAACACAGGTCCTATAACCTGTGCCTTCTTACCACTTATGCCTTACTGAGCATATATTTTTAAGGTCCTATCACTTTTTTAATTTGTGCGGTCACTTCATCCATAGGCCTTAATCCATCTACCGTTCTTAAGGTTCCTTCTGAGTTATAAAACTCGCATAAACGTAAAGTCAATTCCTTATTCACGTTGAGACGCTCCCTTACCGTATCCTCGGAATCATCCTCCCGCTGAATCAAAGGATGCCAGCATGTATTGCAGAGTCCAGGTTGGGCCGGAGGGTTATTTATGATATGGTACGTCTCCCCGCATTTACTGCATACCCGTCTCCCGGTTAGCCGCTCTACCAGAACGTCTTCATTCACTTCAACGTAAATGACATGATCAACGCTTGACGATTTATTAATTAAAAACTCCCTTAAGGATATGGCCTGTGCAATATTTCTTGGAAATCCGTCTAATAAAAAGCCATGTTCGCAATCTGCTTGTTCCAATCGGTTCAGTGCAATCCCAATCGTCACATCATCAGGCACAAGTCCGCCTTTACTCATATACTCTTTGGCCAAAATTCCAAGCTTAGTCTGATCCTGATACGCTTGTCTGAACAGATCGCCGGTAGAAATATGCGGAATACGTTGACTCTCGGCAATGAACTTGGCCTGTGTTCCTTTACCCGCTCCAGGCAGCCCTAACATTATCACATTCATACTCTGCCTCCCCCTTCACTTATCAATTGAGTGTAGAGCTCTTCATAGTCATTCACATACAGATCCGCCCCGGGAGCGTGATTCTGAAATAAGCAGGTTCGAAGCCCGATGTGCCTTCCCGGTAGGATATCAATCTCCCGATCTCCAATAACCAAATCGAGCTTATACTTGTCATGTAAGTACTTGTACGATTCTGGATTAGGCTTGCTTGGATAGCCATCACCGCCAGCCACTATCTCTGCAAAATAATGCATCCAATCATAATACTCTAATATTGGCAGTACCTCTATCCGCGGTTTATGTGTCATAATGACATTTACCTCTGCCAATTTCAAAATGGCTTCTACGAAAGGAAATGGCTTCATGTGGCTAGGATGCAGATCACGTTCCTTTGTAAAAATCCGGTTCAACTGCTGTTCTCTTAAACTGAAATGCTTAATAGTATGCGAGAATGAGAGCTTCAAATGGTTTAGAATCTCCTCTTTCGAAACCCTTTCCTCCATAACTTCATACATAATCTCAGTATAAACAGGATACGTGTCGAACAAGGTTCCGTCAAAGTCCCATAAAATATGCAAAGGATCCCTCCCTAATATAAAGCCCGTAAGGAATATATAGGTAAATATATCATACTTTCAGAGAAGAATGCGGTACCGATTCAGTGAAAAATATATCTCACACATCATAACCATACCTTAGGAATGGGTCGAATTCTCTTAGGAGTGATTTTTATTTATCCCGTGTTGTGGAGTTAATTCCCCATATCGTTCATGAGGAGCGTGTCTGCTTGAGCAGCCGATGACTGCGGGAAATACAGCGTGACTGCAGTACCCCATCCCTTCCTGCTGAGAATCTTGATTCCGCTGGTTTCTCCGTACTGCAGCATAATACGTTTATTGGTATTGCTCAGCCCGATATGACGGCCGGAATCCTCGTCAGAATCAAGTGCAGAGCGGATTTGCGCAAGCTGCTGCTTCCCTATCCCGCCTCCGTTGTCAATTATAGTTACCTTAAGCGTACCGTGCTGTATGCGGAACTTGAACTTGACCAGCAGGCGGGACGTATGCTCCATCCCGTATTGGATGCTATTTTCAAGCAGAGGCTGCATGCTTAGCTTCACTACTTCGCAATCGGAGAAAGGCCCGATATCGTCCCAAATGACCTGAAACCGGTCCTTATAGCGGATTTGCTGAATTTCAACATAGCTGACAGTGTGTGCGATCTCCTCCTCTAACCGGACGACCTTCGCCGAGGAATCGAGGGTATATTGCAAGATGGCTGTCAACAGCTCAATCATGCGGCTTGGGGCATTCGTAGAGCCTGTCAATTGAAAGGTCTTCCAGTATATCGAGTTCAGCGTATTATACAGAAAATGAGGATTGATTTGGGATTGCAGCGCTTTAAATTCCAGTGCCTGCATCCGGTACAACCGTTCGGAAAGCTGAATTTTCAAATATTTTTGCTCAAGGAAGCTTTCCAGGATATGGGTGATGATAAATGCATAGATATCATGCCCTTGGTTCGGATTGGCCTCCATCGTGTCCGGTGTGTCGGGAGCGTCCGCTGATTCGAGCAAGTGTAGAATCCCGTAGACTTGACGATAATTTTTGCCTGTCAGCCATAAGGCGGCAAGCGCACATAATGCCAAGGCCGCAACTGACAGCAGACAAGTGATGACGATCAAGGTAAACGATAAGCTGTACAATGACTTGCGCGGGACGACTGAAATCAAATTCCAGTTTAACCTCGGTGCTTTCTTGACCGTGAGATGATAAATTCCGTTATCCTGCTGAAGCGTATCGAATTGTCCGGGCAGGCGCAGAGACGATAGGATTTGGTCATATGCAGTGCCCCCGGATTGCATGATAACCTGGTTATGATCATCGGTGATATAAAAGCTCCGGTTCGGATATTCGCTTAAGGACGGGAAAGATTTGATAAAGTAGTCGGGGGACAGGTTCAGAACTATAACCCCCTTCTTGCTGATATTGTTCCTGTCATTGATCAATTTGTAAATACTTACTACATCGGTCGGGTTGCTCTCGAAGGCATAGTTGTGCAGACTGCGAACCTCTGTCGTGAATCCCGCCGTATCCGCAAGGTTCAAGTAACTGTCATACCAGCTTTTATCCAGATAAGATTGCAGATTGACCAGTCCTTCACGCGAGCTTAGAAAACGCTGCTGGTCATTCGGATAGTAGACGTAGATAGAGTGAACATAAGGTCTGGAATTGGCCGACACATCGATAATATGCTTGAGATAAAATAACGATTCCGCATCCTCGTAGGAATAGTTGGTTTTCGAAAGAATATTGTAAAGCTTATCCGCAATTTTAGGATTGGTATTAAAGGACAAGCTGAGAGAATCGATCTCCGATGCAACAACCTGAAATAGCTCATTATATTGATTTAACAGCTTCTCCTGATTCTGCTCGGCATCAACACGCGTGTACCGCTGGGAGATGACGATGGATAAAGAGCCCAGCAGCAGCAGAGGAATTAAACACAGGGCCAAAATATTCCTCAGGTTGTTGACAAAAAATTTGATTTTTAATGATCTTCCGATATGCGGCTTATTCAGATTAACGCCCATTTTTGAACTGCCCCGGGGTTATGCCGTGATATTGCTTAAAAGCTCGGATAAAGTTTTTAGGATTAGCGTAGCCCACCGCTTCACTGACTTCAAACGCTTTCATATGTCCGTGCTTTAACAGCTCCGCAGCTTTCTCCATTCTCACCTTCAGGACATATTCCGAGAAATGCATCCCCGTTTTTTTCTTGAAATATACGCTTACATAGCTTGTATTCATTTCAACCGTTTCAGATGCTTGCTGCAGTGTGATGGTGCGGTAATTCTGGTTCACGCTTTTCACGATGCTGGAAATAACGGGATCCGTCAAGCCTGACAGCGATTCTCCGTTCCCCATTCCCCCTGCTTCAAAGCCTGCTTTCATCTCGTCAAGAGTTGACTTGAGCTGTGTAAAAACATTGACGATGTCATCGTATTTAGCCGGCTTTAGCATATAGTGGGAAACTCCGTAGGTCATCGCTTCCCTGGCATACTCAAAATCGCGATATGCGCTGAGCAGCACGATGCGAACCCCCATTCTTCGCTCGTGAATCTGCTTGCATAGCTCCAGTCCGGACATCACCGGCATGCGGATATCGCACAGCAGCGCATCAACGGGATTCGATTCCAAATACGACAGCGCCTCCAGCCCATTGCTGACTTGCTGTACAACAGTAAAGCCAACCGACTCCCAAGGAAAGCAGTTGCATAGCGTATCCCGGGTATCCTCTTCATCGTCAGCAGCCAAAAGCTTATACATCCGACTCACCTCCGGTACCATTATAGCAGAAATTCGACAGTGTCATATCCAAAATTATGATACTTTTCCCCAACGATACAAAAAAATGAAAACGTAATCAATAGGAGGAGACCTTTTTTTGTCTTTGTTTTCAATGCTATGATGAAAGCGCAACCAATAATAAAGACTTGGGGGAGAATAAAAATTGAAGAAAACGTTCAAGGGAATTACCAGTCTCGTTATGTGTTCTGTCATGGGGATTACTCTGGCCGCTTGCGGAGGTAATTCAGCCAATGATCCTGCGCAGAAAGGAAGTGCGGACGGCACGAAGCCCATCACGTTAAGATTCAGCTGGTGGGGCAACGACACCCGCCACCAGGCGACGCTGAAGGCCATCGATGCTTATACCAAGCTGCACCCAAATGTCAAAATCGAAGCGGAATACACGGGCTTCGACGGCTTTTACAACAAATTATTGACCCAATTCGCCGGAAGCACCGCACCCGACTTATTCCAGTTCACCTATGAATGGGATAACGACATGTATGATTTTTTGCTGGATTTAAAACAGTCCAAATCGCTTGATACCAGCGGTTACGATCCCTCTGTTCTCAGCAACTTTGCGACTTATAAGGACAAGATGATTATGGCTCCGGCAGGTGCCACCGCTACATCCTTATTCTATAATCAAGCTTTCTTCCAGAAGTACGGAATTCCGGAAACAACGGAATGGACCTGGGACAGCCTGCTGGAAACCGGCAAGAAGGTGCATGCCCAGGATCCAAACGCTTACCTGCTGTCGGCCGATATCGACGTCATTTATAAATTGATCCTGCAGCCTTATGTAGCCCAAATGACCGGAAAGAACTGGATCAATGACGATTATACTCCTGCGTTCGATAACGCTGCCTTGACGAAGGGGCTTGCGTATCTTTCCGAATTGTACAAGAACGGGGTTCTGGAGCCGTTCGGGGACAGCTCCGCCTTCGTCGGTAAGATGGAACAGAATCCAAAATGGATTAAAGGACAAGTGGGCATGTTGTTCGACTATATTTCCGCCTTCGATAAATATAAGCAATCCGTGCCTGACGGCAAGCTGGGTGTAGCGGCTTATCCTGTGGCTCCGAATGCGCTGCAATCCGGCAATCCAATCGCAGCGGGAACCGGATTCGCGGTAAACAAAACATCTCCGAACGCGGAAGAAGCGGTGAAATTTATCAATTGGATGGTTAATGATAAAGATGCGGCGCTTATCCTTGGCGCACAGCGCGGTATACCGGCGACGAGCACGGCCAGAAAAGCTTTGGAGGATGCGAAGCAGCTTGATCCGAACATTACTAAAGGTCTTGATCTTGCCTCCAAACAGAAGACCATTGCTCCTAACGTAATCAGTATCAATGCAGATCTCGCGCAAATTGCCAAAGACACGCTGCAGAAGCTGATTTATCAGAAGGAGACGCCGGAGCAAGCCACCGACGAAATCCTGAAAGCGTATGGCTCGAAGCTGACCGCGTTAAAGAAATAGAGGTTATAAAAGTAATGGTTCATCTGGTGAGAGAAGCTGTCTGGTTGGACGGCTTTCTCTCTATCATCTGACCGGCATGTTTGAGTACAGAAGGGAGTTCAGTATATTGAAGCAGTCAATGAGATTCACGAATGCCGCTTGGGGACTGTTGTTCATTTCTCCGTGGATCATCGGATTTGCAGGGTTTCAGCTCTATCCTCTGCTGTTGTCGTTGTACTATTCGTTCACCGATTACTCCATCGTGAAAGCGACGCATTTTGTCGGCTTGCAAAATTATGTGACGATGTTCAAGGAGGACAAGGACTTCTTCCCGTCTTTGCGCGTAACCCTCCTGTATACCTTGATGGCAGTGCCGCTTAAGCTGGCATTCGCTTTACTTGTGGCGATCATTCTGAATTCCAAAGGGAGATTCATTAACGTATATAGAACCATCTATTACTTGCCTTCCATTCTTGGCGGAAGCGTCGCTATCTCGATCCTTTGGCGCTTCTTGTTTATGCGCGAAGGCATCGTTAACCAGGTGCTGGCCTTTCTTCACATCCCTTCGGTCGATTGGCTGGGCAGCCCGAATGTCGCATTATGGACCATCAGCTTTTTGGTCGTTTGGCAATTCGGCTCTTCTATGGTCCTGTTTCTCGCAGGTCTAAAACAAATCCCTTCCGACTTATATGAAGCCGGCATGGTAGACGGAGCAAGCAGAGTGAGGATGTTCGTCTCCATTACCGTTCCGCTGCTGACTCCGATCATCTTATTTAATCTGGTCATGCAAACCATCGGCGCCTTGCAGGAATTTACCGCCGCTTTCGTCGTCACGAACGGCGGGCCCATGAAATCGACGTACCTGATCGGGATGAAAATATATGACGACGCCTTCAAGCTGCTGCATATGGGCTATGCTTCCGCTTTATCCTGGGTACTATTTGCTATCATTCTGATCCTTACCTTGATCATCTTTCGTTCATCCAGATCATGGGTGCATTATGAAGACGGAGGGAAAAATTAATGATGCTGCAATACGGGAAACAGCCTACGCTCGCGGCAAGGCTGGTCAAAAATATAATTTTGCTGGCCTTTGGTCTGCTCATGATTTATCCGCTGATCTGGTTGTTCTTCGGCTCGTTCAAAACCAACAGCGATTTATTCGGTTCTTTGTCACTGCTTCCAAAAACCTTCGTTTGGGACTCTTATAGCAAAGGCTGGCAAGGTACGGGGCAATTTACCTACGGCACCTTCTTCTTGAATACCTTGATGCTTGTCGTGCCGACTGTCTTCTTTACCGTCTTGTCCAGTGCGGTGGTGGCTTACGGCTTTGCCCGCTTCCAATTTCCGCTCAAGAACACGCTGTTCGCGCTTATGATCTCAACGCTGATGCTTCCGCATGCGGTTATTATTATTCCCAGATACTTGATATTCCGCAATCTGGGGTGGCTTGACGGGTATTTGCCTTTTATCGTACCGGCAATTTTTGCATGCTACCCGTTTTTTATCTTTATGCTGATTCAGTTTTTCCGCGGTCTGCCACGGGAGCTTGATGAATCGGCGGTTATGGACGGCTGCAACCCGGCAGCTATTTTGTTCCGGATCCTGCTTCCGCTCTGTAAGCCGGCACTCTTCTCTGCGGCTATCTTTCAATTCATATGGACGTGGAACGATTTCTTCAATTCGCTCATTTTCATCAACAGCGTCAAAAAATATACCGTCTCCCTGGCACTGCGTATGACTATCGATTCGACTGGAGGGACGGTCGCCTGGAACCAAATTATGTCGATGTCCGTGTTGGCCATCCTGCCTCCCCTGCTGATCTTCTTCCTGTTCCAGCGCTATTTTGTGGAAGGCATTGCCACAACAGGGATCAAAGGGTAAACTTGTGTTCAGAAACTAAGCAGGAAATAAGCATAAGGAAAGGAGCTCAACCATGCCGCAACGGAAGCAACAACCGAATGTCATTGTATTTTTTACAGATCAGCAGCGATGGGATACGACCGGACTGCACGGCAATCCCTTAGGGCTTACTCCCCATTTCGACCGATGGGCTCTGGAAGGAACTCATTTGTACAATACCTTCACCTGCCAGCCTGTTTGCGGACCAGCGAGAGCCTGCCTGCAAACCGGACGTTACGCAACGTCGACCGGATGTTACCGCAACGGGATTCCACTCCCGGGGAACTCACGTACGTTGGCTCACGAATTTCGTGATGCCGGATACCATACCGGATATATCGGCAAATGGCATTTGGCATCGACCAGAACGGAGCCCGTTCCGGAATCGCTTCGCGGCGGATACGAATATTGGCTCGCAGCCGATTCTCTTGAGCATACCTCCGACGCTTACGATTCGGTACTGTACAACAATGCCAATGAACGGGTCAAGCTTCCGGGTTACAGGGTCGATGCATTGACGGACGCCGCCATTCGCTATGTGAATGATCATCAGAACGATCCGTTCTTCCTGTTCCTCTCCTTCCTGGAGCCGCATCATCAGAACCGAAGAGACGATTACCCTGCGCCGTCAGGGTATGAAGACTCTTACATATCGGCTTGGACGCCTCCCGATTTGGCGGAGCTCGGGGGTACATCCCAGCGTCATCTGCCCGGTTATTATGGGATGGTCAAACGTCTGGATGAAGCGTTAGGCCGCTTAATGGATGCGTTGATCAGTCTTGATCTGGCTGACTCTACCATCGTTCTCTTTACTTCCGATCACGGAAGTCATTTCAAAACGCGCAATGGAGAGTACAAACGCTCTTGCCATGACAGCTCCATACGTATACCAGGGGCGATATGGGGACCCGGCTTTCAAGGAGGCGGACGGATCCGTGAGCTCGTCAGCTTGATCGATCTGCCGCCGACCCTGCTGGATGCAGCCGGGCTTAAGGTACCCAGCGAGATGCAGGGGCGTTCCGTCCTGCCGCTCGTCAAGCGTCAGGAGGTCGAATGGCCGAGCGAGGTGTTCGTTCAGATCAGCGAGTCGCAGGTCGGCCGTGCCGTCCGTACCAAGCGATGGAAATACAGCGTAAGCGCGCCCCATCGGGATGCTATACGAGATAGCTGCAGCGATCTGTACGTAGAAGAATTTTTGTACGATTTGCAGGCAGATCCTTGGGAGCTTCATAATCTTATCGAAAGCGAGGCTCACCGGGAGGTGAAGCAGGTGATGAGAGAAAGGCTTCTGCGCCGCATGGCGGAAGCTGGAGAAGCGCCTTCCCGAATTGAGGCCGCTCAGGAGCGGGCCTTTGGTCAGTTGAAAGTGCTGGAAAGTGAATACGGGCAGTAAAGCGTTGTCTTTAAAAGCAATGATCTTCTAGGCAATCTATAATGTTATTGTGAGAAAAAGACCCCGGTGGGGTCTTTTCTGTTCATTTGCCGACAGTCAATGCAGTTTGTTAAACAGTTTGAAGTAGACGCAGTATTTCACCATCTATTTCTTCTTCACTAACTTTTTTAAACCCTAAAGATTCATACAGCTTTCCTGCAATTTGATTGTCTGGTCGATGTCCAATCATTATTCTTATACAATGTGAAATACTCATAAACTGAATCAAAGCTTCCATTGCTGCCCTACCATAACCTTTGCCTTGATGCTTTTCGTCAATCATTATGGCAGGAATCCAATAGTTATCATCCTTGTCTGGTTTCTTACAAAATACGAGAAATCCGACTAGAACTTCTTCTGAGTAAATAGCACGCAATTCAAAATCATCAACATATTTTGATTCTGCAATCCAATAAACCACAGGTGCAGGAAAGACATTAAGCTGCTCGGGCTTAACTTTAAGCTGGGTACATTCATACCAATTCTCAATAGTTACTGGCTTTAATACAATTGCCATACGAATTCCTCCCAAATTTTACTCCGCAGAGGAATTCATCCTCTACGACTATTTCGTAACCATCCTCAAAAAAATTGCAGCATAGATATTCTTCATACCACATCACTCCTCTCGAAATTAAAAACTCTAATACTGGGTTTTTAATGGAAAATATCATATCACAATATATTCAATTCGATGATTATTTTTAAGTACCATCCATATCAGTAAGGTAACGCCGAAGACCGGTGTTTGTCTGATTTATAGCAAACAGCCATACCCGCCGTATCATCCGTTATTATACCGCCCCGATTTTTGGCCATTCCAGTTCAACCCCATTAGTGGTAAGCAGCGCCTGCAGCTCTTTAAGCTTTTCCGCGCTTGCACGCACCTCGCTCGGGGTCAACCCTCGTTCCAAGCAAAATGCCGCCGTATATCCTGCTGATTCCCCGATATTCCACTCTACCGGATGAAGCCTGTAGCAGCCGTTCGTAATATGGGTGGTCCCTATATTTTTGCATGCGGCCAGCAGATTGGTAACTCTTCTGGGAATTAGACTCCCAAGTGGAATTTGAAATGGCACCGAGGAGATGTCAAGGAAATTTCTCCCCCGCATACTAGGGTGCAGATCGATTCTATAGCAGCCTATTCCTACGCTGTCCGGGAACTCCTCTGCCCCGCATTCTTCTCGAACGGCAGCACTTACATGCTGCTCCAGAACCGTAAATTCAGCTTTGATTCTGCGGGATTCCCGGATATACGGCGCTTGGGCCATTCCATCCTCCGTCCCCACCACGTCAGGGCGCAGCCGAAGTCCTGGGTAGCCTGCTCCGCCATCCGGGCGGGGGGCTTCCGTCTGCAGCCAGTAGAGCAAGGATAGACTCAGCTGTTTGGCTTGGTGCAGATGCTTCTTGGCTTCTTGCTCAGGCACATCATAGATATTGCCCAGGAAGTAATCGTTTTGAGCCCAATTAACTAACGAAATATCCGATTCATACGTCCCCGGCAAGAAGTTGGCCCGGTCCACTATTCGGCGATAGATGAACAATGGGTATTTGTCCGTACCCGGGAAGAGCGTCTCTTCCGTCGGTTCCAGCGTCTTGGGGTCAGGGGATACCCAATTCAATTGCGGATTAGGCCAGAAAGGCGCTTGAAAGGAACGCCAAAATGAGTAATCCTTAGGTCGATTAATGACATGATGTTCACCCTCCAAATAATCCATGGCGAAGCAGTAGGTGAAGGCCTGGATATCCTGAGGGTCAGCGGGACCGTCCAGTGCATGGGGCTCATGAGTCTCCTGCTTCGACTCCGCTCCGGTAACATATTCGACATGGGCAAGCGGTAGTAAGTCCCCGCATTCCGTCGCGTCGAGAAAATAGGGAGCTTCGATGATCCGTCGCTCTCCATCGTCCTTTTTTACGGTTACTGCCAGGATACGGTCTCCTTGCGTATGTGCTTTTATGATTTTACAGCGAGTAAGGATGGTCAGCTTGCCGCTGTTTATAAATGGCGCAAGCATCTGCTGCAGAACGGCATGCATCACTCGGGGCTCGGCGCAGAGACGGCTCACTCCCCCATTACCAGGGTTCAAATAGTACGCCGCACGCCCATACTCCGATAGCGGGTAGTGACTGCGATAGTAACCTCTGACCTGATCGCGAAATTTGCGATAGCTTCGCGTACAGCCGAACTGTTCAATCCATTTATGCTCATCCGGAGGCACCGCCTGACTCGTCAGCTGTCCCCCGATCCAATCGAATTCCTCCGTCATACATACTCTTTTTCCTAGGCTGCAGGCCGCCAATGCTGCGGCACATCCTCCTACACCTCCACCAATGATCGCAATATCTGCACGTAGACTTTGCTCCATGCTACCCATATCTCAATTCCCTCCTTTAACCATATTTGTTTTATTACCCCAATAATCTAGACGCAAACCAAGCTTTTTTGTTGCACGAGACATCAGCCTTCGAAACAGGAGAAACCAAAATTTTCCGTAACAGCATCCACCGCCATCCAATCCTATTTCATTGCAGCTTGTAAATCGAATAACCATCCTTTACTTCCATCAAGGTATACTTTTCATCCAAATACTGCTTTAAGCTCCCGTCATCCCCGTCAATATGTCCTCTTAGCGGTACAAAATATTTGGCTCCCATATGGACAAAATAGCGAAGCTCCGCCTTCGCATCCTTAGGAATCGTATTACCTACTCTCCATCCATTACGTTGATTCGCATTGAGCAGCGACGGGTCATCCGTTCCGACGACGATCAAATCATGCTTGCCCGTTAACGCTTGAACCACCTCGGCTTGTCTCAGCAGAACAGTATGCTGGTTCGTAAGCAGCGATGCAGTTATCCCATAAGTCTGCCAGCCCATCAAGGCAATGACGACAACCGCCATCAGCCGGCCGGTTAACCTGTTCCAGAAGGACATCAGCATAATGCCACTGAACAAAGCAACCAAGGGTCCGATCAATATTAAATAATAATCAAATTGAATCGTAGCCACGATGGTGATTAATTCCGCTATCATTGCGATTGCCCATACACCAACGGGAGATTCCTTCCTCCAATTCACTGTTATAAGCCCGGCCAGGAACAACACGATGCCATACCAGGTAAAAGCCTTCGGCAATTCCCTCGCGAAGAAATGAAGCGCCTCACCGGAAGCAAAGCTCGTGAACAAGCTGGGCAGGATATGCTTGGTTGCAATGCCGGAGACGAAAGGAAATTCCGCCACCGTGCCTAACCATTGAAAATATAAATAGGCCGGCAATAAGGACAAGCATGCAAACAGCCATAGCTCCCACTGCTGAAAGCAGCGCAGCCGATATTCCTTAACCGCCATCCAAACCATTGGAATTCCCACGAAAACAGCCGGAATTTTTTGTGAAATAGCTAATGCCGTGAAGCCGCACGCAAGCCCAAGCATCATCAAGCGCTTATCGTTCATCCATCGGGTAAAAAAATAAAAGGCCCCAAGCATAAAAAATAAAGCAGCCGACTCTGGCATGATAGCTCTTGAATATAACACGTTGATCGGCAGGATTCCGTATATCAGCATGGCTATCCGCGCCGTTGGGACGGAGTAATAATGCTTCGCAATGAGATACAAGAAGCAGGCTGAGCCTAGGAAGAAGCACAATGGAACTGCCCTGGCCAATGCATAGTGATGGCCGAACAGGTGATACAATATGGCAATTAGCGTTGTAGTTACTTGAAATTCCAGCTGCACGTAGTTAGGCAATGGGCCGTCGTAGCTCAGCTGCGGGTACAGCGGGTTCATGCGGTCTTCCAAGAAATGAATGGCAATCGACTCCGTATCCGACTGCCTCCACGAATCGTATTCGTAAGGGGAATTCCCCAAAGACGGAATGCGCAGAGCGGCAATGAACAGAAGCAGCAGCAGCGGGATCACCCAGGTACGGCATTGTTTCCTATCCACCTTCGCACCTTAACCTCCTGTTCTTTACTGCCTATTTGTTAATCATCCATACGCCGGCAACAATAATGGCTATACCCATCAGCTTGTTCCAGGAAAAGGACTCGTCCAAAAGAAAGTAAGAAAGAATGACGACAATAATATAACCAATGCTGACCATCGGGTAGGCATAGCTCAGCTCGGAGCGCGTCAATACCTTGATCCACAATAAAAAGCTTGTTCCAAACAAAAGCAGCCCGAGCACGATCTCCGGTGTCTTAAGAAGACGCAGCAGGACCGGAACCAGCGATGAGATCGAAAAAGAGATTGTCCCCAATTTATTGGAGCCAAGCTTCAAAATCACTTGGCCCAGCGATCCTAAAGCAACCGAAATAAGAATTAACCAAATGGTTTTCATAAGGCATGTTCCTTGCTCCATTTTTTGTTATATTTCACTTTTCTCAACAGTCTAAAGTACCCTATCACCGTTCTCCAAATGTTCATTTTACTTTTGCTTTCCTTCAGATGATACTCGAGGATAAGCGGGTATTCACCTGCACGCACGCCCATTCGGCTGAACCTGGCCATAATTTCCGCCATACATTCGAAGCCGCTGCTCGTAATAAACCGCCCGTTGTAATAAGACATCGCTTTAATGAGAAAACCGACCCGGTAGCATCTGAAACCGCTTGAATAATCATTCACATTGGCGATGGGAAAAAACAGCTTAAAAAACCATCTCGCCCCGCGGCTAAACAGCTTCCGATGCCAGGCCAAGCCAAGCTCTTGTCCTCCGTCCGTATATCGGGAGGCTATGACCATATCCAGCTCCTCCATCCTCAGCTTGGCGAACAAATCGGGAATAATGGACGGGCTATGCGTATTATCGGCATCTAACGTGATCAGAACATCTTCATAATCAAAATGAGTAACTACATAATCCAGCAGCGTACTCATGGCTTCTCCAAGTCCGCGATTATGTTTGTGAGTAAGCACTCTCATATTGGGTAAGACAGCTGCATGGTCCCTTAAAATAGCGGCTGTATCGTCCGTGCTCCCGTCATCTACCACAATGATATGAAGCTGTTCCTCTAAGCCGGCTCTCAGCGCCTCCAGCTTCATTAGCAGAATGGGCAGCACATTGCCTTCATTGTACGCCGGCAGCCCCACAATCACATTTGATTTCATCCGACACCTCTCTTCCCAGCACGTTCCTATTACTCAATTTATTCCAGTTGTCTCCATTCAAGTACTTCCCTTTGCGATATGACAAAAAGACCGGCCCTGGTGGACCGGTCTGAAAAGCATAAATTTGCTCGAATGATATGATACTGATATTGTTAGTACTATAAACGCTGTGAGGAGAACACTTTCATGAGACTTGTCACCAAAACGAGAATCGACTATCTCCAAACCCTGCTGCTCTGTATTGATGATCAACAAAAGCAGAAGGAAGCTCTTCATATTCTGGAATCCCTGACAAGAGACATTAATGAAAACTACGCTGAGATTGAGAAGCCTATCCGTCTAAAGCCTCATGAATGATCGAGTACATTTTCACATCCTGGTACTCGCCTTTCACATACATATGTTTACGAAGTATGCCTTCAAATTGCATCCCTGATTTCTCCATGACTCTGGCAGAGCCAATATTATCGGGGTGGCACCTCGCTTCGATCCGTACCAGCTTCATTTCGTTAAAGCCAAAATCTACAATGCGCTTTACAATTTCCGTCATGTAGCCCCGCTTCCAAAATTCCCGGGATAGCGCATACCCCAACTCCGCACGAGAATGAGCTGTATTCCAATTGACAAAACCAGCCGTACCGATCATTTTCCGCGAATGCTTATCCTCTATAGCCCAAGAGGCTATTTTTTGCTCCTCATATGCATTCAGGACCGTTTCGATAAATCTCCTTGTCCCTTCCAGCGACTGATGCGGAGGCCATGTCGTATATCTCGATACTTCAGGATCTGAACCGTACAGAAACATGTCCTCCGCATCCTGGAACTGAAGCTTCCTAAGTATGGTCCGCTCTGTCTCCAAAACGGGAAGATTGCCAAATACAGCTTCAATGGTGATTGCCATCGAATCCACCGCCTTTATCATTTGCAACATTATACATGGAATCCTCTCGGCAATCAACCATAATATGGAAGCGTCTACTCTTTCCTTCGTCTCCCTGTTAAGCGAATGTAGATCAGCTTTGGCGTCTGACTCTCCGATAATAAAAGCAGCAAAGCCAAGGAAAGGCATCTTCCCTTGACTTTGCTGCTTATTCCAAAATTATTGAGTCAATTGAGCAACTAGACGCTTAGCATCTCCGTTGGCAGTTGTGTACACTTCAAATACCTTCAAGGTCAGCGGAGAAGCAAATTGCTGGGAAGTGCCCTTGAACGCGATGTTGTTCTCGCCCGTAACCAACCGGTTAGGACCGATAAACGAGTTGATGCTGGTTCCAACCAACCGGCCCGCAGCATCATACAGCTCGAACTGCAGCTTCGAGAAGTTGGCATCAACTTGTACATTCGGCTCCCGTTCGATATCCATCAAGAACTTGCCCTTGTATGAATATTCGAACGTTTGCGAATTGAACTGGAAGGATACATCCCAATGCGATATATCGAACTTAAACGGATAGACGTTAAATTTCGTTTCATTCTCCTTATCCGTCTGAAGAGCTACACTGTACGTTCCGATGGTTGTTTTATAAGGAGCCGCAGTTTTGGCGTCTTCCACCTTCAGCGCCAGCCCCTGTCCCGATTCCGATACAGGCAGCGAGTAGGAATAATTCACCGTAATCCCTGCGTTCGGCAGGATCGGAGATTCCGTAATAGTTTGACGCTTGCCGCTGTACTCGTAGCCTTCCGAGCTAATGAGCGATGTGTCAAAGGAAGGAATCGCGATTGGACGGTCGCTCTTATTGTACAAGCTGAATTTAGCCGTTACTTTTTTATTGCCTTCCTCATCATCGTCATACATGTGGAATTCGACCACCGAAACCTGGATATCGGGATGAATCAATTCGCTGCGCGAATCGAATTTCATCGGATTCCCCAAAGCATAGGCTTCATACTGATTGCCCAAGGTTTGGGTAGGCAGCAAAATACTCAACCGGCCAACGGTATAGCTCACTTGTGCGGGAGCAGCCCCGGCAGCTGCCTGACCTTGTGTAAAGCTCTCGCTTGTCAGCAGGTTCAGGCTCGATAATACCGTATCCTGGTCCGTAGGAATGGCGAAATGGATATATTTCTCTTCCTTGCTCTCCAATACTACGGATCCCTCTTCTACTCGTTTACCGGAATACACTTTCGCTCCGGTTTTACCGTCGATAGTAAACTCCGGTACCGTCTCCCGCTTGTCCGTTGGATTATAAGCCAGCAGCTGCACGAGATAGACCGTACCCTTCTCGGTCGTTTGCTTGGTGATGTTAACCGGCGTATATTGAATCGGCGAGACCAGTGATGGAATTTTGAAGGAATCAGACCATTTCTTCACTGCTGCAGCATCCGTAATTTGCATATCGCTTCCCTGCCATGGCTGTACCGTAATTGGAACAGTCAGGATCAGCGTCTGCTTCTTGGGATAGACATAATAGTCCACATCCGTCCAGTTGACTTCAGCCAGCGTGACATCGTCCGTACGATCGATTACGGCCATGTAGCTCAGCTCGGTATTAGCCTTGGACTGAATTGCCTTGGCATTGGATGCGCTCGGCTGCAAAGTATATTCGATGCCCTCACTCGTTTTTACACGAAGCTCATAGTCTGGTACTCGGACAAAATCGGTATAGTTATTTTTCATCCGGACCACCACGCCGATGCGTGTACCTCCGGTTACATGTTCATTCAATATACTCTTCACTTCAACTTCCAGCTTGTCGGTCAATGGATATACGGTTGCCGCTTGATTCTGGAAGGCAGTCGGAGTCGACTCTTCAGCAAAAGCCGAATATCCCGTACTCATAAGCGATGCTGAAATGATCATGACGGCTGCGGTTTTCTTCAACTTCTTGTTCAATTGCTTCTCCTCCTCTGGGTTATTCTTTATTTGGCCAACTGAACCTTTTCTTTATCCTTCAGCTGATGCTGTCCGGAAGTAACCAGCTGCTCTCCTTCTTTCAAACCGGAAAGCACTTCTTGATTCGTTTCGTTCAGCCGGCCCATCTCTACCTTACGCTTCTCGACTTGATCTCCCGAGAGTACAAAGACGAAGGTGTCTCCGCCTTCACGAACTACGCTTAGCGTAGGAATGGCTACAACAACCTGATCCTCATTCTCCGTCAGAAGCACTTGAGCCTTCATGCCCGGCTTCAGCTTACGGTCCGCATTAGGAACCTCCAGCTCAAGCGAGTAAGACTTGGACTGAGCACTCATGACATCAGCGAGGTAGACGACCTTGCCTTTGATCTTGTCGGTTGTCCCCGGCACGTAGAGCGTCAGCTCTTGCTTGCCGCGAATGAGATTGGCAGAGCTTTCTGTCAGCTCCGCTTTGACCTTGATAGGGTCCAGCTGCTGCAGCTGAGCCGCCTTGAAGCCTGCCGGCAGCGTCATGCCGATCTCAATAGGAAAATCGGTAAGAACGCCACTTGCCGGCGCGGTAACCTCCATGTGCTGCAAGGTACGGTCTGCTTCCCGGATTGAGACATCCGCTGTTTGCAAGGCTTGATCCAGTTGTGCCAGGGAGTTCGTTGTCTCCAAGGTTTTGAGCTTGCTGCGGCTGTTCTCCAGATCAAGACGCTGGTTGTTCAGCTGGCTTTCCACCTGTTCAAGCTGAAACTTCGTTACAAGGCCCTGATCGTAGTCATTGCGCATCTTGCTGTAATTTTTCTCCGCATCCTGTAACGCAATTTCCTGCTTGGTGATTCCGTTCTTCAGCTCCTGCTTGGAATCCTCCAGCTCCTGCTTGGCTTTAGCCAGCTGCTGCTGGGTCCCGTTTAAAGCGATCTGCGCTTTTTCCTTGCTAATCTGAATGTCCGTCGGATCCAACCGGAAGAGCACTTCGCCCTTTTCTACTATGTCTCCGCGTTTTTTCAGCATTTCCAATACGTCTCCGCCGGCTTTGGTGACAACGTCCATCTGAAGCGACGAGACAACGTCCGCTACCTGCTCCAGCGGATCGGCGATTTTTTGCTTTTGTACTTTTTCAACCTTAACGGTTTTGACCTGCGATTCTGTAGTTGCCGGAGCCGACGCTTCAGGTTTGGCTGTGCAGCCGGCAAAAAGCGCCGTACTGATGACGAGAGCTCCCACGATACTCAAGTTTCTTTTAACTGAGTTTGCCTTTGTCCGTTTCATAAGACTTTTCTCCTTTTCCCCTGTCGATCTATATAGTCTAGCTTTTATCGGATTAATGGGTAATGTTCGCAGCCTTGGAATTGGCCTTCACGCTACTTTTCCTATTAAATAAACGACTTACGCGAACCTTCATCGCATCAATAACCTCATAGACTACCGGAACGACGATCAGCGTCAGCACAGTGGACGTCGTCAAACCGCCAATAACTACCACGGCCAAGCCCTTGGAGATAAGCGATCCTTCCGATAAGCCGATTCCGAGAGGCAGCAAGGATATAACCGTCGCGCCCGCTGTCATAATGATAGGACGTAACCGTGTAAGACCCGCTTTCACTAAGGCGTCCCGTACCGGAATTCCTTCCTCCCGAAGCTGCTGCACCCGGTCGATAAGTACGATCGCATTCGTAACTACGACACCGATAAGCATGAGGAATCCGATCAAGGATGTAATGTTAATGGATTCCCCGGCAACAAACAGACCCAGGAATCCTCCGATTGCCGCCAGAGGCAAGGAGAATAAAATAACGAACGGCGCGCTCGCATTGCCGAAGGCAATAACCATAACAAGATAAACGATAAGAATAGCTGCAACCATTGCAACACCCATCTGGCCGAAGCTTTCCTGGATATCGTCGCTGACACCCTGTACTTGAGCTCTGACGCCGTTAGGCAGTTCAAGATTCTTGAGCTCTGCGGCCACTTTACTGCTTATGCCGCCCTTGTCTTTACTGTCGATTTTGGCGGTTATCTTCACGAATTGCTCCTGCATTTCACGGGAAATGGCTGCCGGAGCATCCACCTGCTTGATTTTGGCGACCTCGTTCAAATTCACGACCGTACCTGTAGGTGTCGTAATCTGGAATTGACCGATTTTATCCACCGAGTTTTTAAAGTCGTCCTGGATCATCATCTGGGTTTTGAAGGTTACGTTATCGAACTTCAATTCACCGATATCGACCTTGCCTAACCAGACACGGACCGTATCCAGAATTTGAGCGGAGGACAACCCGTATGTTCTCGCCTTGTTCTGATCAACAGTGACTTCGACCTGCATCTTCTTCTCACTCAAATTATCCTTGATTTCCTGAAGCTCCGGGAACTCCTTCATCTTTGCCTTAACCAGCTCCGCGCCGGTCATCAATTGAGTTAGGTCATCCCCTTTCAACAGGTAAGCAAAGTCCTCACCCGAGCCGGACATCCCCGCTGACATCAGATTTCCTTCTACCTCAGAGCCTTTCGGAACCAAGTACAGCATCTTGTCCGCATAGACTTTGGCCATTTTCTTGGCATCCGAGGCTTTGGACAACGATCCGATAATCATCGCCTTGTAAGGAACCCGCTCACCGCTTGTATTGTTCTGGTCATAACCGACCATCGATTCAAAGTATTCGAAAGCAGGCTCTCCAATTGGGTCCTTCTCTTCCTTTAACATCGCCTCGATTTCCTTCACCTTGAGATCCATGGATTCAATCGAGGTCTCACGAGGCAGCTTGAGCGTAAACTGTACTTGCTTATCCGTTGCGCTGTCCGGCATGAACGCTGCAGGCAGGAAAGGAACGGTTCCTCCGAGGGAGATGATAAATACGAGGAAGGCAACCAGCAATGTTTTCTTAGGATTGCTGAGTGACCATTCCAAAAACTTCTTATACCGGTTTGAAAATGCGCCCAGCTTCTCTTCGTCGTGATGCTTGATTTTATCGCTTTTCAGCACCATCAGCTTTGCCAGCATCGGAATCACCGTAAGCGCAACGATCAGAGACGTCATCAAAGCAACGACCAGGGTGATGGCGAACGGACGGAAGATGTCTCCCAGAATCCCTCCGACGAAGGCAATCGGCAAAAACACGCCGGCTGTCGTAATCGTCGAGGAAGTAATCGCGGATGCGACCCTTGCGGTAGCCATCTTGATCACCGATTCATTGCGTTCGTGAGCTTTTTGCAGTTCGCTGAAAATATTCTCGATAACAACGATACTATCATCCACGACACGTCCGACGGCTATGGTCAAGCCGCCCAAGGTCATAATGTTCAGCGTTATGCCTAGTGGCGCCATAATGGAAAGCGTGGTAAGAATTGATAACGGTATAGAGACTAATACGATCAATGTCATACGAACGTTTCTTAAGAAGAGCAAAATCATGACCGAGGCGAGAATCGCACCCGAGATGCCCTCTTTTAACATCCCGTGGATGGATTTCTCTACATCATTCGCAGAGTTGTAGACGGTGGTGAAGTGGATATTAGGAAACTCCTTCTCCCATCCTGCGATCAGCTTCTTCACATTGTTCGAAAATTCAACCGTGTTGGCATCCTTGCTTTTGTACAGCGTAATCCCGATAGCTGTGTTCCCGTTCAACCGGTCGATAAATTCAGCCTCGGAGATAGCTTCAATTTTGGATACCTGCTTGAGCAGCACTATTTGTCCCGATGCGGTAGTCAGCTTCATGTTCTCCAGATTATAGATCGTGTTCAAGTCGCTTTGAATACGAACCATCTGCTCATTGCCGTTAAAATCCGCCGTTCCTGCAGGACTTGTCAGCAATGCGGCTTGTATGCTCTGCTGCACCTGCGTCGGGGTCATTCCGTAGTTGTTCAAGGCATTGATATCCAGCTTCAACTTGAGCGTAGCTTCCTGCTGCCCGACGGAATCGACGTGATCGATCCCTTTCATCGCGCTGAGCGTAGGCTCGATCGTATCCTTGTAAATCCGGTTAAGCTCCTCCTGGTTCATCCCGTTGTCCCCGTTAAGAGCCGCAAAGAAGACCGGAAAATCGTTGGTGCCGAACTTGGACACCTTCGGCTTTGACGCCGTGGCGGGAAGCTTCACATCGGCAATGGCGCTCTCTATATCTCTTTTTGCGTCATCCGGCTTCCGGCCGTTGACCAGCTCAACGGTAATCGCCGAGAAACCGTCGTTCGAGGTCGACGTTACTTTCTTCAAGCCTTCGATACCGACTATCCGCTTCTCCAGCTTCTTGGTGACGTCTTCCATCACATCTTTTGGCGGGGCCGGATAAACGGTGCTGACAAACACCATCGGCAGTGAAATATCCGGCATGCTTTCCTGCTTCAGCTGTGATGCCGAATATGCTCCCGCAATGAACAAGAGAATGCTGATAATGATAATGGCCGCAGCGTTTTTCAAGGAAAAATTCGTTAACTTGTTCATCTCTCTACTCCTCCATTCCTACTGCTCTTTTCTCTATGTATTTCCTAGCTGCTGCTTAATAACCTTCCATTTTTCCTCCAACTCTATTAATTGTGCCATGATAAGTTCGCTCAGCACCGAGAACGCTGTAAACCTTTCCTTCAGCATGGCATAAGTCTCTTGTTCGTGGGGTTCGACGTCCGTTATGACATCATAAGCTCTGAGAGCGGTGTTCACCGTCTGCTGGGTGTTTGCCAATCTCTCTTTAAAGGAACGAATAGACGACAGATCGATATCGTCGGATACGTAATAATAATTTTTCCGGTCATTGCTCGTCGCTATTTTGTAGCACAGCCCGATACGTTCCATTGAACGGATATGTACACTGACGGCGGCTCTGGTAACTTTAAGCTGCTCGGCTATCTCCTGCAGACTTATCGGCTCGGATGCGAACAGCAGCAAGGCCAGAATTCTTCCCACTAACGGACTATGCCCGTCATACTCTAGCTGCAGGGACATCTGATTGCTGACAAATTGTTTTAATTCTGAAAAGGTTCGCGGGGCATGCTGCATAGTCATCTCCTCTTCGTTTTCTGTTGATAAGACCCTTGTAGTAAGCATAACATCGTTAACAAAGACGTTAACACAAATTACTGACTGGTCATCCATAATGTACTATATACAAAAAAACCAATATTTACAATACTTTTTTGCTTGATTTATTTTTATCTAAACTATAACTGACCAACTGGTCACAATCTTGACTAAAGATTCACCTGCGTATACAATCTTTACAACAACAATAATCGAATCAGGAAGTGATCCTCATTGAACGGTAAAAAACTGCAGATCGTTCAGTCTGCTATCAAGCTGTTTGGGGAAAGGGACTACCATACCACGTCCATACAAGATATAGCAAGCTTGGCCGGCGTATCCAAAGGAGCCTTCTATCTGCATTTTCATTCCAAGGAAGAGCTTCTTATTTCCATTTATCATTATTTCTTCGAGCTTATATTTCAAGGGCTTGATCAAGCGCTTTCAGACACGACAGCCTCTCCCGAAACGATACTTAGGCAGGTGCTGCTTCAGCAATTGAAAATTATTATTGGCAACAAAGAATTTCTTGCCATGATGCAAAATAACGGAGCGGCGTTTATACAAAACGAAACCGTAAAAAACATGATGTTTGAGACCAACCTTCAAATCCTATCCTGGTTTCAGAAACGAATCATCGAAGTCTACGGCAGCCCTATCGAGAAGTATTCCCTCGACTGTGCGATCATGCTGAACAGCCTCTTGAAGGATTACTTGTTTTATTGCCTCAGCTATCATATTGCTATGAAGCCTGAGGAGGTAGCCTCCTTCTTGTACGAGCGGCTGGACGATCTTGCCCAAGGCCTGATGAGAAAGAACCATGCCCCCATCTTTTCCTCGATCGAAATGATGCAGAAGCAAGGTCTTTGCGGAGATGGCAGCACCTGGCTGTTGAAGATCGAACAGTGCGAGCAATGGATCGAAACGAATGTAGAGGATCAACGTACCTCGGATACCTTGATTCAATCGATCCACGCCGTGGTGAACGAGCTAAAGAAAGAAGAACCGAATGAGATTATCATTCAGGGCATGTACAATTATTTGCTGACCTTAAGCAAGGAGTATCCTCCTCTGCTTGAGCAATTGGAGCAGCTGCTGGCCTGGAGGCTCGGCAATTAAGAAGAATCGCTTTGTTCATCCGACAGTTCCCTCGCGTCGGGAATGTTAAAAAGCCGCAGTTCAGGATGTTTTCCTGATCTGCGGCTTTCTTATCATTTCGGACTCCCAGCATAATCCGGACCATCCTCGCAGTCAAGGCCCTATGTTGCGGGAGCATCTCATTCCAGCCTGACCCTTACGCCGCTTGACCCCTAACCGTTTCGTCCTTAGGCAGCAAGACGGCCAATACGCCGAGCAGCGGCAGGTAGGCGCACAGCTTCATGATAAAAGCGATGCTTGTCGCATCTGCTATCGAACCAAGCACGGCGGAGCCAAGTCCTCCGAGCCCGAAGGCGAGTCCGAAGAACAGTCCGGACACAAGACCGACTTTGCCCGGCAGAAGCTCCTGAGCATAGACCACAATGATGGAGAAGGCGGACGACAGGACGAAGCCTGCGCACACGCACATGACTCCGGACCAGAACAGATTGGAATAAGGCAGCAAAATGGAAAATGGTGCGGTCCCCAATATGGAAAGCCAGATGATATTCCGTCTGCCGTAACGGTCCGCCAATGGACCGCCAAAAAAAGTGCCTGCAGCCGATGCAACAAGAAAAGCAAACAGGAACATTTGTGCGTGTTCAACGGTCAAGCCGTAGTCCTGAATCAGATAGAAGGAGTAGAAGCTTGTTATGCTTGACATATAGACATGCTTGGAAAATACAAGAAAGACCAGGATCACAATCGCAGCGGTGATCTGCTTCGAGGTTAGCAGGCTCTTGCGCCCCTCAGCGGTCGTGGCCTTGGCGGAACGGCGCGGCTGAACCTTCTGCCTGCTGTACCATCCGGCTACATAATATTGAATAGCGATAGCGGCAATAGCGGCAAAGGTAAACCAAATGACGCCGAACTGTCCCAATGGCACGAAAATAAGCGCAGTCATAATCGGCCCGAGCGAGCTTCCTATGTTGCCGCCGACCTGGAATATCGACTGTGCCAGCCCTCTCTGTCCTCCTGCCGCCAAATAGGCGACCCGGGACGATTCTGGGTGAAAGACGGCGGAGCCTATCCCCATCGCAATGACCGAAAGCAGGATGACGATGAAGTTCGGCGCTAACGCCAGCGTAACGACCCCCACCAAGGTAAAGCATACTCCGATAGGCAATATGTAAGGGCGCGGACGAATATCCGAATATAGCCCTACGACCGGCTGAAGGAAGGAAGCCGTAATATTCATGGCAAAGGCAATAAGTCCGATTTGCGTATAAGTTAACTGCAGCGTATCCTTGAGGATCGGAAACAAGGCCGAGATCGTCGACTGCATGGAATCATTCAGCAGGTGGACGATACTGATCGCGAAAATAATCGGAAATACGGTTGAAGCAGCGGGTGCTGCGGTTGCAGCGGTTTTCTCCACAGTGATCTCTCTCCATTCTTTTTCTAGTTGTTAAGGACAAGCTCGACTCGCTTTTCGCTATTCAGCGATTATAGCACGGCTTTCGAGCATGTCAACCACTATTTTGAAAGGAATGGAGAAATTTCCGGCATTCTCTTTTACTCTTTGGATTGGAGCAATTTCACCATAAAAGCGGAGAAATCCGAAGCATGAAAGGACTTGGCATCTGATGATACGAAGCCTCGCATCCGAAATCCGAAAGACAGCAGGACGAATAGATCTGCTGTCTTGTTCGCGTCTACCGACATCGGAATAACACCGTGCTCCTGTCCTGTCACAATCCATTTTTTTGACATTCCGAGCATATGCTCATAAAAACGTCTAATTTCCTCTATCGCGGATTCATCGCTTTTTCCAAGCAAGTACATGAACACCTGGTTCGTAATATCCTGCGGGTTTTCCAAAACCGGTAGAAGGCTAATAATTTGATTGAGCGGTCCCGCCAGCTCCCGCTTCGAACGAAGCACCTCGTCGTAAAAGCGGTTGTCCATCTCTTCGAGCCGCTGCTGCAGCACCATGGCCAAAAGCTCGTCCTTGCTTTTCACATAATGAAAAATAGCGCCCTTGGATAGTCCGGAGCGCTCCATAATATCGTTGAAGGTCGTCTTCGTACAGCCCTTTTCCAATATCAGCTCTTTGGTAGTGTCTAGAAGCAGCTGCTGCGTCTGCTGCCGTTTCAATTCACGTTTCATAGTCCCCTCCGTATGGCCCGTTTAGCGGTACATTAATGATCTCATTTTACAAACCGACTAACGGTTTGTAAAGCAAGGAGCCACTTGCCGAACCCATCCCTCCCTCGAATTAGCCGGAGGCTTTAAGAATACGATCAAGAAACTGCACAATCATCTGCCGCAAATCCACCTGGATTGAGCTCTGCTCGCGGTCTGTCGCGCTTCCGGCGGCAACGAATTGCCAGGCCAAATCCGTTGCTTTCAATTGTTCGATGAAGTCAGGCGACAATGCTAAGCCGGATTCTCCGGTAAGGGCTCCGTGAACAATAAGCAGGGGCGGCACATCGTTCCCTTGTTTTGGTCCCCCTTCTATTGGAAAGGCGTCGTATCCCTCGTGCGCGGTCGGGAGATTCCTTGCCATCATAGCTAATGGAAAGCCTTGGTAAGCCGGATAGGACCAGGTAAGAAAATCTTCGATGCCGTACACATCGATTGCACAGCTGACTTCGGACGAATATTCCTGATATAAGCCTCCCTGGTTCATGACGGCATGGTTGGCGGTAAAAGCAGTCAAAAGTGCAAGATGGCCGCCGATGACACCAATTCTCGCCGGATCGATGCGATAGGTATCCGCCCATTTCCGCGCATAACGAACCGCCGATTTGCACTCGAACAGGTTATTCGGCCAACCCGGTACAACCAGCTCCTCGTTCCAGCCGGCAAGATTGCGCAAAGCGGTGGACGTTTCGGCAAGCAGGATGACATACCCGCGAGCCGCGAGGTATAGAGCCATGTCCGCTTCCAGCTCCCGGGATCTTCTGCTCTCCCTTCCGTCGGTATGATAAATAATAATACAGGGGTAAGCTTCTTCTTCTGCGGATCCCGGCAGGTAGACATCCATCCGTTCTTTCCTGTCAGGTCCTAGATAGTATAGATTCCTTACGATGGCACAGGGGCCGTTGTCCTCGAGCTGCATCTATTTTCCTCCGTATCGTCAATGGACTGGGATACCGCTTACCTAACAAGGAAACAAAAAGACCGCCTAACATTCGTTCAGCGGTCCATCCTCTCAGCAGATATGAAGTTGCATGTTACGGAAGCCGGCAGACGCAATCAATGCTTATCCAGCAAGGAGCTCATTGCTTCGATGGCCTCTTCCTCGTCAACGCCTTTGGTTTGAATTGTAATTCTCGTCCCCTGCCGAATCGGAAGCAGCATCATACCGAGAATACTTTTGGCGTCCAGCTGTATGTTTTCCTTCTCAAACTTGATTTTGATGTCCGAGCTGAAATAGCTGGCCTTTTGCGCGATCATTTGCAAGTATTGCGGTTGAAAATCGGTCGCAATGACCATTTCGTGCACCCTCATGACAACTCCTCCGATCCTGATGTAAGGTTCTTCCTGTGGTCCCAACACAAGTTGATGTCATTATACTATAAAATCTTTTATTAGGTAAGCGTTATCAACACAATAATTCATATTTTTCAATCTATGAAAATCCTCTATCTGGCCCTCAAAGAAAAAAGCCTGAACTCCCATGAACCATGCAGTTCCTGGCAGCTCAGGCAAAAGGACCGTCTTACGATTTATGCTTGTGAATCAAGTCCATTTTTAACTCGTAGGCTTTGGGGCTCAAGTGGACCGAAAACTCCGCCGGGTTCAGCTTCCGCAAATATTCCGGCCAGAATAACGTCAGCTGTTCTTGATGGTGCTTCCGGATTTGATCCAGGCTCGGCAGCTCGTATACCTGTTCACCGTCAACGAAGATTGGCGTTAACAGCGGCTCCGTCTTGTAGTTCTCCACGTATCTGTAAATGTAAGGATGCACTTTATCGAATAGCTTCAGCTTTTCCCCTTGCAGTACATCCGTTTCTCCCGAGAGGGTGACATAGTCGGCTATCGCTTTGCCGGTTTCCTTATTGATAATGCGATAGGCCTCTTTCTTACCTGGAGTCGATACTTTCTCAGGATTCCCCGAGATTTTGATAACCGGCTCAAGTTCTCCGTCCTTCTCCCGGGCAACCAGCTTGTAAACCCCGCCTAATGCAGGCTGATCCGCCGCGGTTATCAACTGTGTTCCTACTCCCCAGCTGTCGATCTTGGCTCCCTGAGCCTTCAGGTTGAATATGATATTCTCATCCAGATCGTTCGAGGCAACGATAACAACGTAGGGCAACCCGGCATCATCCAGCATCTTGCGAGCCGTCTTCGACAAGTACGCCAAATCCCCGCTATCCAGACGGATACCGCCCATTTTTTTACCCTGCCGCTCCATTTCCTTGGCGATTTTGATCGCGTTAGGAACACCGCTTCTCAGCGTATCGTAAGTATCTACCAGCAAGGTAACTTGATCGGGCAAAGCCGACGCGTAACGCTCGAAGGCCTCTTCCTCCGTATCATGCGCCTGGACCCAAGCGTGAGCGTGTGTTCCCTTGCTTGGAATGCCGAAAAGCATGCCCGCCCTCATGTTCGACGTCGCGTCGAAGCCGGCAATATAGGCTGCACGGGCGCCCCAGATAGCGGCATCCGCCTCCTGCGCTCTTCTGGTTCCAAACTCCATCAGCACATCGTCGGGTGCAACTTGCCGTATCCGGGCCGCTTTAGTCGCAATAAGTGTCTGGAAATTCATGAAGTTCAGCATAGCGGTTTCCAGAAGCTGCGCCTCGAAAATCGTCGCCTCTACGCGAATAAGCGGTTCGTTCGGGAACACAACGGTCCCTTCCGTCACACTGCTGATCGTTCCGGTAAAGCGGAACTGACGCAGCTTCTCCAGAAATGCAGGATCATACTGTTCCTCCTGCTCCTTCAGGTATCGTATGACCTCATCGTCGAAATTCAGGCTTTTCACATATTCTACAATCCGTTCCAATCCCGCAAATACCGCAAAACCGTTGCCGAACGGAAGCTTGCGAAAAAATATTTCAAACACCGCTTTTTGATTCAAGGTTCCATGAATCCAATGGGCGTACATCATATTGATTTGGTATTTGTCTGTATGCAATGTTAAATTCTCGTAATTCATGTTGATCCTCTCCATCCAACCGACTATTTTCATTAGCTATTGTTTCCATACTTGCTCTATTAAAACTTACACGATCGCGGCGCCAAGCGTCTGTTCAAAATGGCCAAGCGCCCATTGATGACCCGCTTCGTTAAAGCTAGCCACCGCATTCCGGTGAATGACAATCCGAAAGCCTTTATTGTAGGCGTCCACCGCCGTATGAAGTACGCATATGTCAGTACAAACCCCTACGAGATGGATCTCTTCGATGCGGCGCGCCCGCAGCTGCAGCTCCAGATCCGTTCCGCAAAATGCGCTGTATCTCGTCTTATCCATCCAATAGATGTGCTCGCGATTCGTTTCATATGCCCCGCGAAGCTTGCCGTACAGCTCCCGCCCCTCCGTACCGCGAAGATTATGAGGAGGGAACAGCTTGTGTTCGGGATGATAAGGATCTGTGTCGTCGTGCAAGTCGACGGCCATAACGACGAAATCTCCGTTTTGCACAAAGGCTTCCGTCAATCCGACGATTTGGTCTTCAATATCTATGGCAGGCTGTCCGCAGGGCAGCTTTCCAGTCACAAAATCCACGGTATAATCAATCACTATAAGAGCTTTCATATCGCACACCATCCTTTTCCCAATTGAATTGATGATTAGCCGTATATCGATAACGGAGGAACATAACCGGTAAACCCGTACAGCTGGGCGGCACGCTGCGAATATTTGTTAGACAGCACCGGTCTGCCTTCGGTATCCCTGATCTCCTCAATGATTCCCTTCCGGCTTTGTGTCGAAGTAATTTTGCGAATAAAATTTTTCTCCTCAAAATCAGGACAAACCGTCTGAATAACCTGATACAGCTCGCTGATGGTGAATTGCTCCGGCAAAAATTCCTTCGCTATGGTCGTCGTCAGCATTTTTTCCCGGATTTTGTTCAAGGCATCCTGCAAAATGATCCGATGATCAAACGCAAGGTCCATCTCGAGGGCTTCCTCCACCCGGAACAGCCTGACATCCGATGCATCATCCGCCGCACGGCGCTTCTCCAATAATTGCTCGTTTACCAGGGCGAAGAAAGCATGGGAGATGATCCAACCCCTCGGATCCCGCTTAGGCGTACTGTATACGTTGAAGTATTCGATATGAACGCCGTCCACCCCCGTCTCTTCCCTCAACTCCCGCCGCGCACTCTCCTCGATCGTTTCCGTCTCTTGAGAGAATCCGCCGGGCAGCGCCCATTGTCCTGCAAAAGGCCATTGCTTGCGCTGGATAAGCAGCACTTGCAGCTCCCTTACCGGCAGTGATTTCTTGACTCCCTGACGCTCGGTTGAAGTGATGGTAAAAATAACAATGTCCGCAGGCGCCCCATCCGGCGTTCGATATTTACTGGCACTATAATTTGTTTCGTTGTCTACGGAGTTCATGGTATCACCTGACCGCTTTTTAATATTATCGATTTGATATTATCATTATGACATATTTATTTGATTTGTCAACCCTTTTTTTGCCTTTCTTCATCGTTAACAAATCCTGGGGAAATGATACTAAATACAGGCTGTCCATCCTAAGGCATTCAATGATAGAATGAATGTATTACTTTGTCGAAGGAGGAGCCTCGATTGCCGGACATTTTCGGACCCAAATACTATATCGAGAATGACTCTTTTTCCATCCAGTACATGTATCGTAAAGGGTTTTCGACGATGTCGACGCCGCACTTCCACCCGTTCTTCGAAATTTATTATTTACTGCAGGGCGAGCGTACCTATTTCATTAACGGAAATATATACACAGCCCGCAGAGGCGATATGATTCTCGTGAATCCCTATGACGTGCACCGGACAACCAGCTCGGACGTACAAGAATTCGAACGGATCCTGATTAACTTTTCCGAGCAATTCATTCCCGCCAACAGCGTTCCTTCCGGACCTCAGTTTTTACCGTTCGTTCAAGGCTCGCGCCTGATCCGTTTTTCCATGAAGGAGCAGCCGGCTATCGAGCATATGATCCGGGAAATGCTGTCGGAGTGCGAGAATCAGGCAGATGGCTATGTCGACTATGTCAAGTCGCTGCTTCATCAGCTGCTCATCAAGGTATACCGGCACAGCACCGATGGCAAGCAGGAGCCATTGCAGTTCGCTCATCCCATGCACCAGAAGATTTCGGAGATTGCCACGCATCTGAATGATCATTTTCAAGAAAACATCACACTCGAACAAATTGCCAAGCAATTTTACATAAGCACATCCTATCTGAGCCGAGTGTTCAAGAAAATTACCGGCTTTCACTTTCGGGAGTATCTTCAGCTGATTCGGGTCAAGGAAGCCCAGCGGCTGTTGAGAGAGACCCATGAGAAGGTGCTGACCATTGCTGAGAAAACAGGCTTCGAGCATGTCGCCCACTTCAACACTACCTTTAAGAAAGTAACCGGAATGACGCCGCTTCGCTACCGGAAGCAGAACAAGATCGCGGATAGCGATTCGATCGAGCAGGAACGTGATTCTTCCATGTAAGCCTGCAAGGGGCTAATAAAAAGCCGGAAGAATAAGGGTAATTTCCCTTTTCTCCGGCTTTTGTCCGTTTGTATTCTTCAATGAAGAAGCTCCCCTACGACCTCAAACGCTTCATTATTTAGTGAAACATTCATTGTATAAGCCAGCTCCAATTGACTTCCGCTGAGCCTGATTCTGTAAGTAACCACATACGGAGTTTCTATGTAATACAACGTCAGAACGATCCCTTCCTCATCCAATCCCGCAAAACCTATCACCTCTTGCAGATGCAAAGACAAGTCCTTTACGAACCGTTCCTCAAAACGAACCGGACGATCAAAATCAAGCTGCAGCCTTTTATTCTGATTATCTTCATAATCTATCTGTAACTCGAAGCCCGAGCCCTCCATATGGAGATGAACCAGTCGGATTCGTTGAGGATTTGGAGTCGTCCGGTAGCTCCTATGACCTATTGCCTGGACCCGTAAACCTGTAATAGGGTGAGTGTGCATCGTTTCGGACATCGCAGCGAGCTTCTGCTGCAATTGTTTTTTGCCATCAAAGCATGAATCACTTCCATCATCAGCGGAGGGGATCAAATGATCATACACAAGGTCCAGCAGAGACTGAAGTTCGGCACTCCCGGTTAAGCTGGAGGTCGCCGCTATTACAATGCGACGCTTTGGGGCTACAAAACAAAGCTGTCCAAAAGCGCCTCCCCCTCTGTAGCAGCCTTCGCGGCATAAGAAAAATTGGTATCCATAGCCTTGTGAAGAATCCGCATGCGCAGTATCTTGACGGTTATCGCTTTGCTCCCGTGTCGCCAGTTCCATGTATGCTTCCGAAACAATCCTCCGCCCGCCATACATCCCTTTATCCAGCAGCATTTGCCCGAAGCTAGCTATCCCCTCGGTCCCTATACTCAGCCCCATCCCTCCCGCAGTAACTCCTGCCGGACAAGCTTCCCAAACAGGCTGTGGAATACCTAGAGGCTCAAATAACCGGGGCATTAAGAAATCTACCAGGCTCTGCCCCGTCGCCCTCTCAACAATAGCAGCAAGCATATAAGTGGAGTGAGTGCTGTATCGATAATGAGTGCCAGGTTCATGCTGAACCTCTTGTGCAAGGAACGCTTTGATCCAATCCTGCTCCCTTGCAACTCGTCTGTAAATATTGTCGTGATGTCCAGCACTCATGCATAACAGATGATGTATTGTCATTTTCATCAGATTCGCAGAAGGCTTGTCCGGCAGCTTATCCGGGAAATATGAGATCACTCGATCTTTCAAATCCAAATAGCCCTCATCCCATGCAATCCCCACTGCAATAGATGTAAAGCTCTTACTAAGGGAAAATAATAGCTGCTGTGTGCCCTTCTTGTATGGTTTACGCCAGAATTGGGCTTCAATATTCCCATCCTGAAACAAAATAAAGCTGTTCACCCAAAGTCTCGATCGCTCCAAGTCAGTTAAAAAACGAAGTACCGATTTCGGGGAGAGTTTATCATATGACATAGAACCTCCTAAGGGAAATCGTTATTTCCCAGGCAACCGCAAAATTCGCGGGCAACGGATGTTTTTTGGCGAACCTTGGAAAACATACTTTGTCTGATCATAGCGGCTTGTACATTTGGATGGTTACTACCCTGTTCGCACCCAGCATCATAATCTTCATATCAACAGGCTTGAACCCGTACTTATGATAGAACGACAATCCCCGGGTATTCGTGTTGTGGCACCATAGAAAAGCCTTCTGAACCTTCAGACTGTGTTTAGCCTTTTGCAGCAAATGATCAAATAAAAATTCCGCCGCTCCTTTGCCTCGGTATTCCGGCGATATAATGACGTTTCCTACCCAACAGGAGCATTCAGCAGGGTCAAGATCATATAGATTGGCATAGCCTGCCACTTCCTGCGTCTTAACATCCATAACGACACTCGGTTCGTATCGGTTTTGCAATAATTGCACTATCTGCTCCGGGGTTAACGGATATTGAGACCGCGGACTCATGTACAGCAATTCTTCTTCACTTTGAGGAAATTGGCAAATCGTCTCCAGATCTCCCTCGTTCAGGCTTCTAAAGGCGTACATAGACTCCCTCCTCAGCGTCACCAGCCATGGCTTTCGAACCACATGTGTTCATGGTTTCTTTCAATCGCTTTCTTGATGTAGGGAATGATGTTGTCTGGCAATTCCTTGATATGGAACCACCTTAATTCTTCGCATTTATGCGGCTCTGCGTTCGTAATCGTGCCTGACCAGGAATCTACCAGCAGGTAAAAATCAACCCATTCCGAGCTTGTGTTCTTTCGGTGCATGACGCCAACTACTCTAAGCTGGGAGGGCTCGATCGTGATTCCAGCTTCCTCCCGTGCCTCCCGGATTGCCGCCGATACAACCTCCTCATTCCCGTCGATTCTTCCTGCGACGACACTCCACCAGCCGTCCATAAACCCTGTGTTTTTCCGTTTAAGAAGAAGCACCTCCTCCTGACGATAAAACAATAAATGAACAGACCCATAAAACAGCGGCTCTCCCATATTCCCCTCCTGATGTCCTGCTTGTTAGCCCGATTCCTCGCGCCTTATTCACGATCCTTATGAGTTCTCTTTTACAAGAGCAGCTCCAGCCATTCTTCTTTAGTTACTGCGCCAAAATAATAAGTAAGGTCCACAGAATCCAGCAGCTGCTGAAGGGCCTCGGTATCGTATTTCACTCCGATCAGCTTGGCGGCAAACTCTACGGCATCCCCGACCCCGAAGAAATCTCCGTAAATGACGGCGCCGCGGATAACGCCCTCTTTCACATCCAATCTCACATCAAACGTACCGGCCGGTAGACGCTTCATGGAATGGACGTTGAATTCCGGGGATTGACCGTAATTCCAGTCCCAGCTCCGATACCGTTCATCCGCAAGCCTGCGAACCGCTGCCCAGTCCTCTTCTGTCAGCTTATACTCCGTCGGAACGGCTCCCTCGAAAATAAAATTCAACAAATATTGTCTGAACTCCGTAATGGTCATCGGCTCACGAAGAAATTCGGAAATATTGGCGACGCGGCTCCGAACCGACTTAAAGCCTTTGGACTGAATCTTCAACGGATTCACGTTTAAAGCCGATACGACATTCTCAATCTGGGAATTCAGCATCAAGGTTCCATGAGTGAACATGCGTCCTCTGGTCGAAAACTGGGCATTCCCCGACACCTTCCGTTCTCCTACTTGAATATCATTACGGCCCGAAAGCTCCGCTTCTACACCCAATTGATGCAGGGCTTGGACTACGGGCTCGGTAAATTTGCGGTAGTTACTGAAGGACTTGCCGTCATCCCTTGTAATAAAGCTGAAATTCAGATTCCCAAGGTCATGGTACACCGCACCGCCTCCGGATAGACGCCGAACGACATGGACCCCATTAGCCTCTACATATTCGCGGTTCACTTCCTCCGCCGTATTTTGGTTTTTCCCGATAATAATAGAAGGCTCATTGATGTAGAACAGCAAATAGTCATTTTCTATAGGCAGGTTTCTAAGCGCATATTCCTCCAGCGCCAGATTAAGCGCCGGGTCTGTCATGTTCTGATTATCAATAAACAGCATGGTCCTTATCCTCTCCTTAACTCCCAACGGAGCATCTTTATGTATTATAAGCATATCACAGCGCGGCCAAATTTTCTTGCTCCTTTATGATTCGACAAAGGGGGAAATCCTAAGAGAATACGGAATCATTTTGAGAAAGAGCCGTTGCCCTACAAAGTGGAGTTTGGCTTAAAAGCTGAATCGGGTGGTTCGTCACGGGGACCGTCGGTCAAAAGAAAAAGGCATCCCAAAGGATGCCCCCAACCTGCCATTCAGATCATCTATTCTTCTTTTATGAACCATCATGTCGTTTTATTGTCTTTCACCGTTATTTTCCCATAATACATGTACATTCCGCAGTAATACTCGTATGTTCCAGGCTTCAAAGAATCTAAGGTTATAAGGTTGTCCCCTTTATTCAGAGGAACATCCATCCCGAAATCCTTGGAAATCATATTTTTGATGCAAGTAAAGCCAGTCGATTTTTTAAAGTTTATTTTGGCTGGAACACCCGGCTGTAATTCAATATGGTCCGGCACGAAGCCGTCGGCTGTTACGGTTATGGTAGCGACCTGATATCCCGCCGCTTGCTCCGCAATAAGAGGATCTACAGGATCCGGTTTACTTTGAACATACAACCATATGGCACATAGTCCAAGCAGACCCAGCCCGGCTAGTAGAGTGACTGCTTTTGTCATCCGTTTCATGGCTTCCACCCTCTCCGCATATTCTTGATCGTACCTTCAAAGGGTATACCCTAAGTATATCGGATGGAACAGTTCATGGAGCGATTCAAATATGGCGTAATCAGCACAATCCCTAGAGAACGAAGGTCCCATGCAATTATTGGCATAAAGAAAAAAGAAACAGCGGTGTGCTGTCCCTTTTTCCCCAACAGGATACGATTATCTCACTACGTCGTACCGGAACCAATCCACATCAGCGGCAATACGTCTGCCGGAGCCGCCGCTGCTGGCATAAAAACCGACCATCGTCCCCGTAAATGCCTTCTTCTCCATGGTTCCTTCATCGCTAAGAAATTGAGCATCCGGGATAACCCCGAGAAGCTCCCAGGAGGATCCGTCCGTACTGTAAGAGAAGCTTCTAGCCTCGCGTTGTACTGTAACTTTCAAATACAGTTCCTTCTGAACCTCCAGCTCTGCCGAAGTGAGAACCCGGGTACTGGAAGCCCGCCGTTCAATCAGCTTGATCTTCAGTCCCTCGTCATAGATCAGACAAAGCTTTACAAAGCATCGCGTATCATAATAGCATATAAGCCCGGCCTGCTCCCCGTTAACCTCCGGATGAAACTCCAATTTCATTGCGGCTTCGTATCCATGATGCTGCTCTCTTCGAACAAGCACATTCTTCGCTTCGATCGAATCAATATCCGCATCCCCGGTCCACAGTCTTACATAACCTGGTCTTTCCTGAAGGGACCATCCGGCCGGATCCGGATTTCTCACGAACTGCCAATGCAGCGGAAGCTTCTCATCATCAAAGTCATCAAACCCGGTAAATGGATAAGGATGCTCCTCTAATTGAGGTGCAGCCTGAACATGGCTGGGGCCATAGCCCCCATTCACCAGGAACCATCCATCCTCTGTCCATTGAACAGGCTCCAGGCAGGTTTCTCTTCCAAGCACGCAATAGTTCCCGCCGATTGGCCTGCCCGCCAGATGAACAATCCACCAGTCGCCATACTGGGTTTGTACCAGCTTGCCGTGACCCGCGCGCTGAATGGCCGCCGTCGGATCCGTCTGTGTATGGACGGGATTATGCGGACAGGCTTCATAAGGACCTGTCAACGTTCGGGAACGTGCTACCGTTACGCAGTGTCCATATTCGGTACCGCCTTCGGCAAGGATGATGTAATAATACCCGTCCTTCTTCAGTATATGAGGCCCTTCCGGCGAAGCTTTCCCCGTACCCGGCCACAAGAAGATCGACTCTCCTACGGCGGCGGTCATATCGTCATTCAGCCTCAGCAGCTTGGCGCCGCCTCCTCCATAGACCATATAGCGGCTGCCGTCGTCGTCTATGAATAACGAAGGATCCAGTCCTTCTTCATTGATAATGACAGGCTTGGAGTACGGCCCCTCCGGCTTGTCCGATGTCATAAGAATATTGTGGCGGCCGGACCCATGCAGCCGCAGGGTGGCCATAATCGTGAACACTCCGTTGTGATAAGAGATATCAGGAGCCCAGATGCCGTAGGAGTCCGGCAAATCCGCCAACGGAATATCCTCGCTCTTCGTGATGGCGTGTCCAATATATTCCCAATTCACAAGATCCCTGGAATGGGAAATAATAATGGCAGGGAAATACTGAAAGGTCGAATTGACCATGTAATAATCCTCGCCCACACGTACGATCGAAGGGTCTGGGTGGAATCCCGGTCGAATAGGATTCGAGTAGGTTCTGACAGTCACTGTTCATCGAACTCCTTTTATGCTCCGTGAACTTGAATCGTTTGCAAAAACGTCTCCGTTGCCTGATCAATCGGCTTGTGCTCGATGCCGGCCAGCTTATGGCAAAACTCGCGAATTAATAAAGCCTGCGTACCGGCGTTCATATCGCCCTCAATCCGCCCTTTTCCAATCGGGACGGCCGCCGGCATATAGGGATAAAACTCCCCTTCCTTCACCTGCGCAACGTTGGGAGCAGGCGGCGATTGATGAATTTCTCTGGAGAAGCCTCCATCCTCCCGCAGCAGCTTGCGCATATTAGCTATGGTGATCCGGATAATCTCCGCCAATTCCTCCTGCGGAATGGTCAGCACATGCCCGAACGTACCGAGCAAATCGATCGGATTGCGGATCCAGCACATATCTCTGGCCTCGTCCTCCCGCAGGCATTGCAGGATCGTCTGATAAATACGGTCAACATTAGGCAGAGGAATGCCGAATTGCGTATAAAACGCGCTCAGCTTAAACGTTCCGGATATGCGAATATACCGGTTGCCTTCGCCCCATAAGCCTGTTTCCGGATCTTGAATGGAGGCAAAATAGGCTTTGCCCGCTTCAATAAACCGATTCCGCTCCTCCTCTTCCATCTTAGCAATATGATGGTTCGGCGTCCCCATGAAATCGCAGCCTCTCCAGCTGTTGCGCAAATCCACTTTCTTAAGCCACGCAATGTACGTTTCCGGGGTACTTAAATGCTCTGGACGGGTGATCATTTGATGCGGAAGCGGATGCAGCGGCGCCGACCCGAGTCTGCGAAGAGAGTTGCTGCTGTAACCAAGCGCTCTCATGACCATGACCTCGTCCTTACGCATATTCTCGTCTGCATCAAAGAAATATCCTGTTGCAGGATCCTGCTTCTTCTGGAAAAAAGCAGCGATACTTTGCTTCATCGATTCGGGCAGCCGATCCAGCAGCTCGGAGCGTGCCAGAATAGTGAGCGCTTGAGCCGTCGATTCAATATCCGGAATGAAGTTCTCCATTTCAAACGAGCTCCGCGCGTAGTAGAAACCGCCTGAAGCCGGGTCATATTGGCCTCCGAGCCAACGATAAAAATTCGTGAATAACGCATCTATCTCAATTAACAGCTCTTGAATTTGTTGTTGTCCTGTTGTCATCGCGATGTCCCCTTTTAATCCTCGATCGGAAGGTATTCAAACCAATCGAAGTCTGCGTAGTTCGTGCTCGCTTCCCCTTCACTGCTTGCATATAAGCCCATATAGGCTCCGATAAAGCCTCCGGCAACATCAGAGCTGAGCAGGGTTCCATCCACATCCTCCGCCAAAGCAATCCACTGCTCGTAAGAGGTTGCATAATAGAAATGATAAGCCTGCCCGATGGCCTCTACCTTAAGGTAAAGCTTGCCCGCATCGACCGAATGGGCTCCTAATATGATTTCTTCTCCCGCCTTGCGCTGGATCAGCCTGATTACAGGACCGGCTTCTCCCAGAGCGTACTCCAATCGGAAATGGTAATCCTGGTTTTGCAGCAAAACGAGTCCGGCGGCTTCATGACTCGTCTTGGGAACGAACTCCATCACCGTACGCGCAACAAAGCTCATATGCTGCTGGCGCCTTCCGACAAAGCTCGGATTCGCACATTCCGACAGCCGCTCCGGCTTCAGCTTTAAACGAAGATAGCCCGGACGTTCTGTAAGGGACCAGAACTCTCCTCTAGGGGTCCGGATAAAATTCCACTGCATCCCCAGTGTACCGCTTTCAAATGGATCACAGGCAGCAGCTGACGGCCATCTTGTTTCCGGTAGGTTAGGGCGCGGCATTTCGATTTCGACAATCCCTTTGCCCGGGTTTACGACAGGCCAGTCTTTTTCCCAAATGAACGGAACAAGGAACGTTTCTCTGCCCAAATTCCTGTACTCGCCGCCGTACGGACGCGATGCAAGGCATACCATCCACCATTCCCCGTTCTGCGTCTCTACGATATCCGCATGTCCGACGTTAACGATAGGGTAGCTTCTGCCCAGATGACGATGAGTTAAGATCGGATTGGACTTGCAGTTCTCATACGGTCCGGTTATCGACTCACTCCTCGCTATCGTGACTGAATGGGTATATCCGGTCCCTCCTTCCGCAATAAGCAAGTAATAATAACCGTTGATTTTATATAGATGAGGACCTTCTTGGGCATGAATTTGCTTTAGAGCGCCGTCCCACAGGCTGAATTTGGGCCCGATCAGCTGCTTGGTTTCCAAGTCGAGCTCCTGCAGCCAAATTTCCATATGCTTAGGGTACTGCTGTCCGGAAGGCGGCTGACGGTTGGCCATGACATATACTTTGTCATTGTCATCGAAGAACAAGGACGGATCGATGCCCGGAGCATCAGGCAGCCAATACGGGTCTGACCAAGGCCCTGCCGGATCCTCGGCGGTTACGAAGAAGTTTCTTCGTGCCCCCGTTGCACTCACAACAAAGGTTGTGATCATATAGAAGATCCCTTTATGATAGCGAATAGTCGCCGCATAGATTCCTTTGGAGGTCGGCGTGCCGTCCAGATCGAGCTGGGAAGGACGGTCAAGAACATGTCCGATCTGTCTCCAGTTCACCAGATCCTTACTATGGAAAATAGGTACGCCCGGATAATACTCAAAAGAAGAGGTCACTAAATAATAATCTTCTCCTGCTCTGCAAATGGACGGATCGGGATAAAAACCGGGTATAACGGGATTGCGAAATGTCGTCGAGTTCATCTAGCACGGTCTCCTTTTGAACAATGTCCTTTATAAGCACAAAATAAAATGTCTATTCTTGTCTTCATTCTAGTACAAAGATTCATACGATTCTATACAAATTGATGTTTAAACATCCGTAAAGTTTCGTTTTTTTGTCTTCCACAATATCCCTTTATATTCCTGGGAGGAGCAACCAAAGCCGGCTTTTTCCTGTTAAATGACAACGGAAGATCATTGGTTTTGATCTCTATTGCGAAAGAAATGACCTGCTAAAAGTTTCAAAGAAACAAAACAAAAGTTTGAAAGAAATCATAAATAAATAAGAAAAAACAAGCTGTACTTCATGCAAATCAAAAAGCAATCTTCTGGCGATACAAAATAAAATAGCAAAAAGACCAAAAGCAATCCGTCCTCAAGAACGGAATCTGATGGTCTAATGCTGCTGGTGTTCCCCAAATTCTAATTTCACTATACGCACATTATTTGATTTCGTGATAAGTCCCGCTCCGCATTTCGTAGAACAAGCCCTTGTCCCGCCGATAGGCCCGGATTAGCAGATGGATTACGAACATCACATCCATACATGCTACCGCTAATAAAAGAGGCAAGAAATAGAGGGGCTGCAGCTGCTGGACTGTGGCAAAAGCAACACAACAGTTTGCACCGCCGATAACAAAATATAACAGTCCGTAGCGTATCAGCAGCTCATTGAACTTGATGTCCTCCCCCCGGCCGCGAAGACGGATGCGAACGAAATATTTACCCGCAGTAAAGCCGTTCGTCAGGTAAGGAAGCACAATAAAATACCCAAAGATTAGAGCAGCAAAATAGACCGGTTCTCCGATATATAATAAATACATTGCAAATGGGACAAGGAGTACCCAATCGGTCTGAAATGCGATAAACCGCCGCACGAATCCGACCCGCATAGCCTTCAAGTCCACGTCGTCATCCAGCTGATCCAGCGATGGCAAGAGTCTCGACATCAGTACGGCAATAGCGCCGCCTATAGCCCCTCCGGCTGTATTCAGCATCAGATCGTCCACATCAAACAGACGGTATGGACAATCATAGATGCCGTATAATCCCGTCCACTGCGTCCATTCGAAAAATAGCGATAATCCGAACGCCGCGGCGCATGTAAACACCCATTTGAATCGAAAGTAATACCGGATCACAAACCCGAAAGGCACAAGCAGCAAGATGTTAAAAACGACCTGCCAGAACGCCCTCTCCCTGATGACTCCGATATAGGTTGCCGGTTCATCCAGACGGATACGCGTTTCCTTCAAGAAGTCCTGCACGAATCGAAACGGTGTCCACTGCGTATAGGTATCCCCGGACCCTGTACACGTATGTATGGTATCAGGTAGCGGCAAAATGACCAAGTAATACGCCGTTAACAGGTAAAGCAGGAAGGAATACAGCACGACACCGCGGAAGCGATGAACATAGCCATATACCCGGTACTGTATAATCAAAAACGGCAGAGTGAAAAAAAAGGCGACAACCGGAAAGGTTAACAGCGCATAACGGATGGGAAACAAGTAGGATTCGATCATAAAAAGTCAACACCTGATGATTAGATTCGCTACGAAATAAGCTTCCCCTAGTTTACGTTGTTATGCCAAAACTATGAACCGTCCTCAGCCCGGTATCATCCTCGACTTAAGTCCTGTATAACGCTGCTAAAATGTCGGGCCGATCCGCCAAATACCGAAATCGTGCTGCTTCAAAATTTCCGATTTGGTCAGCTTGCCGGAGCAAACCTCAATAATTTCTTCAAAGATCCGGTCGCCGACAGATTCAATCGTCTCCGTTCCTTCAATAATCGTTCCGGCGTTCAAATCGATATTATCATTCATTTTTTCATAGATGGATGTGTTCGTTGAAATCTTGATTACCGGCGCAATCGGTGAGCCTGTAGGAGTCCCCCTCCCTGTCGTAAACAATACGATCTGTGCGCCGCCTGCAACCATACCTGTCAATTGCTCAATATCATGGCCCGGCGTGTCCATCCATACTAATCCCTTCCGGCTCGGTCTCTCGGCATAATCGATGAGCTCCTGCAAAGGTCTTGTTCCCGATTTGTTGGAGGCACCGAGCGACTTCTCTTCCAAAGAGCTTAGCCCGCCCTTGATGTTGCCCGGACTTGGATTGCCGGTGCGAATGTCCACATTCATCGTGAACGCCCTCTTCTCCATTGCTTCGATAACCTGGTAAACTCTTTTGGCTACGTGATCGTCAACGGCCCGTCTGGCTAACAAATGCTCCGCGCCGATGAGCTCCGTCGTCTCTGCGAGAATAGAGGTTCCCCCGTGATCGACTATTTTGTCGCTGCACACACCGACAGCCGGGTTAGCGGATAGTCCGGAGCAAGCATCCGAGCCTCCGCATTCGGTGCCGACAATCAATTCCCCGAAGTCACATTCTACCCTTCGTTCCCTTGATGCATCCTGCACCATTCTAGCTGCCGCTCTTGCCGCCTCGGCTACCGTGAACAAAGTGCCTCCGTGGTCCTGAATGGAAACTACCTCGACAGGCTTGCCGGTCTTGCGTACCTCGGAAGCAACGCTTCGGGCCTGATGCGTTTCACAGCCTAGCCCCAATACGATGACACCGTATACATTAGGATTTGCAGCCATTCCTACATACGTGCGGAACGTTTGCTCATAATCAATACCTACTTGAGCACAGCCGTGCTGATGAATGAACGTAACGGTTCCCTGAACCAGTTCCGTTACTCTTTGTGCGGTCTGGGTCGCACATACGATCGTCGGTAAAATCAATACATGATTGCGGACGCCAACCCGTCCGTCAGGGCGCCTATACCCCCAAAAGCTTCGGGAGCTTGTATTAGATTGCGGCATGCTGATCCCCTCTTCCCCTTTTTCCTTCCAGATTATGTACATGCACATGCTCACCGGCTTGAATATCTCTTGTAGCGGCTCCAATGACTTCACCGTACTTGAGTATGTCTCCTCCGGCTTCAATAGGTGTGACCGCAAACTTGTGGCCAAATTCTATCGGCTCCAGCAGCAGCACCGGAAAGGTTCGATCCTGACAGGTTACGGTCAGCTCCGCTCCCTTAGGAATATTCGACAGAGCGACAGCAACGTTATCACTTGGCTTCATCATCACCGTGTGGTACGACAACAGACATTCCCCCTTGATCAAATTATAAAGTGATTGCGCTTGCATATTACATTCGAGACGGGTACATCCTATTCCTACCACATGGAATAAATTCCTTTTTCAACCTTTTTTTCAGCGCAAAAAAAAGCAGCCGGACTTGTTCGTCCAACCGCTTCTATTTACCTACTCTCCAATGGGAATACACATATTCCATGTTTTCGTCGCCTTTTGGAAACCGCCAGGGCCATTGGCTACGGCTGCAAACAAATGGGTCGGCTTGCCGTCCTGGAACAGCAGGAACGGCCGCTCCAGACTGCCCATCGTTTGGACGGTACCGTCCTCCCATGTGATCGTTCGGGAATAAGCTTTAGGTCGCTCGCAGAACGCCCACTGCTTGCCGTCCTCGGAGAACGCATGTACGCCGCCGTGCTTCTCGCCGCCGATATTTCCATCCATATCTTTGGCAATGAGCTCATAGCCCGATTCCGTCTTCCAAATGAACGGATCCTCAATATGGAACTTCTCCGGCGAGAACAATGGCTCATCCAAACTCCGTTCGTAAGGGCCGCTGAAATGATCGGCATAAGCCACGCCAATCGTCATTTTGCCATGTACATTCCCTTCATAGCGTCTCGCTTTGTAGACCAACAAAACGGACCCATCCTTATGGACGCATGGTGCTGGGTTTGACGTCAAGAAGCTGTCGAACCTGCCAGGGCGAGTCGGAAGCAGCGGGGCATCCGAACGCTCCCATGGGCCGAACACGCTTTTGGATACGGCCAGTCCCACTCGCTTATTCGCACGGCCAACGATACAACGAGGATCGTCAAGGCCTATGGTTTCACCCGGAACCGGCTCCGGCAGCGGATGGGTGGAGCCCATATAATACAGCAAATACGTATCTCCGCATTTGGTAATATGAGGATTGTGCGTACTGCGTCCGTCCCAATACTGGGCTCCCCTTGCAGGCAAAACCACCTCCTGGAACTCGTACGGTCCTTCCGGCGTGTCCGAAACCGCGCGCACAACTTCAGAGCCCATAATCCAGCCGGGGTGCATAGGCAGCGTCTGCGGCCAGCGGGATGCGAACATATGAAAGCGGCCGTCCTCTCCTTTCACCACGGAACCGCACCATACCCAATAACCATCCATACGGAAACCGCCGTTGAGCGGGGCCGGCTTCAGTTTTTCGCTTAAATTCTCAAATGTTAAGGACATTGATTTCTCTCCTCTATCTATCTGTTTTTTTGTTCACTGGGACTCTTGCATCGTCTAAATAACTCCTGCTATTTTCATTTAAGCACATAGGACCCTCTAAGCCTATAGAAAATCCCGATCCATTTAAGCACAAAATCAGTGTTAAAATTAGTTACGCTACATTCAATTTATATTGATTTTATTGATTTCTTATGGATACAATATGGGGACATACGTATTATTATACGCTTTCAATTCTGTTGTGCAGGTGATAAATATGGACTGCTTGGAGCTGCGGATACCGCCGATGCCCCATCTAATGACGGTCGGCTTCTCGAAGCCAGTGAAGGGCACGGTTCACTACGAAAGAAGCTTCCCCTTATATGACATCATTTTGGTAAAAAAAGGCGCGTTTTATATGACGGAAGAACATATCGAGTACGAAATCCCGGAGAATGGCATGCTGATATTGGAGCCTAACCGCAGACATTGGGGACATCAGCCCAGCCCGGAGGGAACCGAGGTGTATTATTTGCATTTAATGCATGAGCCTCCGCTGCGTACCGTTGCAGCCAATGAGGTTCAATGGACCGCCGTCTCTCCTTCTCCCACCTACCGGGATTTGGAGCCCGGCATTCAGTTGATGTATCTGCCCAAATTCGGACCAATAGAGACGGGTGAGTTGTTTCCATTGCTGGATCAAATGCTGATGCTGAAAAATCGCTTTTCATTGGAAAATCAGCTGCCGCTTCAAGCTCTGCTCGGGCAATTCTTCGTCGCTCTGCAAAAAAGCCTGAGAACCCAAACCATCTCAAGAAGCCAGAAGCTTAGCGAGCAGATCATTAACTACCTCTATATGACCAGCGATAGGCCGTTCCGGCTGGATGACCTGTCGGGACATTTCAATTTTCACATCGATTACCTGTCCAAATGCTTGAAGAAGCATACCGGCTTGACGCCGCTGCAATATGCGAACCGAATCAAGATCGAGCGGGCCAAGTTGTTGCTTCACAATACGGATTTGCCGCTTAAGGAGATCGTTATGCAGGTCGGGTTCACCGATTACAATTATTTTTTGCGCATGTTCAGGCAGCATACGGGCATCTCGCCGGCAAAATATCGTTCAGGCTATTTGCACAGCCTTTCTTAACAAGTTCAAGCCCTTTTCAAAAACAAAATACCAAAAAAAGCGCACTCCTGATCCATCAGATCAGATAGTGCGCTTTAGCTATTTATCCAAGGACGACACGGTCGTCTACAAATTTTTCTCCGCGAATGCGCTCGAATTCCCTGAGCAGCCGTTCTACGGTCAGGCCCTTCTTCTCTTCCTCCGGCACATCCAGAATGATTTTGCCTTTGTCCATCATAATCAACCGGTTGCCGAGACGGATAGCCTGCTCCATGTTATGAGTCACCATAAGAGTCGTTAAGTGCATTTCCTGCACGATCTGCTGTGTTAATCTCGTGATCAGTTCGGCACGGGATGGGTCCAATGCGGCCGTATGCTCATCGAGCAGCAAAATGCGCGGCTCCGTGAAGGTTGCCATCAGCAAGCTCAGCGCTTGCCGCTCACCGCCTGAGAGCAGGCCCACCTTCGCATTCATCCGGTTTTCCAGATTCAGGCCCAGTCGGCTCAACTGCTCCGCGAACATCGCCTTTTTCTTGGAGGTGACGCCGAAGCCAAGCCCTCTTGTTTTGTTCCTTGCATAAGCAATCGCCATGTTCTCCTGAATCGTCATGGTTGGAGCCGTTCCCGCCATCGGGTCCTGAAAGACCCGTCCGATCCATTTGGCCCGTTTGTGCTCAGGTACGTTTTCCACGGCTTGACCGGCGATCTTGACCGTGCCTTTGTCCGGTATCATAACACCGGAAATGATGTTCATTAACGTCGACTTTCCGGCGCCATTGCTCCCAATGACGGTAACGAAGTCGCCTTCCTTCATATTCAGCTGAATATTGGACAGAGCCACCTTCTCATCCGGGGTTCCGGGATTAAACAGCTTTGACACTTTTTCCAGATTAAGCATGATGTCACTCTCCCTCCAGCTGGCTGGTCCGCTTCCGAATGAGCGCCTTTTGTTTAAATCGTTTACGGACCATAGGCAGTGCCAACGCAACAATAACGATAAGTGCCGTCATCAGCTTCATGTCCGTAGCTTCCAGTCCGACCCGAAGCGCCAATGCGACGATCAAGCGGTACAGCACCGCACCCAGAACTACCGATAAAGTCGCCCATATGACCGTACGGGCACCGAACAATGCTTCCCCAATAATGACGGATGCCAAGCCGATCACGATCATCCCTACGCCCATCGTAATTTCAGCAAAGGCCGAATATTGAGCGACCAAAGCACCGGATAAGGCGACAAGTCCGTTCGATAAGCTGACACCAACAATGATCGTGGAGTCTGTGTTGACCCCAAAGCTTCGGATCATTCGCTGATTATCGCCGGTAGCCCTGAGCGAAAGCCCGAGATCCGTATGAAGGAACCAATCCAGCGCGAGCTTCACGATGATAACGACAAACGGCATGACGTACAGTACATGGACTCCCGTAAGGAGCGTGTCCTCACCAAGCAGAGGAATGTTGGATTTCCCCATAATGCGGAGATTGATAGAATACAAGGCGATCATCATCAATATCCCTGCGAGCAAGGAGTTGATCTTCGCTTTGGTATGCAGCAAGCCGGTACAGGCACCGGCAAGGACGCCTCCGACAAAAGCCAGGACCGTCGCCAACAGCGGCGATGATCCCCCTGCGATCATGACCGAAGCAATCGCGCCGCCGGTAGTGAAGCTGCCGTCTACCGTCAGATCGGGAAAGTCCAGTATCCGGAATGTAATATATACTCCCAGAGCCATGATAGCATAAATTAAACCGAGTTCGACCGAACTCCAGAAAGCATCCATGTTTCCAGCCTCCAATAAAGAATGAAAAGCGACCTTGCAATGAAACAGCGAAGGTCACTCTAAAGCGTTATTATTTCGCAGTACCGTTCAACAGATTGTTTTTATCTAGCATTTTATTTTTGATAGCGTCTGTAATTTCTACCCCTTGCTGCTTGGCTGCAGCCTGGTTGATGATCAGGTCGAGCTTGTCAGGGAAAGTGACCTTCATATCGCCTGGTTTTGCACCGTTCTTCAAAATCTCTACAGCCATTTTACCGGCTTGGTAGCCGTGGTCGTAGTATTTGAAGCCGTAGGTGGCCACTGCTCCTTTTTCCACCGTATCGCGGTCAGCAGAGAACAAAGGAATTTTTTTGTCATTAGCCACTTTAATGATGGACTCGACGGCGCTGATGACTGTGTTATCCAATGTGGTATAGAATGCGTCAACCCGGCCTGCCAAAGACTCGGCAGCTTGCTTGACCTCAGAGCTGTTCGCTACAGCAGCTTTGATCACCTTGATATTATGCTTGGCAAGCTGAGCTTCTGCCGTTTTCAGCATGACGACTGCATTCGGCTCACCTTCGTTGATCACGACGCCGACTGTTTTTACTTTAGGGAAGTCGGATGCGATCAGATCCATCAGCTTGGTGATCGATTCAGGGTTCGTGTCCGCGGCACCGGTTACATTACCGCCCGGCTGATCCAGCGATTTCACCAGCTTAGCCCCCACGGGGTCGGTTATAGCGGCGAATAATACCGGAGCATCCTTCACGTTCTGTACAACCGCTTGAGCGGAAGGCGTTGCAATAGCAAGCACGAGATCCTTTTTATCCGCGGCAAATTTTTGAGCAATGGTTAAATTGGTCGTCGGATCGCCCTGCGCATTTTGATAATCAAGCTGCATCGTATCTTTGTCAACATATCCTGCTTCCTTCAACGCGGCCAGAAAGCCTTCACGCGTCGCGTTCAACGAAGGATGCTCGACGATTTGGGAAATTCCGATTTTCACTACTTTTTTACTAGGTGTTGATGCTCCTCCGGCGTTGTCATTGGCTGGCGCAGCGGGTTTGGACCCACAGCCCGCCGCAAAAATCAACGGTACGGCAACGAGCAAAGAAAGAAGCTTGGCTGATTTCATTATTAGACCCTCCTATGTATAGGTAGAAAGCTTTAAAGCGTTAATGCTATCTTATTACGGTAGGACGGGTCCGTCAATGATTTCTCATTCATTTACATTTATTTACTTTTCGTTCGTAGGCATCCTACTCTGCGTAATGAATGCCGATGAACTTCATTTCCGTCATTTCTTCCAAGGCATATCGTATGCCTTCCTTGCCGGTTCCGCTAAGCTTGACGCCGCCATAAGGCTGATTATCCTGACGGTAGGTTGAAATTTCATTAATCCAGACGCCGCCGGTCTCCAGCTGATCGGCTATCCGCAGGGCGCGGTTGATATTCCTTGTGAATATTCCCGCCTGCAAGCCATAGTCAGAGTCATTGGCTAAGCGTATGACCTCTTCTTCCGTATCAAACGGAAGCACCGATACAACAGGAGCAAAGACCTCCTGGCACATGACCTTCATGTCATGGGTGACTCCGGTAAGAACTGTCGGCTGCAGCATGGTTCCCTTACGCTTCCCTCCTGTCAGGACCGTTGCGCCCTGGGATTCCGCTTCTCTGATCCATTGCTCCGCACGAAGGGCCGCCTCTTCAGTAATCATCGGTCCGAGGTCGGTTGCCTCCTGCAGCGGATCACCAGAAACAAGCTGCTCCACCATCGGAATATAGCGCTCCAAAAATGACGGATAAACGGCACGCTGAACATAAATGCGCTGAGCGGAGATGCAAACTTGGCCGGCGAAGGCAAATGCTCCTTTTACGAGGCTGCGCGCCGCTTTATCCAGGTCTCCGTCCTCGAAAATAAGGTTCGGGGAATTGGAGCCGAGCTCCAGCGTCACTTTCTTTAAGCCTGCCATTTGTTTAATGCTTAAGCCGACCTGTGAGCTTCCGGTAAAAGTAACCTTTTGGACCAGCGGGTTCGTAACAAGTGTTGGCACCAGCTCTGCTCCGGCCCCCTGAATCACATTCAATGCTCCAGAGGGAAGCCCGGCTTCCTCAAAGAGCTTGGCGAGCATAACCGCAGAGAACGGAGTCTTCTCTGAGGGCTTCAGCACGACTGTGTTGCCCGCCGCGATAGCCGGCGCCAGCTTATGCAAGACAAGGTTCAACGGAAAGTTGAACGGAGTAATTGCCGCTACGACACCGATCGGATACCGGCGTACCATCCCCAGCCGCTGTTCCCCGCCGATGGCGGCATCCATTGGAACAAGCTCGCCATGCATCGTCTTGGTTTCATCGGATGCGAAGCGAAGCAGCTGTACCGCACGGCCGACTTCCGCCCGCCCGTCGCGGATCGGTTTGCCCGCTTCCTTGGCCAGCATAACGGCATACGCTTCCGTCTGTGCCTCCAGCAGATCTGATGCCGTCCGTAATATTTCAGCACGTCGATAGGCGGGCATTGTTTTCATGACAGAGTGAAATACTTGGTTCGCCGCAGCAACCGCCGCCTCGACGTCCTCCTTCGATGCATATTCGACGGTTCCGATAGCTTCACCTGTATACGGATTTTTCACGTTATGAACGCTGCTATCCTTTCCGATAACCTCTTTTCCATTAATGATAGAACCTGCTCGCAGCATAGAACTCACAACCGGCACTCTCCTTTTTTTTCATCTGGTCATGTATAAAAGCCCTCCTTCCGAAGAACAAGCTATCGGACGAAGAGCTTTCGGGCTACTATCAAGATTTCAGGAACGGAGATTTTATACCCGCGGCAAGCTTTTCCAGCGACTTTTGAACCCGGCTGACACGGGTCTCCTCCCGTTTCGCATCCGTAATCCAACGAACATATTCTTTACGGTGCGTGAAGGATAATCCGTCAAAAAAAGCTTTGATCTCCGGCTTGCTTTCCAGCTCTGCTTGGAAATCCTCCGGAATTTCCAGTACCCGGGACTTTGATTCAGCCGTTGTCGCCGGTTGCCGGCTTCTCTGCTCCCTGCGCGGACTTGTGCTCTGAACCAGCTCTGCCGGACGAAACCTCATGGCGGACCAAGTATCGTCAATGGATATCAAGGCAATGCCTTCGAAGCCAGCTCCGTGAATCGTTTCCCAGCCGGCGTCCCGGTTAAGATCCGTTTTGATTTTAGAGCTTTTCTTGGGATATGAAATCCAGAAAAGCCCGTCCTGTTTAACGGCTTTGGCCGCTTCAGGACCTAGGGCATTCAGCTCGTCCACATTGCTTGCGAACAGATGTACGAAATCATATTCTCCAGACGGCCGTAGATCCAGTCTCGTATCGTCCGGAAGGGGGGATATTCTTTCCAGATAACCGTCCGGAGCGTTCATAATCAGGATTCGTTCAGCGTTCTGCAGCTTTAATTTTTTGACTAGATCGGCTTCCATGTTTATGCTGACTCCTTTTACAAGACAATTGGATACCCTTAGTATAGCACAGAGCTGCTTATCCCCCTATCTTAACCAAACAATCACGTCCGCGCCAAAGAACAGTCTCCCTTTTTAAAACGCACTACAGCTCCTCAGTATCCATCAAGTACCCGTTCAGCAGTTGTAAGGATCCGAAGCTAGCATTCCCGCTGCAGCAAGCAAGTCATCCGCCAATTTCTTATTGCTCTCCAGATACATATAAGATTGCGGCGGGGTAAAGCCATACTTGTCCCGCAGCTCCTGTAAGGCGAGGGTGTGAATTTCGCAAATAGACCTTATGGGTATGGCGTAGCCCTTGTCCAGCCCCTTCAAATAAGAGGTTATCCCCTGCCCCCATCCGGGGTGCTCCCGTTCAGCAATAGCAGCTATACGATCTGCCGAATCGATGATCGGGGTTCCGAATTCTATAATCCCACGAAGCTCCTTGACCGGCGAGCTCACATAGATAAAAGCGGTTACGGCTTCCTTAAGAAATGCTCTGCGATATTCGAACTTTTTGATTCCCTTCAGGATCTCATTGTAAGGCTTCGGTTGTAAGCTCAGAATGATTCTTCGCTTGTTCCGTTCATCATGGGCGTTCACTCAAGCTGCTCCTTTCCCGTTACAAAAATATGGATATTGACATCAGCTTCTTCCTATTATATCGGATTATGAAAATTATGGTAAATGGAAAGCGAAAAGCGAACAACGCCAGAAACCGACTTGTCCGCCTATCTTATGGTAATAAACCTATGCTTAACTTTCCATATCAGCATGTTACTCTGCTGCGGTTTTAACTGCCTGTCTGCAATATGCAGCAACTTCGTTAGGCAAAAAGGCCGTCCCGTCATATTTTAACAGGGAGCTGACACCTGAAGTCCTGCCGGAATGCAGACGAATTAGTGATGCCAACTGTCCGGTAGCGTTGTGTTCCACAATAACGACCTTAGCAGCCTTCATAAGATAAGGACGAAGCGCCTCCATTGGGAACGGATGCAACAGCCTGACCGTGATGCGGTTCGTTCGAATCCCTTCCATGCTCAGCTTCCTTCTGGCCTCGTCCATGACGCCTATCGTCGAACCCATCCCGATGATAAGCAACTCCGGCTCCAGATACGGTTCATCGGCAGTCAGAGGATGCCGGATCGCAATATGCTTCATCTTTTGCATCCGTTTGTCCATCATTTTCTTCCGGTTATCAGCGCTCTCTGACGCACGGCCGTGCTCATCATGTTCGACCCCGGTTACATGGTGGATTCCCTGCTTCGCGCCTGGCATGGCTCTCGGGGATATCCCATCCGGAGTGATTTCATACCTGCGGAATGAACTGGACTCTTCCTTTTGTCCCGAGGCTCCACTTGCTTCTTCCAGCTTCGTTTCGTCCATCCAAACTCCACGATCAACTTGGAGCCGCGAATAATCGAAACACTCCGCCGTTTGCTTGCCCATGGAAAGCTGGAGATCCGTCAGCACGATGACCGGACATTGATACCGTTCAGCCAGATTGAACGCATCGACTGTATCATAGAAGCATTCCTCAATGGTGCTTGGAGCAAGCACAATTTTGGGGACTTCCCCATGCGTTCCATGAATCATCGCCAAAACATCGCTTTGCTCTTGCTTGGTAGGAAGTCCGGTGCTGGGGCCTCCTCGCTGCGTATCTATGATAACCACCGGTGTTTCCGTCATTCCCGCAAGACCGATTCCCTCCATCATCAGAGATAATCCAGGCCCGGCAGAAGCGGTACAGGCTCTGACCCCGCCATAATTCGCCCCAATGGCCATTGTCACGGCAGCAATCTCATCTTCCGTTTGAATCACCGCGCCGCCAAAGGACGGCAAGTGCTTCATTAAGTACTCCATGATTTCGGTCGCAGGAGTAATCGGATAAGCGGGCATAAAACGGCAGCCTGCAGCAAGGGCCCCAAGACCTATAGCATCGTTGCCGATGAGAAACAGCTTCTCCTTCCCGTCTGCCGGTGCCAGCCGGAATGCCTCTAGCGGGCCTCCGGTAAGAGCCAACGCACTTTCCGCTCCTTTTTTAGCAGCCTCGATATTTTTCTGAACCACGGCTTCCCCCTTAACGGCAAATTGCCGGGCTATTGCGCTATAGAATAATGACATCGGGAGTCCAAGAAGCGCCCATGACGCGCCGGATGCAGCCATATTTTTAAACAGCGCGGATCCGGCCTCCTGGGCAATCCGGGTGATCGGTATTGGCAGCAAGCTGGCTTCCACTCCGCTAGGAAGAACGGGCTTCCATAACTCGTCCGCAATCACGATCCCTCCTCGCACTAACTCCCTTGCATTCCAGTGTATCGTCTCCTGATCCAACGCAACAAGAATATCCAAATCATCGGCAACGGACCGGATAGGCTTGGTACTAATCCGAATATTGTTGTTGGCATGACCACCCAAGATTCGCGATGAAAAATGGCGATAGCTGTACAAATAATACCCTAGCCGCGCCAAAGCGCTCGAAAACACCTTATCCGTGCTTTCCATCCCTTGTCCTTGCTGCCCTCCAACCTTCCAAGCCAGCTGCTCTCTCATGTATGCGCACTCCTTTTGGGTTCATATGGATTACACTTCCATTTTATGGAGTGGATGACAAAAGAAACAGAATCCGTTTTCGCTAGTTATGATCTAATTTTGATATTGATATCTGTTATTTCAATCTATTATTGTTATAGTTAATTCGAAAGCCCGCTTCTCTCCGAACAAAATAAAAACGCCAAGAGCTGCCTCCTGGCGTTGGGTTTATCGTAAACCACCAATAGCAATACCCGATGCACTTTCATTCCATTCTCTCTATTCATGCATCGAGGTTTTCACATATTGAATGTAAAAGACGGCCTCCTCCACGGGATCATCTGCTCCATGAAGATCATCAAAATCCAAAGGGGAATCCATATTCGGCTCCTTCCGGTAAGCCCCTGTTCGAAGCACAAGACGTTCTACCGTCAAAACGGGAGCGAAGAAGCCGTAAGTCTTGCGGAAGTCTCCTATGATAAGCTCATACTTTTGCCTGACCGTATCGATATCTATTCTAATCTCATACCAGGTATCCGGACAGTAAGCCATGACTTTATGCAAGCCCCCGTGCTGCGCCTTGATCCAGCCGTCCGCATCCAGAATCAGGCGAAGCGGAAATGTTCCCTTGTAATCACACACTTCGATTTGTAATGACCCGTTAGCGGACTGAGCAGCGAGCAGCTTGAATTGGATGCATACCTTTCGGCTTTCGGGAAACACGCGAACCGCCTTGCAGTAATCGTAGGGGTCCATGTTATGCAGCCTTAGGCTCTTATTGTGTGCCGAAGGGAAGGGCTCTATCGTAACCTGCGCCCATTGGCAGCTGTAGATGTTCCAGCGTTCGACATAACCGCCTGCAGGCAAATCATCAAAGGTATCCTGAACCGGTTGTTCCACACGAAGCTTTATAGGAACGGGTACGCGGCTTACCCATAGGTCTTCTTTATTCACGCTATAAGTTAACCACATATCACGGCCTATGGGCGTCCGACTGCCCGCCTCGATCCCCCGGATATACTGCGGACCGTAATCTTTGTAGTGGCCGGAGTAACGCATCGGAGATACCTCGCCATGAATAGCCGCCATCTGATCGAAGCTCACTCCATCCTCACTTGTGACAATGGCTAACGGCCAGCGGTATTTGCCGGTAGGCGTCGGGTTGTATACAAGCGCATACTTGCCGTCTCCCGTTTGCTGTCCCCAGACCTTGGCACCGGCCATGATGAAAGAAGGAACATCCTGCAGCTTCGACCATGTCTTCCCTTCATCTTCGGTCACAGCAGCCTTGGACGATTTGAATACCGCGATAACTCTCCCGTCCGGCAGCCGGTAAGTGGAGGGGGCTTTGCCTCCGGTGATTGTATAAAACCCATCCGGGCTTCGATCTTCCTCCCACCACTGCATAGTGACCAGTTTATCGGAGAGCAATGCTTCACAAGCTTCAATGAATGCCGGATCTTCAGACATCCTATAGTACGGGAATCCGGTATTCGTCTCGTTCCAGCCTGCGTGAAGATTATATCGCAAAAAATAAACCGGTCCCCAATTCCCTTCCCGATCGATTTCTCTAACCACACGTCCCATCCCATTGCCATCGTTCGGATGGACGCGGTACGTTGGACAAATGCCATAAAATCCAAGCACTAGAAGCTTGCCGTTCGGCGCTTCATAAAAGCCCATCCGTTGATGCATCACCGCGTAACTGTCAGGAGGAAGCTCGGGGGCATTCGGGTTCTGGTAGACGCCGGCCGGAATCGGTATAGCCGGAAATACAACCTTCGGCTTTGCCCAACGAACGCCGTCTTCCGAAGTGGTCAGCAGCGTATGTCCGGGCGGAACATGCTCCGATTTCGGATTGCTTAGATAGATCAAATAAAATTTGCCGTTCCAGTGAGCCAGCATAGGAGCATGATTATATGTCCAGCCCCAATCGTCGGCAAGCTCCGGCCGGGTACGATTGGCCCGAAGGATCTGATAATTATGCGTACCGACAACCGGTCTTAGCTGACCATCATGATAATCCGTGTTGGCTGCCTGCCCGCCGACGTAGCGGATGAGTTCGTTTGGCTCCATCATATCGCTCCCCCGTTCTAATGGTTAGGTTGCAACGCATTAATTTTTATTTTTTTGTATGGATTGGTTGGCCAGCTCCTCCGCTTTGCGGACCATCGTATTTATGTCCAGCTTTTTATTCACCAGCTCTCTCAATGCAACTTTGTCTATTCCATCCTCGATAACATATTCATCGTATTTGGTGGTCGGGCCTGACGGAGCGAAGGGGTTGTAATAAATGGCCTTCAAGTTTTTATCCTTATCTGCCGTCTCCTGTCCGATCACATTTTGAATGTCAGGATTGTTAAGGGCCGTCAGGAACCCTTGCTTGGACAACTCCATCTGGAATTCGTCCGAAGTTAAATATTGAATGATCTTCATCGATTCGTCCTTATGCTTGCTGAACGCAGGAATCCCTAAATACGTATACATGATCTGCGGCCCGACACGCGGAGCATCGTTGAAGCTGGGAACGGAGACCATATCCCACTTCATGTCTCTCATTTCCTTAACGCCTTGATGCATATCCGAGTCCGTTAAGTACATCGCCACGTCCTTGTTTTTATAAAATACATCCGAACCCGGCCACTGGGCGCCGAACTTCCCTTCCATTCCTTCGATCGCGCTGAATTTTTCGAATACGGTTTCGATGGTCTTTCTCCACTTGTCGTTATCGATCAGCGCCTTTTCCGTCTTCATATCGACAAATGGCAGGGAGTATTGATTTTTACGCAAATAACTTTTGGTTTTAAGCCAGTACCCGTAATAAGGCTTATCGTCTACGCGGGTCAGCCTTTTGGCCAGCTCATAGGTTTCTTCCCAGGTCATCCCATCCTTCGGATAAGGAACGCCGAATCGATCGAAAATTTCTTTATTGTAATACAGCGCCATGCCGCTTCCGTAGACGGGAAGGCCATACAATCCGCCTGCAGACCGCATTTGCTCCAAACCGTTCTTGTCAAAACGGCTCAGGTCGATTTGATGCTTTTTCGCAAGATCCGTCATATCCATCTCGAGCTTGGCTCCGAGCAAATCTCTCGCATAGGTTCGCGCACTCTCCACGTAGATATCGAACGTTTGATTGCTGGCGATCATTTCAGGAAAGCTGAATCCCGTCCCCTTCTGAATATACTTGATGGTATACTCCGGAAACTTCTTTCTTACCGCTTCGACGAACAAAGGCTCCTTGCCCGAGCTATAGAACGCGATCTCCACAGGAGCTTTCGCAATCCCTTCAGCCTCCTTGGGAGACTCCTCCGGTTCGGATATGCTTTGGCTCTTAGTACATGCAGAGGCAGACAACAAGACAGCGATCATCACCATGGACAACAGCCCTTTTTTCAACAACATAGGAATCCCCCTAATCATGAATATCGTCCGGTGACTCATTTTGACGTCGATATTTTCTGGTTAGCAATTTCCTCTGCCTTTCTCAAACCGGAATTGAGATCTGTCAGTCCTTTCACCATATCCCTGAGCTGGGTTTTCTCGAGCCCGTCCTCCACCACAAACTCATCGTAGGCGGTAATAGGCGCGGTCGGAGCGAATTTGTTGTAAAATACGGCCTGCATGTTCAGCTTCTTATCCTTGAACGGAGTATTGGTTGCATAAACCTGCTGCACCGCCGGGCTTTTGAGTGAAGTCATAACACCCAGCCTGGACATTTCCATCTGATAATCCTCTGAAGTTAACTGCCGGATAACCTCCATCGCCTGATCTTTTTTCTGGCTCATGGAAGTGACGCCCATATAGGTATATGCTGCCTGTACCCCTACTTTCGGCTTATCTTTAAAGGTCGGCATCGCCACCATGTCAAAATTCATTTTGCTGAGTGATTCTTGAGCGGCCATCAGCCAGCTGGACTGCATCACATACATAGCTAATTCCTGAGTAACGTTGAATGCATCGTGGCTTGGCCATGCCTTTATCGCCCTTTCCCTGAAGGCGGTAATGTCCGAGAACTTTTTAAAAATCGTATCAAAAAGCCGGTACCATTCCTCGCTCGTTACAGACGCCTTTTCCATTTTGGGGTCCACTAACGCAAGAGACAATTGATTCGTCCTTAAATAATGCTTGGGCGAGATCCAAAACCCGAGGTATTGCTTTTCACCGCTATTCGCCGTCAGCTTTTTGGCCAATTCGTATGTTTCTTCCCAGGTCATGCCGTCTACGGGATAGGGAACCCCCAATTTATCAAAAATATCCTTATTGTAATACATCACCATCGTGTAATTGGATATCGGCAGACCGTATAAGCCTCCCGCCCCTTCCGGCGAAGTCATCTGGTTGATTCCTTCAGGCTCAAAAGCACTGAGATCGATTTGATGCGATTTCACCAGATTCGACATGTCCAACGCTACATTGGAGGATATGTACTGCTGCTTTACAGAGCGGGCATTCGCTATATATAAATCAATATGGGTGCCGGAGCTTAACAAATGCTCCAGCCGGGAGCTTTCCGTTTGCGAGATGTGAGTGATTTTATACTGGGGCAGCTTCCTCTTCAGATATTCCTCGTACTTCTGGTTCCAGCCGTCCGGACTTTCCAGTGAAAAAACGGTCAGCTCCGTCGGTTCTTCCAGCTTCTTGCGCAGCTCATTACCGGAATCTTTCGGTTCTTCCGCGGCTCTGTTGTCTTCACTGCATGCTGATGTCGCGGCAAGGACCGATACTGCAGAAAGAAGAATTGCACACTTTTTCCATAAAATCACCGCTTTATCCACCCCTTTGAATGAAAATAAGTGACCTGACTGAAAATCATTCCTATCGAAAAGCAGATGGGCACCATTTGTTTGTAAGCGTATTCAAAAATGAAATCCGGCAGGGTGCAGGCCCTCTGTCTAGCTTTGTTTGCTTTTGATTTAACCATTCGTTTAAAATCAACAAATCTAAACATTTTGATAACAACTTACAAAAATCCACCATTTAAACTAAACATTTTAGTTCCCATCTCTTTCCCAAACACATCGTATCATCACTAAATTCAAGTGTCAACGCACTTTTTGTTCAATTCTCCACCTCATTTTACTAAATATGATGTATAACCATAAATTAGAAGCAAAATCAGATAAATGATCAACTAAACTTTATGAGTTAATTCTTCTAAACTATTAACAAAAAAAGCTTTCCATAACCGCCCTTTCGGGTGATTACTGAAAGCTCAAGTCTGCCTTGAAACATCTAACGTATTCCGCTTAAAATTTATCGGGAAACTGTTTGACGATACCTTCTGTCAGGATATCCGCCAAATGAATCATATGGATCTCGTTTTTATCGGTAGCTGCAATATCCGCTTTCCAATCCCCTTTGAGACAATCAAGGACTATTTCTGTAATCAACTGCAGATGCGTATACAGCATATCCTGCAGCGTTTTAAACTGCCAGTTCGGATTCGCTGCGCTTAAAAATTTGGCGATATCGTCGGCATTTAGATGCCAATCTGCTTCCAGCTTTTTCACATCCGCCTGATTACCCGCTTTGGCAGCCGCTACAATTTTCACTGCTATCAGTATATGCTCTCTCAGAAGGTCAGCCAGCTTATTGCCGGCGCCTTCCCCATAATAAGGCTTGATTACGTTGCCAATATCCTGCTGGTTCCGCAACAGCCGGTCCAATACGTCCTTCTGATCCGGACGATTGGAGATGGCGCTGACAATATAGCTTCTCGTCCATATCGTATGATCGATCCAAACCTTCTGCATATCGGTTTTCAGCTGCACCATTTTGGGAGTTAGGCAAACCGAATTCTCCTCCTCGGCCATTTTCGCTTGTACGGATTCTACGAACGGTGTCACACTAAACACGATCGCCAAGGTTATCAGAAACGCCGGCATCCATTTGTTTTTCACATTCATCTGCTCCTCTGTAACTCTGGAATAAGACAGGCTTTTTTATTATGCTTGTAATATCCAATTTTATACAAAGGGTCATGCAGCAGAATCCGTCAGTCCAGAGACAGATCAAACGACATCAAGTCTCGTCCTACAGTGATCGGACCGTTATAAATGTCATTCATTCCCCGGATATATTCCTGCTCAGCGGGTTCATTCTGCTCCGGCGCCGGAATATGATGGGTCAGCACAAGATGCTTGACCCCGGCTTGCCTGGCGATATCGGCGGCTTCCAGTGTCGTCGTATGATATTTGGCCGGATTGGAGAGAGCTTTCTCGTAATCCGGATAACGCCGGATCAACTCGTCCAGCCACTCTTTGTTGTACGCTTCGTGGATAAGCAAGTCAGCCCCCTGGCTGTGTTGGACCATGCTGGAGACGGGAATCGTATCGCCTGAGATGACTACCGATTTGCCGTTATATTCGAACTTATAAGCGATGGCTGGATAAACCGGACGGTGATCCACCTCAAAGGCCGTAATCCTGATGCCGTCCCGGTCATAGACGACGCCTTCGTTGCATTCCGTATATTCGATCCGCGATCCGGCTTCGTCCGACAGATTGTAGCTCACTCGAAGCTTCACATCGAACTCGAACGATTCTCTCATTTTGCCGATGATGTCACGGGTCGACTCGGGTCCGTACACATGCATCGGGGTTGAACGGCCCTCGAATACTCTCTCCGCCGTAATATGGGTTCTCCAGCTGGTAATAAACAGATCGAAGAATCCGCCATTATGGTCATAATGGTGGTGAGTGAGCAGGACGTCGGATACCCGCTGGGGCATGACGCCGGCCTTGATCAGTTGGTCCACAACGGCGCCGCCGCAGTCGACCACGAATGTCTTATGTCCGGCAAGCACGGCCACTCCCGATTTGGCTCTGCCGTAAAAAGCACGCGGCGAGCCGGTGCCGAGCAGGATAACCTTCATATGCTCATGAAAATCTGGCTGCAGATTTAGCTGCGGTTGAATGTACATTTATGTTTCCTCCTGTGACAGTAATGAATAGGGTACGGCAGTTAAGCTACACACGCGTTAGAAAAGCATCAGGCTCTTGAATCCGAATGCGCTTTTTCCCGTAATGGACGATACCTTGCTCATTCCACCGGTTTAACGTTTCCGTAACGGTTTGCCGGCTGCATCCGACAATGAACGATATTTCTTCGTGACTTAACGGCAGGCTGACATGAAGCTCATTCCCTTGCCGCTCTCCCAAGCGGAGAAGAAAATGCGCCAGTCTCCAGGGCACAGGCTTGGAAATCAGCATTTCCGTATGCCGCTGGGTATCCAGCAGTCGCCTCGCGTTGGAAACGGTCACTGCATACATAATTTCCGGGCGGCTTAACATCAGACTTCGAAATTCGTCGGCGGGCACATATAGCACCTCGCTGTCCAGAATGCACCGGGCAAACCGCTGCCGCCGCTGGCCGGTCAATACTTCAGCCGCTCCGAACATTTCACCCTCAAACCGCAGAAACAAGGTGATACCTTGCCCTTCCTTGGCCGATTGCGAAATTTTGACGAGCCCGCATCGAACCCAATAGATGTCACGGCTTTCCTCGTCTTCGCGGAAAATGAGCTCGTTTTTCCTGTAATGCCGGGCGGTTCCGTACTGTGCGAACAGACCGGTCAATACTTCCTCCTCTTCCTTCATGCCTTCTCTCTTCACCTGCTCGGTAAGCTCGCTGTCATTCCATGAAGCCATCCTGTATTCACCTCGAAGCCGGTTAATTCATAGTTTTCCTATTTGCATTATAGTTAAATTAGTCACAATAAAACAGTCGGCTGCCCGACAAAATTCAAACTTTTTTTGCCATATAACGCAAAGATGACTTCTGCCCGTCCGGGAGAAGCCATCCAGCGCACTACAGCTCATTATCCCAAAAAAGGAATAGTGAATGAATCCGCCTACTGTTCTTGTGTGAAGAAAAAGCTCTCCATTCAGATTGGTCATCGTCAGGAGAGCCATTAGATCTAATTTACTTGGATTTGCTTTTCGCGTATAATTCGTTCATTTCTTTGATATAATCGTCGCCGCCGTTCTTTTTCCACAGCTCCATTTCAGCTTTGAAGCCCGCCTCGTCGATTTTGCCGACGATGAATTTGGTGCGCGCGTCGTCGACAATTTGGTCGAGCTGCGTGCCTTTTTGCGTGTAAGTCGGTGTCGTGAACGGCTCGCCGGGGTTATGAACCGCGATTTTCTCGTTCTCCTTCATCACTTCAAGCGCCTTGGCACGAAGCGGCGTATTCGGCTTGAACAATTCCGGAGTCAAGTACGGGATCGATGTCAGCAGCTGGGTGACGTTCTTGTTGTTAATGTCCGGCGTCATCGGATCTGTGGCGAGCAGCAGGGGAACCAGCTTGCCGTCCTCTACTTTATAGTGAACACCTTCAATGCCTTGGCTGATCAGGATTTGCATTTCCTTATCGTTGGTTTTATCCAGGAACGCGAGTACCTTCTTCAGCTCAGCCTCTGTTTTGACGGCGGTTTTCGAGATCAGGAACATCCCGTTGTGCCCGGCTGTCGGCAGGTTGTGAAGACCTGTCGGGCCGCTGACGGCGCCGATCAAATCGATGTAGCCCTTGGAATTGTTCTGCTTCATCTTCTCGTCGATCTGATAGGAGCGCTCTGCTACGTCGATCGCCACACCCGCTTGCCCGTTAATGATCGGATCATTCCACTTGGCCGAATCGTACACGGCGAAGTCCTGATTGACCAGCTTCTCATCATACAGCTTTTTGAAAAACTTTAATGCTTCCATGTACTCCGGGGTCAAATGTGCCGGAACCAGCTTGCCGTCCTTCTCCCCCCATTTGTTCGGAACGCCGAACCAGGTTTGCATAATATCCCAAGGTCCGCCGTAACGCGTGACAACCATGCCGTAGGTGTCGTCCTTTCCGTTTTTATCCGGATCGTTACTCGCAAAAGCCTTCAGCATATTGTAAAATTCGTCGATGGTTTTCGGTTCCTTCATGCCAAGGTTATCCAGCCAATCCTTGCGGTAGCTGATTGCCATCCGGCCGATCGGACGAGTGACATAGAGCCCGTAGTATTTGCCGTTGACCGACGTATTGTTCAGAATGGTTTGATTAGCTTTGCTCAGGTTCGGATAGTCTTTCAAATAAGGGCCGATTTCCCAAAATGCACCGCCGTTGATTGCATTCGCCACTGCAGATACTTTAGCGTTGTTCACAAATACAAGCGATGGCAGTGTACCGGAAGCCAGCGCAATATTCAGCTTGTCCCCATAGTTGGCGTCGGGTGTAAACTGCAAATCCAGCTTGACGTTCGTGTACTCCTCGATTTTTTTCCATACCTTGCTTTCCGCCGTTGCCGAATCGTTGTAGTAGCCCTTCAGCATTACCGAAATCGGGAATGGCGCCTCTTTCCCGTCCCCCGCTTTGGAAGCTTCCGGCTTTGCATCGTTGCCGCATCCGGCGATAGCCGCAGCAGCTACAGCGGTGACAGTCGTGACCGCCCACGTTTTTTTCCAATTCATTTCGTTTCCTCCCTTTATATGGACCCTTATTGTTTTTTTATGATGAAGCAGTTTCCTGCGTCAGACGGAGGAACTCATTCTCATAGAAGGATGCGCTCCTCACATTCCTGTGCCGATCCCGCGACCATCTTTGGACGCTGAGCAATTATCCCTTCACGGCACCGAGCAATACACCTTTGGCGAAATGCTTCTGCAGAAACGGATATACAAGCAAAATCGGCAAGGTGCCTACGACGATGACAGCCATTTTGATCGACTGATCCGGCGGCTTCACGTAGGTCGGGTCCTGAACTGAATTGTCCAGTGCCCCTGTGGCCAATAGCACGATTTGTCTCAGCAGCACCTGCATCGGCCACTTTTTGGCATCGGTCAAGTAGATGAGGGCATTGAAGAAATCGTTCCAGTGCGCGACGGCGTAGAACAGCGCGAAGGTCGCAATAACCGGCTTCGACAGCGGCAGCACGATGCGCCAGAGCACCCCTATATCGGTGCTCCCGTCGATGCGGGCCGATTCAATAAGCTCGTTCGGAATTTCCTCGAAAAACGATTTTACGACAATCAGGTTGAACGCATTGATCGCTGTAGGCAGCATGACGGCCCAATAGGAATTCAGCAGTCCCAAATTTTTTACGACCAGAAAAGTGGGAATGATCCCTCCGCTGAACATCATCGTGAACACGACCATTTTGACAAAAAAGCTTCGACCGATCATGTTCCGTCTGGACAAGGCATAGGCCATCGTAAACGTAAAAAACAAGTTAACCAGCGTACCTCCCACTGTTACAAATACGGAGACGAGCAGGCTTCGCGGCAGCGCGTTATCTTTAAATACGTATTTGTAAGCATTGATCGTTACATCGTGCGGGATCAGAAAGAAGGACCTGGACCCGATTTCGAGGTCGCTCGCAAATGATCCGGCTACAATATACAGAAGCGGCAGGAGCATAGCTAGAGCGATTATGGCAAGTACGATATGATTGGCGACTCCGAAGAGCTTCTCGCCGAATGACATATGACGCGTGTGCATGGACAGCTTCTCCTCCCCCGGTTAGAATATGCCGGAATGGCCGGCCCTTTTTGCCAAATAGTTGGATGTGAACACCAGGGTCACCCCGATGACGGCTTTGAACAACCCGACGGCTGTGCTGTAACTGAATGCGCCTTGAGTAATCCCCACCGTATACACGTAGGTGTCGAATACGTCGGCGACCGGACGGTTCAGCGCATTGGACATAAGCAGGATCTGCTCGAAGCCCCGGTCAAGGAAATTCCCCATCCGCAGAATGAGCAGTACGATAATGGTGCCTTGAATGGCCGGCAGTGTTATGTGCCACAGCTGGCGAAACCGGCTCGCGCCGTCGACGGTTGCCGCTTCGTACTGCTCTTGATCAACCCCGGCGAGCGCAGCGAGGAAGATGATCGTCCCCCAGCCCATTTCCTTCCATATACTCTGAATGATGATCATCGGGCGGAACGTGGATTCACTCGTCAGAAATTCGATTTTCTTCCCGATCACCTTCACCAGCAGCTCGTTGATGACTCCGCCCTCCGTGGTCAATAGAAGATACGTGATGCTGGCGACGATAACCATGGAGATAAAATGAGGCATATAGATGATCGACTGAATAAACCGTTTATAGAAGGCCACACGCACCTCATTTAACATAAGAGCCAGAATAATCGGCGCCGGAAAGAAAAATACCATATCGTACAAGCCAAGCAGCAAGGTGTTACGGATAAGATGAAAGAAGACCGGATCGGCGAAAAACCGCTTGAAATGGTCGAAGCCTACCCATTCGCTGTCCATAAATCCGATGAATGGCTGATAGTTTTTGAAAGCCAGCAGCACCCCCCACATCGGAACATATTTGAAAACAATAAAGTAGAGCAGTCCCGGGAGAAGCAGCAGCATCAAATGCTTGTCTCTCACTGCCCGGGTCAGCCATGTTTTTCGCTTGCGCGGGGTGATGACGGCAGCACTTCCCGCAGCTGGTTCGGTACCCCATGCTTGATTCATGTTATCACTCCTTCTCGAACGGATTAGTATCGGATTGCGAAGCCATAGCAACACTGTATACGGGCCGTACGTTTCCTACAATTAGACTTTTACAACTGCGCTATTCAAGCCGTATTTGCACTTTTCGTACAGGATAGGATTTTGTTAATAACACGTGCAAAAAAGGACAACCCTGCCGCTGACAGCAGCATGTTGTCCTTTGAACCGCAGGCGAATTCCCTGCTTAACTTAGTTTTAGTCCGGTTTATTTGTTCCGGCTCCTTTCCCGGTATTCTCCCGGGGTGATGCCCTCCTGCTTTTTGAAAATGCGATTAAAATAACTGTGCTGGTAGCCGACCCGAAGCGCCACATCATTGATTTTGAGATCGGTTTCCCGGAGCAGCTCCCTGGCTTTATCCATGCGGAGCTCTGTCAAATAGTCAATGAAGTTTTTGCCCGTAACCTGTTTAATCGACCGGCTCAGTACCACCGGATTCATGCCCGCATGGTCGGCGCAGCTATCTAGAGAGATCTCGTTCATGTAATTGTCTTGCAAATAGATCAGTGCGGTTTCCACGATTCTCTTGGTTTGTACGTCGGCCCGCGCTTCCAGCTCCTGCATATACGGCTGAATCACCTTATGGTGGAACCATTTCATCATCTTCTGCGAGTCCCTTATTTGGGCCAGCTGTTCATACAAATTGTTCGATTTGAACACTCTCACCGGGTCCATCCCGGAATGCCGAATCGTGTGCAGAATGCTGCCGAGCAGCTGGAGCATGCTTTGCTGAACGTCGATTTCCTTGGCTCCCCTCTCGAGCAGCTCATTCAGGAACGCTTCGATTAAGTGCTGCGTTTCCTGCTGCTGTCCGGTGCGGATCAGCTGTAATAATTCCCGTTCCAACGCGAACGGATAGCGAAGCTCATTAGAGTGAGGCTCCGCCTCAAGCGACTCCAGATTGATGATCTGATTCTCGCTTACAAAATTACGGTAAATCAGTGCCTCCCTCACTTCTTCATAATGAGCGGCAATGTCCGTGATGGAGGTTGACGGTCTGCCGATCGTAATGGATACCTGCAATTTGAGAATATGATCGATTGCGTGCATCATATCTCCGCACAGCGCATGAAGCTCCTCGGTGTAAGGCTCTCCGGAAGGGAATATTACCAGCAATCCGATCGACAAATCATGGAAATTGATCATATTGACCTGCTCGAACCGGCTCTCAGCCAATTCCTCAATAATGTTCGCCGCTGCGAAAGTAACCAGACCCTCGTCCCCTTGCGAGAACCGTCCCTCCAAATGCTCGAAGCCGGTTAATTGGATATGCAGGACGATGAACTGCCGGCCATCCACCTCCCAGCCGTAGTTTCTCATGCGCTCGAGCAGCTCCTCTTCCGAGTAAGAGTACAGAAAGCCTTGCACTAATTGCAGCAGGAAGCCCTCCTTGACATGCGGCAGCTGCTGCTCCAGCTTGGTTTGAAGCGCCGCACTCTCCCGGGTCAGATGCAGCCACTGCTTTTCAATCAGATTGAATTCATCATGATGATCCGATTGGCTTTTCGAGAATAGGCGGTCCGCTCCGAGCAGACGTACGAGACGGTCGATCGGCGTATAAATTTTGTAGGAAGCAAGCCACGACAAAATGACGACGAGCAGAAGCGATGCGCAGCTGACAGATAAAATAATCTTCGAAATAAAGACGACCGGCTTCGTTATGACGCTGATCGGCGAAGCGGACACATAGGTCCATTCGGTGCCAATCCGCGCAAAGCTGCCAAACGACACCGTATAGGTGTTTTTATCCCATTTGTACAAAAACGACCCTGCCTTCAAGCCCTTGGAGAGCACTTCTTGCTTTAAAGCCGTTTCGAAGGGGGAGGCTTCGGCCGTCCCCGCACTTGACAGCAGCATCTCCCCGTTCCCCTGCATGATGAACGTTTCTCCGACATTGTATGGCGTTAACGTTTTCAACATCCCGGTTGCCTTGTCCTTATCCAGTCGGATCAATAACGCCCCGAAAGGATACGGCTCCATCGCAGGTATTTTATGGACCAGGGTTAAATCCATCCTGCCCGGCCGATTCGCATTTTCCGGCAGCCATGTCCAATAGACCCATTTGGGGTTGGCGAGCAGCTCATTATAGCTGTCCAGCGCGTTGGTCTCTGTCAGTACGTCGTATTCCCGATTGAACAAGTAAGGTCGCGCAGCGTTCAAATACAGCTCGACATTTTTCGCAAAAGGGCTGGATCCTTTCATCACTCCCAGTGTTTTGATAATGTCACGGGTCGTTTCGAATTCCCTGCCCAAATCGGTCTTCTTAAGATTCAAATTGAATTTCGGATCGAACGCCCAATGGGAAATCGACGCTTCCAGATAGACGAACTGATCGTCCAGATTAGCCGCTCTTTGCGTAATTTGCTCCTCATGCAGCCGCAGGATATCATTTGCCAGAGGCCCCCCAGCGATCCAGTAAAATACCCCGCTCACAATAAGCCCCGGAATGCTGGAGATAATCAGAATCAGGATCAGACTCCTCCGGAAAAATCGGCTTTTAACCATATGCCATCAACACCCTTTTGTCTAAATCTTCCTAGAGATATATAACATTCGCGCAAGGGTGCATAATCCCTTCTGCTTAGGCTTCAGCTTCATCGTATTCTCCAACTTCTTTTAAGCACAAAAAAAGCATACGTTACCGTATACCTTAATGCTCTCCATCTTCCTGGGCACGTTTGAGCCGTTTATATCAATTCAATCTATTCGGCTTTTTAAACAAAGTTTACTTTAACTCATTTAACAGACTCTCGAATTTTTTGGGACTCAATATTTCATGCGTGATAAATCTTCCATTATAAAAGACGCTAAATGTTGTCCAAGCCGAAGGGGCCTTGCGAGCTTCTTCTCTCGTTTCTAAACAGTAGGTATTGAAATCAAATCCCCCGTTCCTTGCAACCTCCCTTAGTTCCTCTAATACTCCAACCGCAAAAGGGCACTGAGCTGTATAATAGATCTGGATTCCCTTGGCATCAGAAACAGATGAGACGTTGAACGAAGGGATAGCGGCAGAATCATTCCATCTCAACACCATTAACTCAAAGTAAGGACCAGATTCATCCACTGCTTTAAAACCCATGTGTTCGAAGTATTTCTTATCGCTCAAATAAGGCAGCTTCTTCTTCCCGACAATATGAACAATACCATCCATACCAAGCGCCATTGCGTCGTCCTTGCATCTATTTAGCAATTGTTTTCCATATCCTTTATCCTTGTATCTCCCAGAAACCCATAAACAATTAATATACATATAGTTCGGTGCTTGAATCGGTATCCACGCTTTTTCTGCCGGAAGGTACTCTATAAACACCTTTGCTCGTTCGTTCAGACGGACAAACGTCAGCCCCTCTTCCATCCGATCCTTAAGCCATTGTTTCTTTTCAAGCACGGCCTGCTCGTACTGTTTGGCACCTAATGCGCAGCAAATATGTTCTCGGTCAATATTTTGTTTCGTGATTTCAATGAGATTCATTCTGCACCTTCCTTTCATATACGATTTTACATGCTTTCATTCTGGGACATCGAGGTGCTCTGATACTCTGGATGTAAGAATCTCAATAAGCTCTTCATCCATATACACAAAAAGAATGTTAATTTTATCCACCATCCACTTTACTCATGAATACTAAAATCATAATTTTCAACTTTTAGCAGCTTTCTTGATGCCGCCTCTCTCTCATAAGCGCACGGAATGCTGTCGTGAAGAAATTCTGATATGGAATCATCTATATTCAGCATTTTTCCCACCGATATGACTTGAAAGTTATCAGGGTCCGTATTGAAATCATCCTCTTCATACCCGCTGAAGAAAACCCATCCCAAGTCGCTCTCATCATAGGGTTCAAATCTCAGCATAAAGTTAAACTCATTCCTTGCTAATACGTCATTACTCACGGTAACCTTATTTTCAAAATAAAAGTCCATCTCTTTGGAATGTGGATCATCTAATTGGGTGTTGCATATATGGATGGAATTAAATTGAATTATGTCTCCATACTGTAAAGACTCGAGGTAAAAAGGCCGATTGACCAACTTCCCCTGGAAGTCCGCTCCATCCCGTTCCATAATTTCAACCCACATCCGTTCTCCTTCACAGCCATTTTCTAGCACCGTTTCAGACTTAAAAATCAGCTTAACCAAATCCCCTGCTTGAAGCTGTTGTATAATCTGTTCACTTGGAAGATAAAAAGTGTACGGGGATTCTTTATGTAGTTCAATAGCATTGTCAAGCTTCCATGTCATAACCTTCCCACTCTCCTTGCTTCGAAAATAATACCCTACGGAATCGAAGGGTCCGCTTACCGTTTGATAGGCGGCGAAAGGACGTATTCATTCTACCACAAAATCCGGGTTCATCTCTCGTGTATCCAGGTACGCCCTCTCTCCTCTCACTCTTTTCCCTTCCACCCGGTTTCATGACAAAGAACAGCAACGCTTTCCTCATAGAAACGCCGGTTCTTTTCCAGTCCCCTCTGTTTACACCATCCTACGGAGCTGAAGGAATCATAAAACGAATAAAAAGGCAGCACCAAATCGAGATCCAATATAGAACGAATACTGGTATATCCTAGAAGATATGCATGTTTCATCGATGGCCGATCCTGCCACAGGTAGCGATCCATTTTCGTAAAATCGCACTCGGACGATCCTCCACGGGAGCTCTCAAAGTCTATAACCCCCACCAGACGTGATTCATTCACCAACAAATTACCAGGCCTGAAGTCCATATGAATCACACACGGTCCATCCGGCGCGGGCAGCTTCGTGAAGACGGAATCAAAATGAGACAGGCATGCATCGTATAACCCCTGAGGAAGAAGCTCCCGGCAAGGAGCTTTGAATGAGTCGAATTGTCTCCGAATATAACTTTTCCAGTCTTGCTGCTCGATATATCGAAATCCGTCCTGCCCGTCATAGCCGTATCCCGGCATCGGCACGGAATGAAGCTCGGCATGCAGCGCACCGATCGAATAGGCAAGGTTCACATCATCCGTATTCTGGAGCGGGCTCCCTTCTATCGCCATTAAGAGCAGCGCTCCGTTGGTTTGTTCATCCCCTTCCCATATATCAAGTACTCGGGGAACCGGAAGACGATACTCGTATAGTCGGTTCAACATGCTATATTCCCGATACAGCTTGGTTCGATTGTAAGGAATTTTGATATAGACCGATCCCCCCTGCTGCAATACGATTTGTACAACTTCGGAACTGAATGAATCCGATACCGGTCGTATCTCATGCGCGGAAAGACCAAATGCCTCAATGGCTCTAAGGATACAGCTGTTCATCTCATCTCCTGCTTTCTTATTGGATTCAACCATACTGGTACCATTGCGCCTGCTCCCGGTAAAAGGAAGCATATTTACCGTTATGCAGCATGAGCTGTTCATGGGTACCATCCTCTATCAGCTTTCCTTGGTCCATGACAAGAATCCGGTCCGCAAACCGCGCCCAGCCCAGGCGGTGCGTCACGAAGATGGCTGTCTTGCCTTCACACAACCGGCGAAACTGCTCGAATAGCTCCAATTCGCTGGCAGGGTCGATCGCCGCCGTCGGCTCATCGAGTATGACCAATTCCCCTTGTCTGAACATGGCCCTGGCCATTGCGAGTCTTTGCCATTGTCCTCCGGACAGCTCCACTCCGTCTTCATCCAATCGGCCGAGCCAAGTGTCCAAGCCCTTCTCCGCAAGCTTGTGAATTCCGCTGGCCTCCAGCGCAGATTCTATCTCTTTGTCCTCATGTGCCCGTGCAGGGCTGCCGAGCGTGACATTATCGCGCAAGGTAAAGGCGTATCTCTCGTGATCCTGGAATACCGAGCTGATACGTTCCCATAGAGCCTTGCGATTCGTCCCCATTGCCGACAGGTTCGCCCCGTTCCAGCTGACCTGCCCCTCACCAGGATCATACAATCCGAGCAGCAGCTTCAAAAAAGTGGACTTTCCCGATCCGTTATCTCCAACCAAAGCAATGATTTCCCCTGACCGAATCGTCACATTCAAGTCTTTGAGAACGGGCTTATTTGAATTAGGGTATGTATAGCCAACGTTAGTAAACGAAATCTCCTTCAAAGGTCCCATCTCTGCCAGCGATGCCTCTTCATGAACCTGTGCCTTGTTTTCATTCAAAAAGGCAAAAAGATCCGCCGCTTTGCCAGCTTGCATAACCAGCTTGCTCAAGGGCCAGGTAAGTCTTATTGCAGTTCCTTGTGAGTGGAGTACCGTTTGAAAAACTATGGCAGCCAACCCGGGAGTCAATCCTTCCCGTCCCACCAGGAGGATCAAGACGGCAACGGAGCCGAAAGCTCCCGCAATATGTACAAGCGATACCCAGAACCCGAACTTGTTTTCCTTGCGGCTCATAGCAAATCTTCCGGAACGCTGGTTCAGCGTACTTGTGCTCCACAGTCGGATGAAGTAGCCGGTCGAATCGAACAGCTTGGTTTCTTTCAAGGTTCCGGGATCGGACAGCTGCTTCATCCAATACTGGGACAGCCGGCCATCCGTCGTTGCTTGTTTGTCCCATTTTCTCTTGGCTATTTCAATTTTTAATCGAAAATACAAGGACAACCCGTTCATGGCCAGCAGAATGTACCCAAGCAACCAATGGCCCTGCGATACAACAATCGCCATGGCCGCAAGCGCTGCCAGTCTTTGCACGGAATCGATTCCGTTGCGGAGCATACCGATCAAATCTTGGCCTGCGGCTTGATGAGCCTGATGCAGACGGTCATAAAACTCGGAATGCTCGAATCGTTCTAAAGGAACCTTCGTCGATATGGTAAAAATCTCGGCCTGAATGTATGCGGCAGCGCGGTGGTTCATCATCTCGTCAACGATCTTTCTTAGCGATTCCGCAATAACTTGTATGGTTATGGTTCCGCCAAAAAGAAAACAAACCGGAAGCATTTCATCTATGGTGGAGGTCCCCCCTGAAAGCCCGGTAACGGCCTTATCGATCATCTGCTTTTGGGACAGCATGAGGGGGATCACCAGCATCCCGATACCAATCGGAACGAACAGCCATACGCATGTAAGCAGGGGCATCCGCTTTCCTATATGATATAACAGCAGAAGCATGCCGCTTAAGGTTCTGCGCCCTCCAAGAGCCTTATTCATTGTTCCATCACCTCACTACCCCTTCCTGGTACCAGGAAGCCTGCATACGATACAGTCTTTCGTATTCCCCGCATGCCGTCATAAGCTGATCATGCGTCCCCTGCTCTATCAGACGGCCGTTTTGCAATACCAGAATGCGATCCGCCATGCGGGCCGCCCCCAACCGATGGGTCACCAGGAAGGCTGTCCTTTTTCCTGCAATGCGCAAAAAATCTGTTATTGCCGCCTTCTCGGCCAGTGGGTCTAACGCTGATGTCGGTTCATCGAAGAACAGGATGCTCCCCTCTCTAATGTAAGCCCTGCTCGCAGCTAAGGACTGCCACTGCCCTCCGGACAGTTCCCTTCCTCCGAACTCCGGGCCGATCTGCTCATCTAATCCGAGCCCCCAAGTATGAGCGTTCGCTTGCCTTAGGGCTGCTAAGAGAGCCGGATCGTCGTGAAGACGGCCTATGCTGCCAATGGCGATTTGTTCCCGAATGGACAGATTCATTTTGGTAAAATCCTGCAGGACAGCCGTGAAGCAACCGGATGCTTCTGTCGCGGACAAAAGTGTCCCAGCCTGAGAGTAATACTCGACGCTGCCGGATTGAGGCAGATATAGACCCATAAGCAGCTTGACCAGGGTGGATTTGCCGGATCCGTTCTCCCCTACGATAGCCATTTTCTCGCCGGCAGCTGCCTGAAAGGTTATATCTTCAAGAGCAGGGGTATCTCTTCCTTCATAGGTGAAGGTCAACCGTTCTACCTTCAATGCTGCCGCTGTCGCTGCGGACCGCTGGGAGCCAGCCCTAGCCTCGCTTATGCCGCCGCTTGGGTACGAAGGAACATGTACTTTATCCTCCTCCAGCTGAAGGTACTGCTGCAGCTCATCCCACCGCAGGCTTTGCTGCTTCAAGCTTGCATGCAAATCCAGCAGTCCGGGCCATAATCCGCCAAGGGTTATGGCGATTTGAAGGAGTAACGCCACCTCGCCGGCTGTATTGCCGCGCTGGACGGCAACCAGCACTACGATAGCTGCCATGGCTGCACGGACCAAGGCGACCGCCAGCTCCGACGGAAGCTGCAGCAGCTGCTCTTTTATTCGTTGTCTCACCGTTTCCTTAGAGGATTTAGTGTGCAAGCGCATCCAGGAGGCCTGAAAATAGCTGCCTAGGTCAAGCAGCCGAATTTCTTTAGCAGGAATTCTCGAAGTCATAAGCTGCGCGAGATAATGAGCCCTTCTCCGCTCGGGAATTTGCTGGTGCTGAAGCCGCTCCGCTTTCCGTGCAGCATAGGATCGCAGGGGAAGCTGAATCGGGAGAGCAATTAGAAAGAAAAGAACGATTGCCCACTGACCGAAGTAAGCAAGGATGGAAAGCAATAGGACGCTTTGAATGAGTTGTTGGATGTAGCTATAGCCATTCATAAAAAGGATTTCGGGCGAGGCGCGAAGAGCGCGGGTACGAAGATTTTGTATCGATGGTGATTCCAGTAGAGACAGGTTCAGCCTGGCGTTTTTCTCAAGAACTGCCCGCTCCACTTCATATTGGCCAATCTCATTTAACCGGTTGTGGGATAAGAGGGATGTACGGCCTATAAGGGCTTGAACCAACATGACTGCAGCAAGCCAGCCCGATGCGATAATAAGGTCTTGCTGAACCGTTCCGCCGTTCCATGCGGATAGTCCGTCTATGACCCACTTATGCAGAAGAAGCTGAGCCGGCAGGAGAAGCAAATTGACAAAGTCGGCGGCCGGCTTAATTATGACCGGCTTGGCATCGGCAGATGACAAAAAAGTGCTTACTGCCCTTATTCGCTGCCATAAAGGGTATAAAATAGAGTTCACCTCGCGTCAGGATGAATTTTCCAGAGAATATCTATATTAGCATTATTTCAAAAAAGATCAATACTTTTTTGCAAATTCAGAAATTTATTTCCTCTAAAAAACGGACAAAAAAATGCCCCTATTCCGGGGCGTTCTTCCTTTTTATAAATTTAGTTCAAAAAAGGGGAGCATCGTTCGGACATGTACCGGATAAAGGACTGTGTCAAGACAATTCGTTCTTCGGCCGTGTACGGGGAAAGGACCTCCTGCCCCTCTCTAATCCTCAAAGCTTCCTTGACAATGGGATGCCAGCTGTCCGGCAGCCTGGTGAGCATCATTTCTCCTCCTCTCTCCTTCGTCACCATCTCCCCTGTCTCTAAGGAAATATACATGCGACATAAGGACAGCACGCCGAATTCCACAGCCTCATCCACATGGGCGGGATCGATTGTCTCAGGCTTCCTATTAGCCTGCTTCGCCCAGTAACCTTCAAGATTTCGTCTCGTGATATCCCGTAGATCCTTCCAATCGGCCTCAATCGCAAGTGCGGACACGTCCGGCCCCCATACGGTCATTCCGTGATGCTTTAGCTGGTACCAGGTGATATGATTATCCATATCCTCCCATTCAAACATACCCATTGACGTATACCGGTACCACTTCTGCCGACGTTCTTTTGGTATATGACTTAACAGGGAGTATTCCCCTTCCAGCTTATTGGCAAGGTCATTCTCCATAAGCAGTCGCTCATGAACCGCTTGTATACGCGGAAGCGTATGCTGATTCAAGCTGCACAGCACAGTAAAAAAATCGATGTCGCTTCGTCTGGGATTATGATGTCCCAGTGCGGTAGATCCATATAAATAAACGCCGTACACTTGGCCAGGCAGCTCATCGGTTAATACACGGCAATAGCTGTCCATCACACGTTTTACTGTTTCAGTCATGGCTTTCACCCGTCCGCCCCCATCCCGTCAAATCAGCTATGGAAGCATTATATCATACAGGAAATAAAAGGGTATCCTTTCAAACTGATTACACACTAATAAATCCGGCATGTCCCGGGCTCGTATCTCTATCGCGTACTAAATAAACTGCACATCAGCTCAACTGCTGCCTGGGAGGTGCGGTTACGAAGATCCAGTGCAGGATTGACTTCAACGAAATCCGCACTAATCAGCGTTCCGGATTCTCCAATAAGCTCCATGGCCGTCTTGGCTTCCTGGAGACGGATTCCCCCTGACACAGGCGTACCGACTCCAGGAGCGGCGGATGGGTCCAGACCATCCATATCAAAGCTTACATGAACGCCGTCCGTATGCCCGGATACCGCAGCCAGAGCACGCTGAACGACCTCCTCCATCCCCATCCGCTTGACATCCCTGGCAGAATAGAGCTGTATCCCCATTCGCCGGATCAGCTCCTCCTCTCCTGGATCCAGGGAGCGTGTACCGATAAGAACGACGTGTTCCGGCCGTATCTTTGGCTGATTCCCTCCCAATCGGGTCAGGGCATGATGACCGCAGCCGAGCGAAGCCGCCAACGACATGCCGTGAACGTTGCCCGACGGACTTGTTTGTATGGTATTCAGATCGCCGTGCGCATCGAACCAAATGACCCCAATCCGCTTCCATTGTCCCGCCCCGGCAATACTTCCAACCGCAATGCTGTGATCCCCGCCAAGAATGAGCGGCAATCTTCCGTTTTGGATTGAGGCGGCGACGGTACGGTACAATCTCCGGTTCACCTTTACGATTTCCCGTAAATATTTGGCCTTCGCACTCCCTATGACAGGCTCGGATGAAGCGGGTGGTACCATAATATCCCCTGTATCTTTCACTTCCCTGCCTTCCGATCGCAGACGCTGTATCAGCTCCGCACATCGTATTGCATCAGGGCCCATTCGGCAGCCTCTGCTGCCCGCACCCAGATCAAACGGGACGCCAATGATATCGATCGGTTTATGCTTCGTTATCATGCTGCCCACTCCCCCCGTTACTTGAGCAGTAATCCCTTCAGGACAAAGAACATGTTGGCCGGTCTCTCTGCGATACGTCGGGTGAAATACGGATACCACTGTTTACCGAAAGGGGTATAGATTCTTACTCGGAACCCGCGTTGAACCAGTTGCAGCTGGAGCTGAGGGGCTATGCCGTACAGCATTTGAAACTCAAACTGATTTCGCGGAATCTCGTGCTGCTCCGCATAAGCGATCACCGTATCAATGATGTTCGCATCATGTGTAGCAACTGCCGTATAATAGCCTCCATCGAGATGGGCTTTCACTAACGCCACATACTGATTATCTACATCGGATTTATTGGGGTAGGCCACGTTCGCCTCTTCTTTATACGCTCCTTTAACAATTCTTACGTTTGCCGCATACTGCTCCAATCGGATTAAATCATCGGGAGAGCGGTACAAATAAGCTTGCAGCACCGTTCCGATATGACTTGCTCCGAAACGCTTTACCAACTTTTCGAACAGCTCCAGCGTCATTTCGGTTAATGTGGAATCTTCCATATCCACCCGTACAAAATTCCTATAATATTTGGCGGCTCCAGCAATCCGCTCCATATGCCGGGTACAGATTCCCGGGTCTATAGTGCATCCCAGCTGACTAAGCTTTACGGAGACATGCGCATCCAGCTGCTTCTCATAAATAACCCGAAGCATTTCCAAAATCTGGGCGGCCGCCTCGTCAGCCATAGAAGGGTCTTCTACGCTTTCTCCCAAATAATCCAGTGTCACGGCAAGACCTTGACTATTCAGCTCTCTTACCTTTTTCAGCACTCCTTCTAACGACTCGGCAGCTACAAATCGTTGAACCCCCATACGCATTCCGTATTTACGGAACATCGACTTCACCATCTCCTGCTCCGCCAAAAAAAGCACTGCACGACGAAACCAGGAATCCATCGGCATGTCACGTCCTCCCCCTCTTCAAAGAAGCTCCGAAACCACTTTGGGCTGGGTAAATAAGAACAAATAGTCCGGGCCTCCGGCTTTGGAATCGGTTCCCGACATATTAAATCCGCCGAAAGGATGCACGCCTACTACGGCTCCGGTGCATTTACGATTGATATACAAATTGCCGACATGAAACTGCTCCTTGGCCTTGGCAATATGCTCCCTGTTCCGGGTATATACCGAACCCGTCAAGCCATATTCGGTATTGTTGGCAATGTCCAACCCATGATCAAAATCGGTACAAGGTGTAAAGGCAACAACCGGCCCGAAAATTTCTTCCTGCATGATCCGCGAATCCGGTGCCGCATCTGCAATAATGGTGGGTGCAATAAAATATCCCGGCAAAGGAAGTGCATGCCCGCCTGCTGCAATGCGGCCTTCTTCCTTGGCGATTTCAATATACTCCATAATTTTCTTGAAAGAGGCTTCATCAATGACCGGACCGGTATCGTTGGCCGCATCCGTTACGTCTCCGACTTTCAGCGCTTTGGTTAAGGCGATGCATCGGTTCAACACTTGATCGTAGACATCCTGGTGAATGATTGCCCGGGAGCATGCGGAGCATTTTTGCCCCGAATAGCCAAAGGCGGATACGACAATCCCTTTGGCAGCTGCTTCCAGGTCGGCGTCCCGGTCAACCAGAATGGAATCCTTGCCGCCAAGCTCCCCGATGAACCGTTTCAGCCAGATTTGCTTTGGATTCACCTTAGCAGCCAGCTCCTGTATATGAACTCCGACATCACGCGAGCCGGTGAAGGAAACAAACCGTGTAAGCGGATGCTCTACGAGCACATCACCGATTTCGCTCCCACTCCCCGGTACGAAGTTAACCACACCGTCAGGCAAGCCGCAATCGAACAGCAGCTCTACGAACTTGGCCGCTATGACCGGCGTCTGACTCGACGGCTTCAGCACAACCGTATTCCCACATACGATAGCTGCCGTTGTCATACCTGCCATAATAGCCAACGGAAAGTTCCATGGCGGAATAATGATGCCCACGCCCAATGGAATATAAGTGAGCTCATTGCGCTCTTGCGCAATGGATATCAGCTCCTTGCGGCCGCGATCCGATAACTCTATCATTTGGCGCGCATAATATTCCAGAAAGTCGATAGCCTCCGCCGTATCGGCATCCGCCTCCACCCTGCTTTTCCCGGCCTCGAGCATAAGCCAGGCATTGAATTCATGCTTGCGTCTGCGCAAGGCCGCGGCTGCCTTCCATAGCAAGCCCGCCCGGTCAGCCGCACGGACCTGGGACCAGGATTGGAAAGCAGACGCTGCAGAGCGTATAGCCTCTTCGGCCAGTGAACGGTCCGCTTTATATACCTTCCCTATGATTTCACTAGGGTTTGATGGATTGACAGATTCGATGACAGCATCCGCTGTCAGCTCCTTTGCACCGATGCGTATTGGATAGCTGCAGCCTAGCTGCCCTTTCACGGCGGCTAATGCTTCCGATAATATACGGCTTTCCGCCGGATTCGTGAAATCCGTTAACGGTTCCGGACGATAAGGTATCATAACGATCTCTCCTCCCTTGAGATCAATTCAAAACCGCTTTGATCTTCTCTAATGCCCAGTCTATCTGTTCCTTGGTGATGATGAGGGGCGGCGCTAACCGGATTGTAAAATGGTGTGTTTCCTTGGCCAGCATGCCTAAGTTCATCAGTCTTTCACAATAAGGACGTGCCGCGACAGACAGCTCAATGCCGATGAACAGCCCCCTGCCCCGGATATCTTTGACCCTGGATGAGTGAAGCTCTTGCCTCAGCCTTTCCAGGAAATAGTCGCCGAGCTCTCTGGAACGCTGAATAAGCTGCTCCTCCTGAAGCACCTTAAGCGAAGCTATCGCTACGGCGCAAGCCAGCGGATTTCCTCCGAAAGTTGATCCGTGTGAGCCTGGGTCAAATACATCCATCAGATCACGGTTCGCGGCAACCCCGGATACGGGGAGTACGCCCCCGCCTAACGCTTTCCCCAATATATACACTTCGGGAATGACAGCCTCCCAATCGGCCGCAAACCATTGCCCTGAACGGCCCAGACCCGATTGAATCTCATCCGCTATAAACAACACCTGATGCTTGGCGCATAGATCGGCCGCACTCCGCAAAAAGCCGTCACGGGGAATGCGGATTCCCGCTTCACCTTGGATCGGTTCTACCAAAAAAGCAGCCGTCCTGGGACTTATCGCCTGCTCCAAAGCCTCGGTATCGTCAAATGGAATTACCCGGATGCCCGGAGTAAAGGGGCCGAAATGCTGCCGATATTCCGATGTGCTGGAGCATGATGTCGTCGTCACCGTTCTGCCGTGAAAATTGTTATCGCAAACGATGATTTCCGCCTCGTCGTCCGGGACCTGCTTCACTCGGTATGCCCACCTGCGGGCCAGCTTGATCGCCGTTTCAACTGCTTCGGCTCCGGTATTCATCGGCAGGAACGCTTCCTTGCCGGTAATCCCGGACAGCAGCTCCAGCAGGTCTCCCATCCGCTCATTGTAGAACGCTCTCGAGGTCAGCGTCACTTTATCGGCTTGATCCTTGAGCGCTTGAATAATTCTCGGATGGCGGTGCCCCTGGTTTAAAGCTGAATAGCCGCTCAGCATATCCATATATCGTTTGCCCGCCACATCCCGGACCCACACGCCTTCGGCCTGCGCGATAACAATAGGAAGCGGATGATAATTATGGGCTCCGAACCTTTCCGATTTTCGTATCATTTCCTGAGTTCTTCTCATTGGACAAGTTTCACCTCACTTCGCGGATCCTCTTGATGGTATGAACCGGTATGCAATCCGTTTTCCAGCTTCGCTTACTTCGAGGCTCAGGATAAATATTTGAATTTTCTGATAATATTAAGCAGACACGTTTGTATATCTATCTTATGATTAGCCTATGCATTTGGGTTGGGCGCATGCTCCGTTTTGTACAAATAGAACATTTGTTCTGGGTATGATTGATTCATAGCATCCAACAGCTCCCCATGCAAAAGCAGGCCCCCGGATATCCCGGAAAGCCTGCTCCTGTAAGAAATCAATATGGGGCTTGATAGCACCTCCCTGATCTCTGTGGTGGGTTGAATTGGTTTAAATAGAGTCCACCTGCTCTTCCATCCCGAAAAGCTTGAACGATACATAAGGATAATGACCGTATCGAATGGCTAATTCCCTTTCGAATAACGTCATTCGCTCGATCGTCCGGTTATTGCTCAGGTTCCCGCCGTCCAGTATTCGAAAGGGAATGCCGTGAAGCAGCCGCATGATAGTTTCCTTGGCTTGCTGATCGTCCCCGGTTACGTACACATCGCTCCGTTCGTTATGGTGGAACGGTTGTTCCAATACTTTGAAGAAGGTGTTTTTGAAGGCCCCGACAACATAGCATTGCGGTATGACCCGCTGAAGCTCTTCTGCTGCCGATGTTCCCCAGTCAGTCGTGAAATCGCTGAAATCGTCTGTGAAGGGATTGCACAGATCGACCAGGATTTTGCCCGATAGACAGTCCCTATGCTTTACTGCCCAGGAAATCACATCCCTGAACCAGAGGCTGTGGAAGATGATATCAGACTGAAGTGCTTCTTCATGTGAAGCGGCTTTAACGCCCAGAGCTTCGTAGCCTCCCTCTTCCATCAGTCTGCTGACCTTTTCCTTCGATCGCGAGGCCCACAATAGATCAGGTATAACCGGAGAGAGCACCTTAGCCAGCCCTTGTCCCATACGGCCTGTTCCGATAATACTTGCCTTCATGCCATCATCTCCTTCATCTGTCGTAAGGACAGAATAAACGAAGATAGGCTGCCTGTGAATTTCCGATTGGTTGCACTGATGTTACCAAAAGTTTCAGCCTGCGAACATGGTCTCTTCTGAAGCTGCAGACGGTACCGGATCCGTAACGATTATCGTTCACCTTTAGATCCGAATGGCAGCTTGGCAGCCTTCGACCTCTCTGGTATGCTGAAGATCATACCCGCTAGAAATCAGGTGATGCCTTGAATATCGAATATATAAGAAGCTTTCTGGAGACTGCCAGATGGAACAGCATTTCCAAAGCAAGCGAGAAGCTTCATCTGACCCACCCGGCACTCAGCAAACAGCTGCGAGCCATGGAAGCCTATTATGGAGTCGCTCTCTTTCACAGGTCAAACACCGGTGTTGAGTTAACGGAGGCAGGCAAGCATCTTCTGGAGCGTCTACAGCCTCTCTATCAAGAGCTGTCTGCCATTCGTTCCGAAATGGGCCAATGGAACCAGCAAAGCATCCGTCAACTTACGCTCGGCACCCTGCCTACCTTAGCCTCCGGCTATATGCCAGAGAAGGTATATGCTATGGAAGCCGCACAGCTGCAGCTCGATCTCCGTGTGATGAATACATCATCCGAGCTATATAGCCGGCTCCAGGCAGGGGAACTCGATGCCATTGTATGTGAACGACTCCCGGAGGGAGTCTCTTCAACCTGGGAGCACACGTTATTCTCGGAGCCTTATGTTGCTATAGTCTATAAGGAACATCCTTTCTCACAACGAACTTCGGTCTCCCTTGCCGAATTAAGTAAGGAGCCATTCATTTTGCATACACCGGAATGCAGGATCCGACAGACACTTACAGAGCAAATGGAGCAATCTGGCTTTGGTCTCTCTGTCAAAACCGAGGTCGGCTTTAACGAGTTCATCCTTGGCTATGTGGCTACAGGAGCCGGTATTACCGTCTTACCCGAAATGGCTGCACGCAATCTCGCTTCCGCTTCCCTGGCGGCCGTTCCAATTGCGGATGAGGGAATGGTACGGGTGATTGCATTGACTACGGCCCGCACTGCGGCAGACAAAGGACGTTTGCTGGCGGCTTACCTCAAGCCTTAACTGGATAAGGATCACGGTCCGATTGTTCTAGATTACTAGGCTCCCTTACTTGCCGTATACCCTTATCACGTAGTATCATAACTAGCATCAGAAGCAAAAGGAGCTTGTACTTATGAGCGTACACGAAGCAATAACCGCACACACCCGCAAAATGCATTCCCATCTTGAACAATTTCAAGTATTGGACGAGCAGCGAGAAGCTGCTATCGATCGCGCCCTGAACCTTTGTGCATCCGGTCAGCCGTTTACCGTTGACGAGATTAATGCCTGTACGGCACGAATTAATGAGCATGCGAAGCATGGCATCTCCCCCACACGGCCCTATGTTACCGTGGATATGGTCAGAGACTTCGTCAAGCGGTCAGGACGCTAGGCACTATCGCTTATGAATAAAAAAAGCTTTGGCACCGGCATAAAAAGCGATTTTTATCCGGTACTAAGCTTTTTTTATATTATATCAAGGTCTCGATGGTATCCATTACCAGTCTAAAATAGTCTTTTCCATGCGGAACAAAGTCCCCTGCATCAAACGTGCGCTCGACATCCCTTAACAGGCCGTTACTATCAGGCTCCATTCCGTGTGCGCGAATAGGAGCATCCAGCTGGACATGGGAAATCCTCCTCACATCCGCCAGACGAACCCGATATAACCCGGTTACTTCGTCCTCTTGAAGCCGATAGGCATGAAGCGGTCTATCGTCCTTCAGTACAAATACGTGGCAAAACTCCCTATCGGTCTTTCCTCCGTCGAGCAACTGTTCCTCCTGATAGATTCCGCAGGAATGGAGCTCCTTAAATTCGACCTGAATCCCAAGCTCTTCCTCTAACTCCCTAACGCCGTCTTCCACCTGTTCCCCGGCTAGCAAATGTCCGGCACATGAGATGTCAAGCAGGTTGGGGAACGTATCTTTATCCGGATGCCTCATTTGAAATAACAGAAACCACTCATCCTCCTGCTTAGACAGGATCCAGCATTGAAATGTTTGGTGCCATAAGCCTTGCTCATGAGCCTTGCGCCGGGTGGCCGTGCCAATAAGCTTCATTTCCCTATCAAAGATGTCAAATGTCTCCAAATCCTGCTTCATCCATATCCTGCCCCTTGTCTCCTATGTTTACAGCTTAGTTTACCAGAAATCAGGAGTACGGGGTAAGCGTCACATAATCCGACAGCTCCATCTTCATATGTTTAATGGCTTGAGAGACCAGTCTTGCTACAGCTTGTGCACCCTTCTCGTTAAAATGAGTGCAGTCTGTCCCGTTATGGGAAATCATAAACAATTCTTTGGCCTTCTCATATCCGAGGTCGGTGAAATACTTAAGGCTCAATGTCATCAGATCAAGAACAGGTACCTGCTCTTCTTCTGCTAATTGCTTCATGGCTGTGCAATAATCTTCAAAATCATTCAGAAATCGTCCTTCCTCATAATGCAGCCTTCCTACCGGGGTGATAAGCAGAGGGATTGCTTGCCGTTCTCTGGCGCCGGTGATATACATGCCCAAATAATGCTTATATTCTGTGAACGGTTCCGTGTATCTCTCCGGTTTGCTAACCGTGGCATCGTTATGACCCATCTGAATGAACAAATAATCGTCGGGCTGAATTTCTTCCCCTATCGCGGCTAGTCTCCCTTCCGCAACGAAAGATTTAGAGCTCCTGCCGCCTATGGCTTTATTCACAAAGCGGACGTCCTCACTGAAATATTCTGCGATATATTGTCCCCAGCCTGCTTGGGGGGCTGAGCTTTCATTATAGGTTTGTACCGTGGAATCACCGGCTAAATAAATGGTGACTTGCTTTTTCACTGCTTCTGCTGTCATTGTCCTTATCCTCCATATCGTCTTATGCTTCTCTCAGCTTTTTCTTGCGGTCATCCTGGCGCGCCACCTGGTAAAATATGATGCCAACGATATCCCCTCATAGGAGCTGATGGTGAAACATTATCCTTCCATCCAGCCACCCAGGAGCAAGCCGATTGCAGAATGATATTATTTTAATGAATGACGGGAGCTGTCTCCTATTGCTTTTCTTTTATAGATTAAGGTTTTATAATAGACATAACAAGCTTAATTTTTTGAACTTATATCAATTTCTGAAACCTACTGGGGGGCAAGTATGAATAAATTCGTGCTTCCAATTATCACCTCCGAGAAACAGCTTCCTTTTTATGTATATTCTGTTGGGGGCATGGTCAATCAAACTCCGATCCGGCGGCTGCATGGTTATCCCCATTATGTTTGGCTTCATACGATTCGAGGAGCCGGTAAGCTTCTTTTGAATGGAGTCGAGCATTCCCTGACGGAGCAATCAGGCTTGCTTCTCTATCCCGAGAGCTCTTATGTCTACTCAGCAGTCGAGGAGCCGTGGGAAACCCATTGGGTTGCCTTTTCAGGGCATGCAGTCGGCAGCTTTCTTCAGCAGACCGGACTTCATAGCTCTCAAGTGTTCAAACATATAAATCTGCAGCTCCTCGATAGATTGATAAATGATATTTACGTATCAGCGTTATCTAACCATCCCGACAGCGGGCTTCTCTCCTCGGGAAAGCTTTACAGCTTTTTAATTGAGCTTAGCCGCAGCGTCAATCAGGAGCATTATGAGACTAGCAGCTCGACCTATCATCGTCTGCAGCCTGTACTTTCCCATATTGAAGCTCATTTGTCCGAGGATATTTCCCTAGACCAATTGGCCGAGATCATCCGGGTATCACCGCAATATTTATGCCGTTTGTTCAAGCAGTCATTACAAATGAGCCCGGTCATGTATTTAATTCGTTTACGTTTGCAAAAGGCAAAGGAACTGCTGCTCGATCAGGAAGAGCTCTCCGTAGCGGACATCGGCTCGAGAGTCGGATTTCAGGCTCCCAGCTATTTCTGCGCCGTGTTTAAGCAGCATGAAGGCATGACACCGTTAGAGTACAGGAAATATTACAAATAGCTGCTTTGGGGATCAAACACAAGAACCTGTCCGGTATCCGCCGGACAGGTTCTCTTAATAATAATCCCTATTTATGCATTTGGCGTCACCATTTGCTCCGGCCGCACATATTCATCGAATTGCTCCCCTGTCAAGAAGCCGCTTCGGACGGCAGCTTCTTTTAGCGTGAGCTTCTCATGGTGCGCCGTCTTGGCGATTATCGCCGCTTTCTCGTAGCCGATATGCGGATTGAGTGCAGTGACAAGCATGAGGGATTCCCTTACATATTTATCAATGACGTCACGGTTAGGCTCAATACCCACCGCACAATGGTCATTAAAGGACAGCATCGTGTCCGATAGCAGCTGAGCGGATTGAAGGAAATTGTGAATAATCACCGGCTTAAATACGTTGAGCTCAAAATTCCCTTGACTGGCCGCAAAGCCTATGACTGCATCGTTGCCCATCACCTGACATGCCACCATCGTCATAGCTTCGCTCTGAGTCGGATTCACTTTACCCGGCATAATCGAGCTGCCTGGCTCATTCTCCGGAATAGTGATTTCTCCGATTCCGCAGCGCGGACCGCTGGCAAGCCAACGAACATCATTGGCGATTTTCATCAGGTCGGCTGCCAATGCTTTCATAGCTCCATGAACGTAGACGACCTGATCATGACTCGTCAAAGCATGAAATTTGTTAGGGGCGGATACGAACTCCTTGCCCGTCTCCTTACTAATTTCCTCCGCTACCTTCTCCCCGAACTGCGGATGAGCGTTAAGCCCTGTCCCTACCGCCGTTCCTCCTATTGCGAGTTCCTTCATCGTATGGACGCTTTCTCGAATCATTCGCTCCGTCTTCTCCAGCATGGCCCACCAACCGCTAATCTCTTGCCCCAGTGTCAAGGGAGTAGCATCCTGCAAGTGGGTCCGGCCGATTTTAATAATATCAGCGAATGCTTCCATCTTGCCTCGAAGCGTTTCTTTCAGCGTCTTGAGCGCAGGCAGCAGCTGGTTCTCCACCGCCAATACCCCCGCGATATGCAATGCCGTCGGAAACGTATCGTTCGAGCTTTGCGATTTGTTTACGTCATCGTTTTGATGAACCTTTGCCGGTTTCCCCGCCGCTTCAAGCAGCTGGTTGGCCCTGTGGGCTATAACTTCATTGACGTTCATATTGGACTGCGTCCCGCTGCCCGTTTGCCATACAACAAGAGGAAATTGGTCATCCCATTTCTCTGCCAGGATTTCATCAGCCGCGGTAACGATTGCTTCCGCCTTCTCCTTGTCCAGCTTGCCCAGCTGAAGATTCACCCGTGCCGCCGCTTTTTTCAAGATGGCGAACGCCTGAATCACCCTCAGCGGCATTCGCTCCGAACCGATTTTAAAATTTTCGCTGCTGCGCTGGGTTTGTGCTCCCCATAATTTATCTATGGGGACTTGAATCTCACCCATCGTATCTCTTTCCACTCTATATTTCATAACGAAATGCACCTCCTGTTTCTACCATGGTATTTTACCCATTTTCAGGGATATTCTAACCATTATAGAATATGAACTTCGTTCCTCATAGAGCTTAGAGCAGCTTTTTGATTTCATCCTTCAATTGATCGGATTGCGTGCCGAATATGATCTGAACAGCGCCTTGGCCAAGCCGCATAACACCGGAAGCGCCAAGCCCCTTAAGCTCCTTGTCATCGACAAGATTATCATCTGTGAGCACGAGCCTCAAACGGGTAATACACGCATCCACCCCGCCGACATTCCCGGCTCCGCCAATGGCTGCCAGTACACGCTGTGCCTTATCCCGCGTACGCTGCCTCGGAGACATATAGCCTGCAGCAGCGGATGAAGGCTCCTCTTCCTCTCGTCCGGGCGTTTTCAGGTTAAATTTCAAAATAAGCACTCGAAATAAGACATAATATACGACACTGAAGCCTAAACCGATCGGAATGATCATCAATGGATGCGTCGCCAGTGGATAATTCAATACATAATCAATAAGACCAGCCGAGAAGCCGAACCCGAGCTTAATCCCCATGGATTCAACAATAGCTCCTGATAAGCCAGTCATAATAGCGTGGATCACATATAATCCAGGCGCCGCAAACATGAAAGCGAATTCAAGAGGCTCCGTAATGCCTGTCAAAACAGACGTCAAGGTGATTCCGATAAATGCAGAAGAGATCAGCTTTCTTTTATCCGGCTTCGCACAATGAATAATGGCCAGAGCTCCCGCTGGCAGCGCGAACATCATAATAGGGAAAAAGCCTGTCATGAATTGACCCGCCGTCCGGTCTCCGCTAAAAAACCGGTACAGATCCCCATGGACGATTTGACCTGACGCATTCGTATAATCCCCGATTTGGAACCAGGCAATGGAATTGATTACATGATGTAAACCGAATGGAATCAGCAGACGGTTCGCCGTCCCAAAAATAAACGCCCCTACACTTCCCAAATCGGTAAACCATCGTCCGAACGAATCAAGCCCGTGCTGTACAGGTCCCCATAGCAAGCCAAGGATAATGCCGACAAGAACCATCGTAAGCGATGTTATGATCGGTACAAATCGTTTCCCGCCAAAAAAACCAAGCCATTCGGGAAGCTTGATCGCATGGTATTTTTTAAATAAATAGGATGCAATGACTCCGGCAATAATCCCTCCGATAACGCCCATATCCAGCTTTTCATCTTTTCCTATGAATTCGGGAAACGCTACCGGCATCTTGCTGAGGACCGTTACCAGTACCTGATAAGCAATCACTGCCGCCAATGTTGCCGCAGCGTCGCCGATTAAACCGATCGTAATGCCCACTGCAAACAGCAGAGGCAAATAATCAAAGATGGCTGAACCGCCGGCTTGAAGGAATGGGGCAACATACTGGTTCAGAAACCCGCCGATGTTATCTCCCAGGTGAAAATCATGGATATAATCAATTGCACCGAACCTTCGCAGCAAAGCCGCAGCAGGGAGTGTTGCAACCGGCAGCATGAGCGCCTTTCCGATTTTTTGTAAAGAAGCGAGCATTCAAGTCAACCCCTTTTTCTCTAAACACATCTGCCTATGAAATCGTGCTCTGCCATACTACACGCATCATGTAAGGCTCGCCAGCATGGACCTCTTTATAGGAGCAGGAGACCTCAGCTGAAAGCATATCGTTTACAATCACTATGGGTGTAATGGGCTCATAGCCGGCTTCCCTCAAATAGCTCAAATCAAATGTAATCAATGGTTGTCCGGCCAAGACCGTTTCGCCGTTGGATATAAGCGATTGGAACCCTTCTCCTTTTAGAGCTACTGTATTCATTCCGATATGGATCAGCAGCTGCAGCCCCGATTCATGTTCCAATATGAGAGCATGCTTGGATTGGATCAGATAAGCCACCACGCCGTCAAAAGGGGCAACAAGGACCCCTTCCGCAGGAACAATAGCTAGGCCTTCTCCCATCTGTTTACTGGCAAAAGCTTTATCAGGAACCCTATCAAGGGGAACCGATTTCCCGGTTAATGGTGAGTTGATGTCCAAAGCCTGGTACTTCGTCTTGTTGGTAAGCCAGTGAGTAAACATGCGGATCCCCCTTGTTGTTTTAGACCTGCCTCATGATGTATAAACCTGAAATAACCGATTCAAATGCATGACCAAGAAGCCTACCTCATCCTCTGGAATTTCCGTCTGAAGATGATCCTTCATCACCTCTGCCAGCTCCAGGGCTAATCGATATTCCTCTTTATACTGCTTTTTCATTTGCTTAAGGAACGGATTGCTGACCACTTTCTTTTGGGTCACACGCTCTAGCGAAAACCGTAGATGAGTAACAAGCCTTACATAGTCCATGCTTTCCTTTGGGATGCGAATGGACCTGAAATGTTCAATCGTTTCCACCATTTCATTGATCAGGCTGGAGAACTTGACCAGCTGTCCTACCGGAACATTCGTTACAGCCGAATGCACGTGATAAGTGAGGAAGCCGACTTCATCATCCGGGATGTTAATCTGAAATTGCTTGCTGATAAGCTCCGCGGCTTGCTGGGCAATCTTATATTCCATAGGAAAAAACATTTTCGTTTCATACAAAAAAGGATTCACGATATCCATTCCATTGCGTAGGCGGTGTATGGCAAATTGAATATGACTCGGCAAGGCGAAATACACCTTATGGTTCACCGGGGTTGAAAAATGGGTCTCGATCTGTGCAATAATCGTTTCCGAAATACCTATCACCTCCGGATCAATCCCTTCCAGAAAGGAATGGTATTGTGTCAACTGATCTCTATCGTCCAACCGGTACCTTTTTTCAATTCTTGGATCCTTGGCGTCAATGAACTCGGAAGCTTTAGTACCAAAGCCGATTCCTTTGCCCAGCCATACATACTCTCTGTCTGTACCCAGCTCCTTGACCAAAATCACATTATTTCCGATTACTCTCTCGATGCGATGGTTGTTCTCTGGCTTCACTGACGAATCACCGCCTATTTTGTCCATATGGATACTATATACAATAAAAGAAAAAAGAGCCAAGAAAAGTTTTTCTATCTGCATAGAAAACTCTCCTCGGCTCATGCCCTTTTCGCAAGGTAACACGCCTCATTTATTCACTTAATGTAATCTTATAATAAAGAAAGCGCTGCAGTCAATCAAAAATGTCTTTCATTTCCTTTGCAAAAGTAAGAAAATTATGTTATCATTATCAAATGTATCATTGCAAGGTAACCTCGAAACGTTAAATCTCCGTTAGTTTTTCGTTGTACCTCCACCCATTCAACATTTCAAATTCCAATTAACCCTAAAGAATTTGTTGTTGTGTTACTGATTCACACTGGCGCGGTCTTCGGAGCCGCAAGGATGAAAGAGAGGTAGGGCTTTCATTGTTTTAGGGCACCACGTATATGTTATGGCAACAGAAACAGGTTGCTGGTTTAATGGTACATTTTTGGAAGAGCTCCCGTCCATACTAGGCGTCGATACTGGCGATGACTTTCTTGCTTACGGAATCAAGCGCATTTAACTCATCCGAGTTCAGCTCGATATCTACAGCATCAATATTTTCTTTCATATGGGCGATGCTTTGAGAGCCGACGATAGCCGTAGTCAAGCCTTCTTGATGCAGCAGCCAGCTAATGGCAATTTGCGAAATGGCCTTCCCTCTCGAGTCGGCAATCTCCTTTAACAGCTGTATGAGCTCTTCCTCTTTTTTCAAATGCTCGGGCAAAAATAACCGCCGCGTACTGCGGAAATCGTTTGCATCCAGCTTTTTCTTCCCCGAATGAAATGCTCCTGTCAGTATACCTTTGGCAATCGAGCTGTAGCTCATAATAGCAATGCTGTTTGCCTTGCAATAAGGTATAAGGTCCTGCTCTATCGACCGGTGCAGCAGGCTGTACTCCGGCTGTATGACATCGATTTGCGCGTAGCGGGACGCTTCCTCCAATTGCTCCAGAGAAAAGTTCGATACTCCGATGGCGCGGATCAAGCCTTCCTCCTTCAACTTGTTGAACTCCCCTAAGGTCTCGGAAACCGGAATGTCAAAGCTGGGCCAATGGATATAATAAATATCGATGTAGTCGGTTTTCAATCGCTGCAGACTGGCTTCTGCGGAACGGCGAACATCGGCTGGCGCCAGATTAGCGCGGCTGACTTTGGTGGAAAGGACGCACTGCTCTCTGATCCCAAGAAGAGCGCTGCCCACAATTTCCTCCGAGTGACCGGAGCCGTAGCCTTCCGCAGTATCAAAGGTGGTTATCCCCATTTCAAAAGCAGCCTGAAGCGCTTTGATATTATTTTCGTCGCTTGTAAACTCCCATGGCCCTCCGCCCAGCTCCCAGCAGCCGAACGTGACTCTTGATACTTCCAAACCGCTTTTGCCTAATGGTAAAAATTTCAATTGAATTCCTCCTCCAAAAGTTGTACATACCCAGTCATACCATGATTCGTCGACAGGATCAAGTGTTGCTTGAATAAGCTGTCAGCCTCATAGAATGGTCATTCGAGCATTTCAATGATTTCGGAAGCGTCATATTGACCTCCGTGCCCGCATTAATCTGGCTCTCAATTTGAATGGTCCCTTGATGAGTCTCAATAATTTTGTAGCACATCATAAGCCCAAGTCCGGTGCCTTTCTCCTTCGTTGTATAGAACGGTTCACCGAGGAACGCCAGACGTTCCTGAGGAATGCCATGGCCGTTATCTACAATACGGATATGAACTTCGTGCTCATCATGACGGATCTCCATCTGAATTTCGCCGCCGTTTGGCATGGCTTCAATGGCATTTTTTAATAAATTGATAAACACTTGCTTGATCTGAAATTCCGAACAGCATATCATAATCGGATCCTTCTTAGGCATCTGTACCGAAATTTGCACATTGTTCATGGTGGCCTCGGGCTCGATCAACTGAATCACCGTTTGAATGATCTGCTTCAGTGATTTCATATTAAACTCGATCACCTGCGGCTTGGCTATAATCAGAAATTCGCTGACTATAAAATTGATCCGATTCAGCTCGCTGCTCATAATATCGTAGTAACGCTGCTGATTCGGCCCTTTCTCATACATCAGCTGCAAAAAGCCTTTTAACGAAGTCAGCGGATTACGGATTTCGTGTGCGAGTCCCGCAGCCAGCTGCCCAACGACAGCAAGCCTATCCGATTTTCTTAATAGCTCTTCCGTCTTTTTGCGCTCGGTAATGTCTCTGGATATCCCTGCTATCGCGATAGTGACCCCATCTGCATCCTTGATCGGCGAAATGGTTAGACTAACCTGAAGTACCGTTCCATCTTTGTGCAGTCGAATCGTTTCGTAGTCCGTAATCTCTTTGCCGGATAACAGCTGATTCACTATGTCATATAATTCGTCTACACGTTCTTCTGGAATCAGCGGCAGCTTCTCGCCTATAATCTCCTCGCAAGTCCAGCCATAAATTTTTTCGAAAGCATTGTTAATTTGCAAAACATGGCCATCCAAGTCTATAACTTCAATCGCATCCGATGTGTTTGAAATAAAGGATTCCAGCATCTCCTTGGTCGCCCGCAAATCCTCCTCGGTTTGCTTGCGTTCGGTAATATCGATACAGGAAGCAATAACCTCGACTACTTGTCCATCCCGCTTGATGGGTCTAAGTGAAGCCAAGTAGGGAATCTGGTTCAGCATTCCCTCATATAGGACATGCTCCTCCCCTTCCCAAGCGCGTTTATAATATTCCTCCTTATTTAAGGCAATCTCCAGCGGTAAGATATCTTTCAGCTCACAGCCTACAATATGCTCAGGTTTGAAGCCGAGACGATAGACCAGTTCTCCGTCGCACAAGGTGTGAATGAACTTGCCATCGATCATTTTGAATTTGAACGTCATTCCCTGCTGCTTCTTTACGACATCCTGTAAGTCCTGCTGCACCAACCGCAGCGATTCTTTGGTTTTCTTATGCTCCGTAATATCCCTGGCGATGATGTAAAATCCGACGATCCGTCCATCCACAATGATAGGAACATCCTTTGCCCCCAAATATACTTGATGGCCTTGCTTATGCGTCAGTGTGATTTCATGATTGTATTGATCGTTTTCCAGCACGTTTTGCAATATGAGGAGATGCTCCTCTTCCTCTGCGATCAGCGATTTGAACGAGGTATGCAGCAGCTCTTGTGCTTCGTATCCGATTATTTTTTCCATTGCCGGATTGATCCCATCGATCTTACCGTCTAGGTCCAATGAAAATATGCCAGCTGGATTATATTCAATAAGGGAACGATATTTCTGCTCTAGCTGCTTCCGCGGACTGATATCCTGAATTTGTGAAATCGTATACATAGGTTCACCTTCAGGGTCGCGGACTAGAGAGACATGAAGCAAAATCCAGATTACTCTTCCTGTTTTATGTAAAAAACGCTTCTCTATTTGAAAGCTTTCCCGTTCTCCGGAAAGCAAACGTGTCATGTAGTCGATGTTGACTTCCAGATCTTCCGGATGTGTCAGGCTTTGATAGTCCGTCGAAAGCAGCTCTTGTTCAGAATAGCCTGTAATTCCACATAATGCTTTATTGACCTTATGCCATTTTCCACTTAGATCGTTTAAGGCCATTCCCGTTGCAGCATAATCAAAAGCAACACGGAATAATGCGTCATTCACATGCAAGGATGTTTCCAACCAATTATGATTCCCAGCTCTATTTCGTACTTTCTGCTGCGATTCGCACATGGCAATGTACCTCATATCCGATTATTTTTTCGACAGTATTACTAATGTTCTTCAAATAATGAGCTTTTCCTTCTTATATCCTCATATTTAATTCTATAATCGCTCGACAACTATCGCACAATCCATCGGATGGACCTGCCCAAAAAACAAGCTTCGAGTATATTTAACCCATTCTGTGACACATTAAAAAGGCAATTGGTCCAGTCCAAAAAGAAAGGTTGTCAGTTTATGGAGACTAAATCGGCTTCCACGCAGAATAAACAAAGTCAGTCCCAAGCTTCCCGCTTGGAAGGGCAAGAAATAACTCAAGAGCAGCTAAGTGATGTATATAATGCTGGGACAAGCGACGGAAACGTTCAGCTGGAGAGCGGAACTATGCATTTGCAAAGCGGCAACAGCAATCAACCGTAATCTTCTTTCAAAGAAAATTACATTCTATTCCTCGTGCTAATGCATGTCCTCATGACATTGGTGGAATACTATGGATGATAAAAGCGAGGAGGTGATCCCTGTGGCTGAAAACAACAATAATGCCATTCAACATGGTATTAATGCGGCTCAAGCTAATGCAGAAAATGAACAAGAGCAGCAGCAAGTCCAAGAGCTTTCTTCTTTGCTGCAAAGCAATACGGAGAATGCAAATGCGGCCTCCTCTGCGGTAAATGAGGAAGAGTCTGATTACCAGTGAATATTAAGAAACGCAAAGAAACCTGTGAGGAATCATTCCAATCACAGGTTTCTTTATATAGAGGTTATTATGCCAGGTACGAACAGTTAAATGGCGTGCCCTGAGAGATTCGAACTCCCGACCTTTTGATTCGTAGTCAAACGCTCTATCCAGCTGAGCTAAGGGCACATAAAATGCAGTCGAGAGGACTCGAACCTCCACGGGGGGTTAGCCCACACGGACCTGAACCGTGCGCGTCTGCCAATTCCGCCACGACTGCAAAGTGATATGGTGCGGTTGAGAGGACTCGAACCTCCACGAGCTTACGCCCACTACCCCCTCAAGATAGCGTGTCTGCCATTCCACCACAACCGCATATTCTATTTCAAGATGGCTTGCACCTTGAAAACTAGATACGAAATGCATGCGTGTTTTTGAGCAATTTGTGTTTCGGGGCCTGCGACGCTTACGCATCGCAGCTCTCTGACCATACTTCGTATGGCAGATAATTGGTTAAGCCCTCGACCGATTAGTATTCGTCAGCTCCACACGTTGCCGTGCTTCCACCCCGAACCTATCTACCTCGTCGTCTTCAAGGGGTCTTAC